>NZ_JBEYEW010000015.1:0-196409 GCF_040634095.1 Streptomyces sp. NPDC007205
AAACGAGCAAGGCGCTCAGGTTCCGCGCAGTCAAAGGTGACTTGGAACTTCTTGATCGCTGACATCGGTTTGTTTGATTCCTTTGGGGTCGGTACCAGCAGCGGTGTCTCGCCGTGGGAGAGCAGCGCGCCGCGCTCGCCCAGGGTCACGGCGACGGCCCGGGCCTGCCACGCCCGGACCAGGGTGCGGGCGTCCCGGGCGGCGGTGCGCAGTCCGGCCTCGTCACCCGTCCCGTCGGCGTCGTCCAGCGTGCGGGCGAAGGCGCGGGCCTCCTGGGCGGAGGGCGTGGCCAGGCGGACACCGGGGACCGGGGGCCGGCCGCGTACATGGGGGTCCCAGACCATGGGCGTCCGGGTGGCGGCAGTGGTCAGGGCGGCGCGCAGGACGTCGGCGGTGCCCCGGCCGTAGTCGGCGACCAGGACGCCGTCGGCTCCGGTCACGGCGGCCTCGGCGGCCCCCGTGGCCGCGCGGGCCCGTCCCTCGCCGTCGTCCAGGCGCAGCAGCGGCCGGTCCCCGGCCATGACCCGGGTCTTGCTGCTCAGGGTGCCGTCCAGCGGCACCTCGACCAGGTCGACACGACCGGCCATCAGCTCGCGCAGGGTGTCGCTGGCGGGGTCGTCGCCGAGCGCGGTGACGAGGGTGACCGGGCGGCCGTCGGTGGCGGCGAGGCAGGCGGCGAGGGCCGCGCCGCCGGGGCGGGAGCTGCGCCGGGTGCCGTGCACCACCGGCACGGGGGCGTCCGGGGCCAGCCGCTCGGCCCGGCCGCACAGGTCGTGGTCGAGCAGCGCGTCGCCCACGACGACCAGGCGGGTGCGCGAACTGTTCATGCGTGTCCCTTCCTCGGGGCCACGGGCGTGCCGTCCACGGACCGGCCGACCGTGCGGGCCCGGCCGACGAGCCGGCCGACGACACCCGGCCTGCCGTCCACGCCGCCGGACTCGCTGCGGTCCGCCTCCCCGCGCTCCACCGCGCTGTCGAAGGCCTCGCAGAGCATGTGCACGGCGACCAGGTGGAGTTCCTGCACGGTGGCGGCCACCGGCGCGTCCACGCACAGCGCGTCGTCCGCGCCGAGCTGGAGGGGGTTGGGGACCCGGCCGGTCAGCGCCCACACCGTCATGCCGAGCCGGTGCGCGCACTCGGCGGCGGCCAGCAGGTTGGCGCTCGCGCCGCTGGTGGACAGCAGCATCAGCACGTCCCCGGGGCGGCCGTGGGCGGCGGTCTGCCGGGCGAAGATCTCCTGGACGCCGTAGTCGTTGGCGATCGCGGTCGTGGACGAGGTGTCGGCGTGCAGGGCGATCGCGGAGAACGGGGGCCGGTCGTGGCGGTAGCGGCCGACGAGTTCGGCGGTCAGGTGCTGGGCCTGTGCCGCGCTGCCGCCGTTGCCGGCGACGAGCAGCCGGGCCCCGGAGCCGAGGCGGCGGGCGAGTTCACTGCCCCATTCCTCGATGAGGGGGCTGTGCTCGCGGAACGCGTCCAGGGCCTTGGCGAGGTCGTCGCAGTGCGTGGTGTCGTGGACGGTCTTCATCGGACGACTCCGGAGAGCGAGGGGATCGAGGACACGGCGCCGTACACCGCCGCCACGCCGTCGGCGACGCGGTCCCAGGTGTAGTGGGTCAGCACCCGCTGCCGGCCGGCGGCGCCGTACCGGGCGAGCCGGTCGGGGTCGGCGAGGAGCGCACGGACGACGGCGCCCAGGTCGTAGTCGTCGTCGGCCGGGACCAGCACGCCCGTGCTGCCGTCCACGACCGTGTCGAGCTGACCGCCGACCGCGGTGGCGACGACCGGCGTGGCGCAGGCCATGGCCTCCAGCGGGACGATCCCGAAGGGCTCGTAGCGGGGCAGCGACAGCACGAGGTCGGCGCCGGCCATCAGCCGGGGCATCCGGGCCCGGCTGATCCCGCCGAGGAGGGTGACGCGGCCGCTGACGCCGTACTCGCCGGCGACGGCGTAGAGGCGCTGGGCCTCGGGTTCGGCGCCGAGCAGATCGGCCTCGGGGCCGCCCGCGATGAGCAGTTCGGCGTCGGGGATGCCGGCCAGGGCGCGGATCGCGCGGTCGAAGCCCTTGCGGGGCACCAGCCGGCCGACGGACAGCAGCCGCCTGCGGGCACCGGCCGGGCGGGGGCGGGCGGCGGGTGCGAACTGGTCGGGGTCGACGCCGCACGGTACGACGCTGATCCGGTCCTCCGGCAGGCCCATGGCCTTCAGCTCGGCGACCTCGTCGCTGCAGGTGGCGATGATCCGGGCGCACTCGTGGCCGACGGCCTCCTCGATGGCGAGGCGCTGCGGCGGGCTGGTGTCGGCGGCGCCCTGGTAGCGCTGCTTGACCGTGCCCAGCGCGTGATAGGTCTGCACGACCGGTATGCCGAGGTCCCGGGCGCCGGCGAGGGCGGCGAGGCCCGACATCCAGAAGTGGGAGTGCACCACGTCCGGCGGGTTCTGCGACCACTGCCGGGCCAGGCAGGCTCCGAACTCGTCTATGTGCGGCAGGAGTTCGTCCTTGGGGACGGGGGCGGGCGGCCCGGCGGGCACGTGCACCACCTGCACGCCGTCGATGAGGGTCACCCGGTCCGGCAGGCTCGCCGAGTCCCGCCGGGTGTACACCGTGACCCGGTATCCCCTTCTGGCGAGCTGCCGGGCTACCTGCGCCACGTACACGTTCTGGCCGCCGGCGTCCGGCCCGCCGAGCGCGGCCAGCGGGCTGGCATGCTCGGAGACCATGGCGATGCGCCCGGCCGTGTGCGGAATGCGGCTCATCGGGTGACCTCCTTGATCAGGCGCTCCCAGTCGTCCAGGAAGCGCCGCTCTCCGTAGCGGGCCTGGGCCGCGGCCCGGGCCGCCGCGCCGGTGCGGCGGGCGAGCTCGGGTTCGGCGAGGAGGGCCCGTACGGCGTCCTCCAGTACGTCGAGACGGTTCGAGACCACCCCGGCGCCGTCGGGTATCGCCTCCCGTACCTCCGTGGTGTCGAGGGCGACCACCGGCATGCCGAGGAACATCGCCTCCAGCAGCGACAGCCCGAGCGAGGTCCAGCGCACGGGGTGCAGATAGAGCCGGCAGCGGGCCATCTCACGGTGCAGGTCGTGCTGGGGCAGGTCGCGGGCGCGGCAGCGGTCGGGGGGCAGGCCGAGGTGCTCGGCGAGCCCTTCGGTGCGCATGCCGAAGACGTCCAGGGGCGCGCAGCGGGCGAAGCGGGGCAGCAGGTCGGTGCCGGTCGTACGGCCCCTGCGCACGGGGTCGTTGACGACGACGGCCGCGCGGCGCTCGGTGCCGGTCCAGCGGTGGCCGGGGTCGATGATGCCGTGTTCGACGACCTCGGTGGGGGCGTGGCCGTTGTCCCACATGAGCCGGTTGAAGTGGGTGACGTGCACGATCGGGATCTTCGACTGCCCGGCCAGCGGGTGCCGTTGGCGCTCCGGAGTCTCATCGGGGCTGTTGTGCTCGACGTACACGGCGGGTACGTCCACGCCGGGGCGGCGGCCGGTCCAGCGCAGGGCCAGGTCGAGTTCGTGCGGCCGTTGCAGCACCATCAGGTCGATGTCGCTGTCCCACAGCTGCTTCGGGGTGCGCTCCTCGACGGTCTGGGGCCAGTCCCAGGTGACGGCACGGCCGAGTCCGTCGGGGCCGCGGTCGTCGGTGACCGGGACCAGGTAGGTGTGCGGGCCCTGCACGAAGGCGGTCAGCCATGATCCGTGCACGTGCCAGACGAGGATGTTCATGAGTGCCGCTCCTGGATGAGCTTGTGCACCGCGCGCACCACGTCCTGGCCGGTGACCTCGTCCAGGCAGGGGTGTCCGGGCACCGGGCAGGTCAGCGCCCTGGTGTTCGCGCACGGCGCCGACTGGTCGCCGAGGAGGATGGTGGGAACGCCGTACGGCGCCCAGCGCTCGGCCGGGACGACCGGCGCGAACAGCGACACGACCGGGGTGCCGACGGCGGCGGCGAGGTGGGCGGGGCCGGTGTTGGCGCTGATCACGACGTCGGCCATGCGCAGCACGCCCGCGAGGGTCCGCGGGGAGGTCCGCCCGCCGAGGTCGACGCCCACGTCCCCGCTGACGCACCGGGTGAGCACGCGCTCGTGCGGGCCGCCGGTGACGACCACGCGGTGCCCGGCGTCGGTGAGCAGGGCGACCGCGTCCGCGCACCGGTGCGGGTTCCAGGCGCGGGCGGGCGCGCTGGCGCCGGGGTGCAGGACCACGTACGGGCCGTTGCCGGTGAGGCCGCCGGTGTCCGGGGGCGGAAGTACGCGCAACCGCCCCTCGTCTCCTTCAGGCAGCCGGAAGCCCATGGCTGCGGCGGTGTCGAGCGCCGCCTCCACCTCGTGGCGACCCGGCAGCCGCCGGTGCCGTACGTCGAGCAGCCGCCCGGGGTGGTCGACGCTGTCGGCACCGATCCGGCCGACGCCGGCCAGCCGCAGCAACAGCGCGGTGGGCAGCGGGCTCTGGTGGAAGGAGGTGAGCACGAGCGCGGCGTCGAAGGCCCTGGCGCGCAGCCGGCCGACCAGGTCCTCGACGTCCTCCCGGCTCACGTCGGGCGGGTCGAAGCCCTCCCAGGGCGCCTCCCACACCAGCACCTCGTCGACCCCGGGCAGCAGCCGCGCCGCATCCGCGCCGCGCGGACCGCACAGCACGGTGACGTGCGCGCTGTGGGCGGCGACGGCACGCACGGCCGGCCCGGCGAGCAGTACGTCCCCGAAGCTGTCGAGCCGCACGACGAGAGCCCTCACGGCGACCGCCTCCTTCCCGGGCACGCCGCGTCCGACGGGGACGGCCCCGCCCGGCCCCGGGCCGCAAGGTCCCGTCCGCAGGGCCGGGTTCGGCCGAGGACCGCCGCGGCCCCCGCAGACGACCGCGCCCCCGCAGCCCCGGCGAGCGCCGCGCGCACCGCGGTGAGCACGTCAGGGGCGCTCTGGCCGGCGAAGCGCTCGGCCTCCGCCGGTGCGGTGGCCGCATTCGGTACGAGCACCCCGCGGGCGCCTGCCGCGCGTGCCGCCAGCACGTCGGCGGCGATGTCGCCGACCACCAGGCACTCGGCGGGTGCCACCCCCAGCCGGGCCGCGGCCGCGAGGACCAGGCCCGGTCGCGGCTTGCGGCAGTCGCAGCCGGCGTCCGGGGTGTGCGGGCAGAACTCCCAGGTGTCCAGGCCGCCCAGCAGGGCGTCGGCGCGCTCGTTGACGCGGCGCACGTCGTCCGCGGTGAGCAGGCCGCGTCCGATGCCGGACTGGTTGCTGACGACACCGGTGGCGAGACCGTGGGAGCGTGCGAGGGCGACGGCCGCCGCGGCGCCGGGCAGGAGCCGGACGCGGTCGGGGTCGCCGTTGTAGGGCACGTCCTCCACGAGGGTTCCGTCGCGGTCGAACAGGACGGCGGAGACAGGTTTCACCCGGTGCCTCCCAGCGGTCGTGCGTGCCGGTGGCGGACGGCTCCGCGCAGCCAGTGCCGCACGGCGAGCGGCGGTATGAGCACGCTCGTACCGAGCATCCCGGCGATCTCGCGGGCCGTACGGGGGCCGGGCAGGATGCGGGCCACGGCGAACTCGGCCGTGCCCAGCGTCCACAGGGCCGCGCAGGCGGTGGCGGCCCTGCGGCGGCCGGCCAGCGCGCAGGCGGCCGTGGCGAGGGCGGCACCGGTCACGGCCAGGTGGCGGCGCAGCCGGCCGCGGGGCGCCTGGGCGCGGTCCCACCAGTCGCGCCCGTGCAGCCGGTTCATCAGCGCGTCGTCGGCGTTGCCGCGCTGCGCGGGCAGTGAGGCCCACCAGTGCGCCGGGCGGACCGGGTGCCGGGTGATCCGCCTGCCCCGGACCAGCGACCAGCCGGCCCGCTGGACGCGCAGGGCGAGGTCGGCGTCCTCACGGAAGGCACGCGGGAAGCGTTCGTCGAAGCCGCCGACCCGGGTGAGCGCGTCGGTGCGGTACGCCATGTCGGCCGTGGCCCAGGCGGCGTTCTCCAGGCCCTTGGTGTTGCGTTCCCAGTCCGTGGGCCGGCGGTCCAGGGGCAGGGGGACACGCAGCCGTCCCTGGATGCCGCCGACCTCCTCGTCGGCCTCCAGCAGGTCCTCGGCGAGCAGCCGGGACCAGTCGGGCAGCACCTGGACGTCGTCGTCGAGGAAGACCGTCCAGGGGGTTTGGACGGTGCGCCAGCCGGCGTTGCGGGCCGCGGCCGGGCCCTTGCCGCCGGTGCGCAGGATCCGCACCCGGTCGAGCAGCGGCCCGGCCGCCCGCAGCGGCAGCTCGCCGTCGGGCGCGGGCCGGTCGTCCACCACGATCACCTCGTACGGCGGCTGCCCCGCGGCCTCGGCGAGCGCGCGCAGGCACTCGGCGAGGCAGGGGCGGCCGATCGTCGGGACGACGACGGTGTAGGCGGACACGGCGGTCATGCGAACGCCTTCCCGCGGCGGACCGCGAACGGCCCGAGCACCAGCAGGTCCACGGGTGCGGAGCCGAAGCACTCCAGGGCGTCACGCGGGTCGTCGACCATGGGCCTCCCGGCGGTGTTCAGGCTGGTGTTGACGACCACCGGCAGCCCGGTGCGCCGCTCGAAGCCATCGATCATCCGGGCGACCAGCGGTTCCCGGGCGCGGTCGACGGTCTGGATGCGGGCCGTGCCGTCGACGTGCACCACGGCCGGGATGCGGTCCTTCCAGTCGGCGGCCACGTCGTGCACGAACAGCATGTGCGGGCTGGGCAGCGGCCCGTCGAAGATCTCGGCGGCGCGCTCGGCGAGCACCATGGGGGCGACCGGCCGGAACTCCTCGCGGCCCTTGACCGCGTTGAGCCGCTCCAGGTTCTCCGCCCTGCCGGGGTGGGCGAGCAGCGAGCGGTGCCCGAGGGCACGCGGCCCGTACTCGCTGCGGCCCTGGAACCAGGCCACGATCCCGTCGGCGGCCAGCGCCTCGGCGGCGGTCTCGGCGATGTCGGCGGGCTCCTCGTACGGTACGGCCGCCCGCTCCAGCCACGACCGCAGCTCGGCGTCGGTCCAGCCCCGGCCGAGCGCGGCGGTCGGCATCGGCTCCAGGGTGTCCTTCTGGCCGGCGACATGCGCCGCCGCGCCCAGGGCCGTACCGGCGTCTCCGGCGGCGGGCTGCACCCACACGTGCCGGAAGCCGCTCTCGCGCCACAGACGGGTGTTGGCGACGCAGTTCAGCGCGACACCGCCGGCCATGGTGAGCGCGTCCTCGCCGGTGCGCTCGCGCAGCCACCGGGCGAGGGCGAGCATGGCCTCCTCCAGGCAGAGCTGGGCGCTGGCCGCGAGGTCGGCGTGGTCCTGGCTCCAGGCGCCGTCGGCCGGGCGGGGCGGGACGAGGTCGGCCCAGGGGACGGGCCGGGCGCGGAACCCGCCCTGCGCGTCGGCCTGGACGTACTCCCGCAGCCGGCCGGCGAAGCGCGGGGTGCCGTAGGAGGCGAGGGCCATCACCTTGAACTCGTCGCTGCTGCGCAGGAAGCCGAGGTGCTGGGTGAGGTCCTCGTAGAACAGGCCGAGGGAGTCGGGCAGTTGCTGGGTGCCGAGGACCGTCAGTTCGCGGTTGGTGTAGCGGCCGGCCAGGTGGGAGCCGCACTCGCCGCGGCCGTCCAGGACGAGGACGGCGCAGTCCGGGTACGGCGAGACGGGTCCGGCGGAGGCGGCGTGGGCCACGTGGTGCGGGACGAACCTGACCTTCGCCGGGTCGAGCCCCGGCAGAGCCTCGGCGAGGAAGTCCGGGGCCTGGCGTGCGTACTCCTGGCGGAGATGGTCCCAGGGGTCGTTCAAGCCCAACCGCTCGGCGGGGCGGGCGAGCGCGGGGTCGTAGGAGTAGGCGACGGCGTCCAGGTCGGACGGGGTGAGGCCGGCCTGCTCCAGGCACCAGCGGGCCGACTGCTCGGGCAGCTCCCAGGCGGAGAAGGGGACGGGCCGCTTGCCGTGCTTGCGGCGCGAGAACCGTTCCTCCTCCGCAGCCGCCACGATCTTGCCGTCCGTGATCAGGGCGGCGGCGGGGTCGTGGAAGAGTGCGTTGATACCGAGGACGTGCATGCGCTGCTCCAGTGCGGCGGGCGGTCGGGGGTCAGGACTGCGGTGCCGGGCCCTCCTCCCGTGGGACCGGTTCGGGAGGCCGGGCGGCGAAGTAGGCGATGGTCTGCTTCAGGCCCTCCTCCCAGGGGACCTGCGGCGACCAGCCGAGCAGCTCGCGCGCGAGGGTGGTGTCGGGGCGGCGCCGGCCGGGGTCGTCGACGGGCCGGTCGACGAACGCGATGGGTGAGCGGGAGCCGGTGAGGGCGACCACCCGGCGGGCCAGGTCGGCGACGGTGATCTCGTCGCTGCCGCCGATGTTCACGGGCCGCACGGACCTGCTCGCGGCAACCCGGAGGATGCCGTCGACGGTGTCGTCCACGTAGCACAGCGAGCGGGTCTGGCTGCCGTCGCCGGTCACGGTGAGCGGCTCGCCGGCCAGGGCCTGACAGATGAAGGTGGGCACCGCGCGGCCGTCGTGGGCCCGCATGCGCGGCCCGTACGTGTTGAACAGCCGCACGATGCCGGCGTTCGTGTCCTTGCTGCCGGCGTGCGCGGTGACCAGGGCCTCGGCGAACCGTTTGGACTCGTCGTACACGCTGCGCGGCCCTATGGGGTTCACATTGCCCCAGTAGCCCTCGTGCTGCGGGTGCACCAGCGGATCGCCGTAGACCTCCGAGGTGGAGGCGAGCAGGAGCCGCGCGCCGTCGCGTTCGGCGATCGCGAGCGCGTTGCGGGTGCCGAGGCTGCCGACGTCCATGGTCTCCAGCGGCAGGCGCAGGTAGTCGGCGGGCGAGGCCGGGCAGGCGAAGTGCAGGACCAGGTCGTACGGCCCCGTCAGCGACTCCACGCAGTCGGCGTCGGAGACGTCGCAGTGCACGTACCGGAAACCAGGCCGGTCCTCGAGCTGGGCGACGTTCTCGCGCCGCCCGCAGGCGAGATTGTCGGCACAGTCGACTTCGACGCCCGAATCCAGCAGGCTCTCGCACAGATGGGAGCCGAGGAAGCCGGCGCCGCCGGTCACGAGGGCGCGCCGCCAGGAAAACGGTGTGTCACCAGTCATGGGGGCCATTCCTTCGTCCACGTCGTCGCGCCCGTGTGGAACGCTCCTGGCTGGGCTGTCGCAAGGCTCCTGCCTGGGCGTTCGGCGCGTACCGCGTCGCCGGGCCGATCTCGTCGGCCCACTGAGGGAAGCACGGGGAGAAAGCAGAGAGAAAGCAGAGACATCTCTGCACAGGGCACGGGTCCCGCTGGTCCGGAGGACCGCCCTGCTCGGCCGCCGCTGGCTGGACGGCACTGGCAGCTGAGTGCCCCTACCAGTTGGTTTCACACATTGGATTCTTATTGTCCGGAAGCAGGGGTACTCGCGCGACTCCGACGGCGGTCCCTGGGCGGGCGGCTCGGGAAGACGCTGGTCAGCGACGTCTTCGAGAGGTCCGCAAGAGCCGCAGCGAGGCAGGAGAGGGCTGGTGAGGGACATGGACGACGACCTCACGGCCGGCTTGCTGCGCATGGTGCGCGGGTCCGGCCGGCCTCCCGGGCGGGTTCTGCTGACGGGCTGGTTCAGCTTCCGGGACGGGGAGGCGACGGCCGGGGACACCCTCGCGCAGCGGCACGCGTCGGCCGCACTGACCCGGGCGGGCATCCCGCACGACACGGCGTGGAGCCCCGGCTTCCGTCCCGGCGCGCTGTCCTTGGAGGCGGCGCGGCCGGAGGCGTACGACACCGTGCTCTTCGTGTGCGGTCCGGTGCACGGGCCGCAAGTCGCCGGACTGCATGCCAGGTTCGGGACCTGTCGGCGACTCGCCGCCGGTGTCTCGGTCGTCGATCCGGCGGATCCCGCGGCCACCGGTTTCCACGAGATCATCGCCCGGGACGGCACCGCGGCCCCGGCGCGGCACGATCTCGCGGCAGCGGCCCCGGCGGGCCCGCTGCCGCCCGTGGCCGGGGTGCTGCTCTCCCAGGGGCAGGGCGAGTACGGCGCGCGCCGCCGGCACGAGGAGGTCAACACGCGGCTCACCCGCTGGCTGTCCGGGAAGGACTGCGCCCGCGTCCCGGCCGACACCCGGCTGGCCACGGACGACTGGCGGCTGTGCGCGACGGCCGAGCAGTTCCTCGCCCTGGTCTCCCGCTTCGACGTCGTCGTCACCACCCGGCTGCACGGCCTGGTGCTCGCCCTGCGCACCGGCACGCCGGTGATCGCCGTGGACCCGGTCGCGGGCGGCGCCAAGGTCACCGCCCAGGCGCGGGCGGTGGGCTGGCCCGCGCTGGTGGACTCGGGGGCGCTCGACAAGGAGTTGCTGGACCACTGGTGGCGGTGGACGCTGTCGGAATCGGGCCGCACGGCCGCGGCGCGCCACTCGATGCGCTGACTCGGCGACCGACCGAGAGCACAGCCGACCGGGCCGGCCGAGCCGACCGAGCCGACCGAGCCGGGCAGGGTGGGCACGGCCGTCACGGCCCGTTCGCTCACTGCGCCGACCTGGCGGCTGCCGGGGTCGGCCGGACGGCCGCGTGCCGTTGGCCTGTTGCGCGGACCCGGCGGCTACCCGAGCCGGACTGGACGACCGCGGCACAGCCGTTCGCGCGGCGACAGCCGTACCTCGTCGTGCAATCTCCCTCATGCAACCCGAGTCGGCCGGACGGCCGCAGTCAGCCACCCGTTGCACTGACCCGGCGCCGACGGGCCGTGTAGCGCGCCGCGCGCGGGGCACTCGGCGCGGCGACGGCAGGCCGTCATGGGCCGCCGCGATGTCTCGCAGGAGGTAACGACATGGGTCACGGCGGAAACGTCATCCAGGAGCTGACGACCGACCACCGCGAGGTCGAGGAGATCTTCGGCCGTATCGAGGCGCTGCCGCCCGGCTCCAAGGACCGCAAGAACCTCGCCGACCAGGCCACGATCGAGCTGGTGCGCCACTCGGTCGCGGAGGAGGCCTATCTGTACCCGGCGGTGCGCGAGCACATCTCCGGCGGGGACGCCCTGGCCGACAAGGAGCTCGAGGATCACGCCAAGGCCGAACAGATCATGAAGGACCTGGAAGGCCTGCAGGCGGACGATCCGCAGTTCGACACGCTGATGGCGCAGCTGATGAGCGAGATCCGCTCACATGTGACGGACGAGGAGCAGAACCTCTTCCCGCGGCTGGAGGGCGCCTGCCCCGCCGACGCGCTGATGGAGCTGGGCGACAAGGTGCGCCGGGCGAAGAAGATGGCCCCCACCCGCCCGCACCCTTCCGCACCGGACACTCCCCCGGCCAACAAGCTCCTGGCCCCGGGCGCCGGCCTCGTGGACCGCATGCGCGATGCGCTGACGGGTCGAGGCAAGGAGAGCTGACAGCAGCGGGTGGCGGTGGCCGGGGCAGCCTGAGGACAAAGTCAGAGCCACGGCTGATGCCCCCGTGCGCCGCCGTGAAAGCCACGCCCGCCTCCGCTCCCCCTGTGGGACCGGAGGCGGGTCGTGCGGCAGAGGAGACGGAAGGCCTGGAGGAGGGTCAGGGGCCACAGGAGAGCGAAGCAGCCGAGCAGCGCGGGGTCCGAGGTGCGGATGCCCATGACGGCCACGAACGCCGAGGCGATGCCCAGCAGCAGTACGGCCACGGGCAGCCAGGCCCCGCGGTGGCTGTCCCCCATGCGGCGCGCGAACCGGCGGTCCTGCCGGAGGTCGGTCTCGATCTGCAGCAGCACCAGCCGTTCGCGCGGCGACAGCCGTACCTCGTCGTGCATCTCCCACATCTCCCAGTCGTCCACGGCAACGGCACCTCCTCCGCCGGTCGGCGGCTTCCGTCCCCGGACGCCCGAGTTCCCCCGACGGCCCGGCCGATGCGGGCCGCGGTCGCCCCGCGCCCCGGGCGGCTCTCACCCAGCGGGCCTGAACAGCACCGACCGGAAGTGCAGCGTGTCCGGGGAACCGGGGGCACCGGGTGCGAGGGTGGTCCTGGTGCCCTCGCAGTTCCTGCCCTCGTACACATCGGCATAGGCGTTGGTGGCGTTGTGCGGGGCGTCCGCATACGTGCCCGAGTCCGCGGAAGACCCCAATTCGGGAACGTTGATGCAGTCGTTCAGGGCCGGGTCTTCCAGCGTTCCGGTGTGACGGCCGCCCTCCTCGACAAGGCCGTAGTCGAGTGCGCCGTCGGCCCCCGCATGTGCGGAGGCGGATACGGAGAGGACAAGGGTGACAGCACTCGCGACGGAGAGCAGCGCTGTGCGCAGGCGCATGAGGTTCCCTTCGGGGGGTGGGTTCCGGGCCGGTCCTGGGCGGGTCCCGGGTCGGTCTTCCCATGGTGCTGGTGCCCGGCCCGGAAATTCGCCGATGGCGCTGTTCAGGGGTTTGTTCCACCCTCGGGGGTGAAGGCGCCAACGGGCGACGGCCGCTGACGCCGTGCAGCCTCGGCCGGGGGCGCACGAACCACGTCCACGGTGTCGAACCCGGTCACCCCGTCACGAGGCAACCGCCGTGAGTTCCCGCTCGGTTCGCACCGTCAGCCGGCCCGAGCGCGCCAACAGGCCCACGCAACCGGCGCAGATGCCGCCCGTCGCCGCGAACGCCCACCACGTCAGCTCGGGGCGTCCCAGGCGGTCGGCAGCGTCCCAGACGGCGCCCGTGGCCAGGTTGCCCAGGGTGATGCCGAGGCCGGCGACGGTGTTGTACAGGCCGTAGTGGGTGGCGACCAGGCGTCCGCGTGCGAGGGAGACGACGGTGTCCATCTCGAAGGGGTAGACCATCGCGGTGCCCAGCCCCAGGAGGGTGACCGCCGCGAGGAGCGGCGTGAGCGCGGCGGCCCAGGTCAGGGGGTTCGAAGCCCGGGTGACCGGTGTGGTCCCGAGGAGCAGGGGCAGGAAGGCCGCGCCCATGAGCGCGATGCCGTACACCATGGCGCGCTGGGGCGACCAGTGGGCCTTGGCCCAGGCGGTGATCTTCAGCTGGCCGGCCA
The DNA here is from genome assembly GCF_040634095.1 of Streptomyces sp. NPDC007205. Lineage (NCBI taxonomy): Bacteria > Bacillati > Actinomycetota > Actinomycetes > Kitasatosporales > Streptomycetaceae > Streptomyces > Streptomyces sp. NPDC007205. Next base: position 12,910 of record NZ_JBEYEW010000015.1, read on the forward strand.
CGGAGACCGCGGCCGAGACCGCGAACAGCGCCGTGGTCACCGCGTCGCCGCTGTCCGGGGCGGCGCGGTGCGCCTGCAGCGGCAGCGCCAGGTACACCTGGAAGGAGAGGACGTACGAGCCGATCATGGCGAGGGAGAAGAGGAGGAACGGGCGGTTGGCGACGACCGTGCGCCAGTCGGCCAGCACGCCGTCGGGCTCGGCCTGCGGCGTACCCGTGCGGGCCGGCAGCAGGCGCAGCTGGACCAGTGTCAGCGCCAGGAACAGCATCGCGGCCACCGAGCAGATGAGCCGGAAGTCGGCGGCCAGCAGGGCGAGCCCCACCAGGGGGCCGACGAACATCCCGGCCTGGTAGAAGACGTTGAAGGCGGCGAACGCCGCCATGCGGCGCTCCCCCGCCGCCTCGGCCAGACAGGCGCGAACGGCGGGGTTGAACAGCGCGCCGGCGAAGCCGGTCGCCGCCGACGCCACGATGAGCGCGGGGAGCGAGCCGACGCAGCCCAGCAGGCCGAAGCCGACCGTCCGCAGCACGCACCCGGTCATGATCACGGGCTTGTGGCCGAGCCGGTCGGCGAGCGTGCCGCCGAGGAGGAACATGCCCTGCTGGGTGAAGGTGCGCACCCCGAGCACCAGCCCGACCGACCAGGCGGCCAGGCCCAGGCCGTCCGCGAGGTGCACGGCCAGATAGGGCATCAGCATGTAGAAGGCCGTGTTGATGGTGAACTGCTGGACCATCAGGAGTCGGACACAACCGTTGAACGAACGGAACTGCGCGGCAAGGGACTTCATCGCGCCGCTCCCTCGGGTGCGGTGACGGTCGTGCAGCGGGTCCAGCGCTCCACCACGCACTCGGCCGGGTCGGCGATCTCGTCCGGCTCGGATGCCGGGGAGCGTCGCAGCAGGTGGTGCCGGCGACAGTAGTCGTCGCTGTAGACCGTGTCCCAGTAGCGGTGCACGCCGTCGGGGAAGACGGCGGCGATCCTGGTCCGCTCCGGCTCGGTACGGACCAGCCAGTTCGCCACGAGTGCCACGGCGCCCACGCTCCAGCCACCGCTGGCGCAGTGGCCGCGGGCCAGCCTGCGGGAGGCCCACACCGCCTCCTGCGGGGCCACCCAGTGCACCTCGTCGAAGGCGGCGTGGTCGACGTTCCGCGGGTGGATGCTGCTGCCCAGTCCGCGCATCAGACGGGGGCCGTCGGGCTGGCCGAAGACGGTGGAGTGCACCGAGTCGACGCCGACGAGCCTGAGCTGCGGGTTGAAGGCGCGCAGCGTGCGCGCGACACCGGCCGAGTGGCCGCCGGTGCCGACGGCCGCGACGAGGACGTCGACCCGTCCGAGCTGGACGACGAGTTCCAGAGCCAGTGAGGCGTAGGCCGCGGTGTTGTCGGGGTTGTTGTACTGGTCGGGGCACCAGGCCGCCGGCGTGCGGGCGAGCAGCTCGCTCACGCGCCGGCGACGTGCCTCCTGCCAGCCGCCCCGGGGGGCGGGCTCGGTGACCACGTCCACGTGGGCTCCCAGCGCGCGCAACTGGTGCACCATCAACGGCTCCATGCCGGGATCCGAGACGACGGTGACCGGATGGCCGTAGGTGATGCCGGCCAGTGCCAGGCCGAGGCCGAGGGTGCCGCTGGTGGACTCGATGATCGGGGCGCCCGGCGGTAGGGCGCCTCGCTTTCGTGCGGCGTCGACCATGTGGAGGGCCGCGCGGTCCTTGATTCCTCCGGGGTTGGCGCCCTCCAGCTTGGCCCAGAAGCCGCGGCCCGGCGGGTTGAAGGGCTCCCCGACCCACAGGACAGGGGTGTTGCCGACCATGCCGGCCGGTGACCGGCGGGGGGCTCCAGCCGGTTCGGGAAGGTCGTGTGCCGCGAGGAAGGACGTGACGTCGTGCGAGGTGACGCCGCGCAGGGCAGTGCTCATGGTGGGGGTCCTCTCGTGGCTCCGCTGCCGCGGGAGCCACGTGTCTGCCGTACGGGTGGATGTGCCGGAGGGCCCGGCGTTCTGCCGGGCGGCACCGTCAGGTACGGCTGACGCACACGAGGTTGAGCAGGTGGGAGCCGCAGGGGCCGCGTACGGGGTCTGGACTCACTCCCCCCGGCGGGGCACCCTGCGGTACGACGTCCACGGCGCGATGACGCAAGGAGAGCAGCGCGAGCAGTGTGTACGCGAGGAGCACGGCCCCGGCCGTGACGCGCGGCCCGGCGGGCAGGTCCGCGGGATCGCAGCACAGGCTGTCATGGCCGGGGTGTTCGCGCGCTCCGTGACCCGGGTCGCCGTCCTCCGCCGCTTGCCGGACGGACCGCAGCACGGCCGCTCCGGCTGCCTCGGGTGCCGCCGACATGGCCACCGGTGCGTCGTGCGCGTGGCCGTCGGCAAGGTGCCCGGCACATGCGGCAGCGTGGGACAGGAGCAGCAGCACCAGTCCCAGGAGGAGAGCGGGGGCCGGCTTGCGCGCCCCCGCGCGGCCGGCAGATTCCTGCGGCATGCGACAGATGGTAAGCGGGCGATCACGCTCCGACGGCTTGCGTCCACGTATGGGCGAAGGACGAGTGTCGGGGAGCCCCCTCCGTCACGCCCGCAGCGCGGCCCGGTGCTGGGCGGTGTCGGACACCGGCCGGCGCTTGGGTGCGGGGAATATGGTGGCCGGCTGGATGCTCCAGACGCCACGGTGACGCGTGAGGCAGACGGCGTGCCAGGGCGATATCCGGAGTTGCCAGAAGGCTCGTGCGGGCGCGGACAGGCCGTGTACGAGGAGGGCCCGCCACACGGCCGGTTCGACGATGGCCACGGCGTGGCCGGTGTCGGCAGGCAGGCCGGTGAGCCAGAGCCCGGTCCGGTGGCAGAGCTGGCGTACGGTTTCGCCGCCGTGGGGGGCGGCATCCGGGTCGGTGAGCCACGCGCTGTATCCGTCGGGGTCCGCGGCGACGATGTCGGCCGCGGTGCGGCCGCGCCATGTGCCGGGGTCCAGGTCGCGCAGTGCGGGCTCCGCCGTGGCCCTCAGTGCGAGGGCTGCGGCGGTTCGTGCGCAGCGGCTCGTGGGCGACCGCATGGCCGGGGTGTCGGGGCCGAGCGTCGTCAGGACGGTGCTCACTCCGTCGATGCCGCAGTCACCGGGCAGAGCGGGCCCGAAGGTCGCGTCTGCGGGGTGCGCGCACACCAGTGTCAGGCTGATCGTCATGCGGCTGCCCTCCTCATGCGGCCCGGCGTGACGTGGCCGGGGTGCGGCACCGCCAGGCCGATGCCGCTGGGCCGTCGGGCCGGCCCCCTTGCGGCGGCAGCGGGCGGTCTCCACCGGCGCCACCTCGGTCCGACTCGTCGCGTTCCACGTTCTCCAGGGTTCGTGAACCCGGTCGCCGTAACCATCCGGCAGCAGGCCGGAGCGTCCCCGCCGACCGGCCGGCCCCGGCCCCGCCACCTGGCCGGTGGTCCGTCTCGGGAAGCGGGGCGCTGCTCGGCGTGGTACGACGGACGGTGATCCGACGGCGAGTGGGAGCGTGCGTGGTCCGGGTACTGGTGGTCGACGACGAGGCCCTGATCCGTACGGGCTTCCGGTGCATCCTGGACGCCGCGGACGATCTGGAGGTCGTGGCGGCGGTTCCCGGCGGGGAGGCGGTACGGACGGCGCGGGAGACGCGCCCGGACGTCGTGCTGCTGGACATCCGCATGCCGGACGTGGACGGGCTGTCCGTCCTGGCCGAGCTGCGCCGGCTGCCGCAGCCTCCGGTGGTGGCCATGCTCACGACGTTCGACATGGACGAGTACGTGACCACGGCCCTGCGCTGCGGGGCGGCGGGCTTCCTGCTGAAGGACACCGACCCGGAGCAGCTGCCGTTCCTCGTGCGCGCCCTGGCCGACGGGGGAACCGTCCTGTCGTCCAAGGTCACGCGGACCGTCGTGGACGGATACCTCGAGGCCAGCTGCCAGGGACCCGCCACCCGCGGCCTGGACCGGCTGACCGAGCGCGAACGCGCCGTGCTCGTCCTGATCGCCGCGGGACTGTCCAACGCGGACATCGCCGCCCGGATGCACCTGGGCACCGGCACGGTGAAGGACCATGTGAGCGCCATCCTCACCAAGCTGGAGGTCGGCAGCCGCGTCCAGGCAGCCCTGGTCGCCGAACGCGCCGGACTCCTCAGACCGTCCCGAGACCTGGAGCCGGGATGATGCCCCGCCGCCTGGCCGGCGCACTGCGTGATGCCGGCTTCGTCGGCGCCGCACTGCTGGACGTCTGGGTGCATGTCGGCGTGGACGAGCCGATGCGCATGGGCTTGGCCCTGGCCGCCGCCTGCCTGCTTCTGCTGCGCCGACGCCGGCCGCTGCCGACCTTCCTGCTCACCTTGCCCGCTGTCCTGCTGTCGGACGCGACGTTCGCCGCGCTGGCGGCGCTGTACACCCTGGCCACGCGCACCCGGAGCCGGATGCTGCTGGCCGTGTGCGCCATGGCGTACACGCTCTGCGACATGACCTCCTGGTCGCCGCCGCCGCATCTGGATCTGTGGACCGCCTCGGCGTTGATCACTCTGGGCTATACCGCGGCGACGGCTGCGGCGCCCGTCTTCCTCGGCCAGCTGGTTCAGGCCCGGTGTGATCTGTCGCTGCGGCTGGCCGAGATCTCGCAGGCCCGGGACCATGAGCGGCGGCTGAGCGCACAGGCCGTCCTGGCCGAGGAGCGCGCGCAGCTGGCACGCGAGATGCACGATGTGGTCGCCCACCAGGTGAGCCTGATCGCGGTGCGGGCGGGTGCGCTGCAGGTCGGCACGCGGGACGCCGAAGCGAGGGAAGCCGCAGCCACCATCCGGCGACTGAGTGTGCAGACGCTCGACGAACTGCGGCACATGGTCAACGTCCTGCGTGACTCCCGCGGCCGCCCCGGGGAACTGACCCCGCAGCCCTCCCTGGCCGGCCTACGGCGGCTGATCGACGCCAGCGGTATCGACACCGACCTGACGACGGATCTGCCCGCCGACCTTCCGCCGGCCCTGCAGCGCGCCGTCTACCGCACCGTCCAGGAAGCGCTGACCAACGTACGCAAACACGCACCCGGCGCCGCCGTCACCGTTCACGCCCGCCGCAAGGGCGACGTCGTTCGTGTCACGGTCGGCAACAGCGTGCCGACCCGGCCCGCCCTGCCCCTGCCCAGTGCGCACTACGGCCTGGTGGCCCTGCGACAGCGTGCCGCCCTCCTCGGCGGCACCGTCACGTTCGGACCCACCGCCGACGGCGGCTGGGAGGTCCTCCTGGAGCTGCCGATCGAGCCGGCATCGTGACGTCCGAACCCGGTGAGAAAGCAGCCCTCCTTGCTGCATAAGATTCGCATCTGAAGAATCAGCGCAGTAAGGCTTGGCCATCGACGTCGTCCCGAAAGGGCTGCCCATGAGCACGACCGCCACATCCGTCCGGCCGAACCGGCGGTTCGACCGGGGCGAGATACGCCGCCTGGTGGCGATGTACGGCTTCGTGGCCGCGCTGCACGTCGCGGGCTTCGGGTTCTTCGCCTACTACAACGCCCGGTACCACGACATCGCCGACAGTCAGGGCACGCTCCTGTACGCCGGGGCGGCCGGACTCGCGTACACCCTCGGCATGCGCCACGCATTCGACGCCGACCACATCTCGGCGATCGACGACACCACTCGCTACCTGCTGCAGAAGGGCAAGCGTCCGCTCGGACTGGGACTGGCGTTCTCGCTCGGCCACTCGTCCGTCGTGTTCGGCCTGTCCCTGGGCATCGCCTTCGCCGCGCAGGCGGCGAACCGCTTCCAGGCCGGCTTCGCCGAGATCGGCGGGGTGATCGGCACGCTGGTCTCCGGTGTGTTCCTCTACGCCATCGCCGCCATGAACCTGGCCGTGCTGCACGGCATCTACCGCACCTGGCGGGAGGCGAAGCAGGGCCGTCACCGGCCCGAGGAACTGGAGCAGCTGCTGTCCGACCGCGGCCTGATGAACCGGGTCTTCAAGGGCCGCTACAACAAGCTCATCGAGCACAGCTGGCAGCTGTACTTCGTGGGCGTCCTCTTCGGCCTGGGCTTCGACACCGCCACCCAGGTCGGCGCGCTGGGCCTCGCGGCGGGCTCGGCCGCGGACGGCACGCTGCCGCCGCTCGCCATCATCGCGCTGCCCCTGATCTTCGCGGCCGGCATGAGCCTGATGGACACCACCGACGGCGTCTTCATGGCGAAGGCGTACGAGTGGTCGTTCTCGAACCCGGTGCGCAAGATCTACTACAACCTCACGATGACCGGCCTGTCGATCTTCGTGGCGTTCGTCGTCGGCACGGTCGAACTGGTCTCCCTGCTCGCGGAGCGGCTCGGCGCCGCCGACCGCGCGCCGTGGTCATGGCTGGCCGCCGTCGACCTCAACACGATCGGCATCGTCATCGTGGTCACCTTCCTGGTGACCTGGATCGGCGCCGTCGCGCTGTGGAAGCTGCGCCGCTACGACGAGCGGTATCCCGCGCACTCAAGCCTCTCGCTCTCGTCGGCACCACAGCCCGCTCCCTCGCCTTCCCCTGACCACGGCTGACCGGCTGATCGGGCTGGCGTTCCGGGCCGTGGTCCACTGACGATGCAGGGCCGCCCGTCGTCCTCGACGACGTCGTGGACCACGACCACGGACGTCGTGGACCACGACCACGTTGGGATGGACGACCCGGGCCGCGCTACGCGCCTGGCGGCGGGTCCGTTCGTACAGCGTGGCGACCTCGGCGTCGGACAGGTGCGAGCGAGCACCTCGTCCTCGGCCCGCCACACCGTGCCCATGCCTCCGCGGTCGATGCGCTCGACCAGCCGCGGCGGGCACCCGGAGACAGGCCGAGCCGTCACTCAGCACGCCTCTCCGGTCACCGCGCCGAGCGACCGATTCACCCTCCGCCCTTCTCATTGATCACCCTCATAAGGTGAAGCCGTTTTCGCACCACGTGACCTTTCCCGGCCGCAAGGTCGATACTGCCGATATCAGCGTGTGAACCGAGCCGCGAACGACGACGACAGGCACCTGACGCCCCGTCACCAAAGTCGGCATCGAGTCAGCATCAGTACCGCCGGAGCCCGACCGGAGCCGCCGCCGACCGCCACGATCGATAACTGACCGTAGCCCTCGTGACCTGGGGAAATGCAGGTCAAGGGCCCACCTGCTAGTCTCACCAGGAGGCACCCATGAAGATGTTGATCAACGTGCCGGAGACCGTCGTGGCGGACGCGCTGCGCGGGATGGCGGCCGCGTATCCGGACCTGACCGTGGACGTGGAGAACCGGGTGATCGTCCGCCGGGACGCCCCGGTGGCCGGGCAGGTCGCGCTGGTGTCCGGCGGCGGGTCGGGGCACGAGCCGCTGCACGGCGGGTTCGTCGGGCCGGGCATGCTCTCCGCCGCCTGTCCCGGAGAGGTGTTCACCTCGCCGGTGCCGGACCAGATGGCGCGCGCCGCAGCCGCCGTGGACAGCGGCGCCGGGGTGCTGTTCGTCGTGAAGAACTACACCGGTGACGTGCTGAACTTCGACATGGCGGCCGAACTCGCCGAGGACGAGGGTATCCAGGTCGCCAAGGTGCTCGTCAACGACGACGTGGCCGTGACCGACAGCCTGTACACCGCCGGCCGGCGCGGCACCGGTGCGACCCTGTTCGTGGAGAAGATCGCGGGCGCCGCCGCGGCCGAGGGGCAGCCGCTGGAACGCGTGCAGGCCATCGGCCGCCAGGTGAACGAGAACGCGCGCAGTTTCGGTGTGGCGCTCAGCGCCTGTACGACCCCGGCGAAGGGCAGCCCCACCTTCGAACTGCCGGACGGCGAGCTGGAGTTGGGCATCGGCATCCACGGTGAGCCGGGCCGGGAGCGGCGGCCGATGATGACCTCCGGGGAGATCGCCGACTTCGCGGTGAACGCGATCCTGGAGGACATGCCCCCGCGCAACCCCGTGCTGGTGCTGGTCAACGGCATGGGCGCCACCCCGCTGCTGGAGCTCTTCGGCTTCAACGCCGAGGTGCAGCGTGTGCTGCGCGAGCGCGGCGTCGCCGTGGCCCGCACGCTCGTCGGCAACTACGTCACGTCCCTCGACATGGCGGGCGCGTCGGTGACGCTCTGTCAGGCCGACGAGGAACTGCTGCGGCTGTGGGACGCGCCGGTGAAGACCCCGGCCCTGCGCTGGGGGATGTGATACGGCGAACGAGGCGACCAACACCCGCACCACGCCGGTGATCATCCCTATACGCAAGGAGACCCAGTGCTCGACGCCGACTTCTTCCGCCGTTGGATGGCGGCGACCGCCGCGTCCGTCGAACGCGAGGCGGAGCGGCTCACCGCCCTCGACTCGGCCATCGGGGACGCCGATCACGGCAGCAATCTGCAGCGCGGCTTCAGGGCCGTGCGGACCGCCCTGGAGAAGGAGGCGCCGGACACCCCGGGTGGCGTACTGACCCTCGCCGGGCGGCAGCTCATCTCGACGGTCGGCGGTGCGTCCGGGCCGCTGTACGGCACTCTGCTGCGCCGGACCGGCAAGGCGCTCGGCGATGCAGCCGAGGTCAGCCCCGAGCAGCTGGCCGAGGCCCTGCGCGCGGGTGTGGACGGGGTGATGGCGCTCGGCGGGGCGGCCCCCGGCGACAAGACCATGATCGACGCCCTGGCGCCGGCCGTGGACGCGTTCGGTGGCGGCTTCGCCGCCGCGCGGGCCGCCGCCGAGGAGGGCGCGGTGGCCACCACGCCGTTGCAGGCCCGCAAGGGCCGGGCGAGTTATCTCGGCGAGCGCAGCATCGGCCACCAGGATCCGGGCGCGACCTCGTCGGCGCTGCTGATCGCCGCACTGGAAGAAGCGGCGGAGGGCTGACGGTGAGTGACCAGAAGCTGGTCGGGATCGTGCTGGTCTCGCACAGCGCGGAGGTGGCCGCCTCGGTCGCCGAGCTGGCGAAGGGGCTGGCGGGCGGGGCCGCGGCGGTGCTGCCCGTGGCCCCGGCGGGCGGTACCGAGGGCGGCGGGCTCGGCACCAGCGCCGAGCTGATCTGCGCCGCGGCGGCGTCGGTCGACCGGGGCGCCGGGGTCGCGCTGCTCACCGATCTCGGCAGTGCCGTGCTCACCGTGAAGGCGCTGATCGCCGAGGGGGACGAACTGCCGGACGGCTCACGGCTGGTGGACGCGCCCTTCGTCGAGGGCGCGGTGGCCGCCGTGGTCACCGCCGCCACCGGCGCCGACCTGGACGCGGTCGAGGCTGCGGCGAAAGAGGCGTACGGCTACCGCAAGGTCTGACCGGGCCACGGGGGCGCGCTGGTCACCCGTCCGCGACGAGCAGTCGGGCCAGCCGCGCTCCCGCGGCCGCCGCCGCGGCGTCGTCCTCGATGGGGTCCACGCGCGAGTTCTTGAAGATGATGTAGGTGACCCCGGAGGGCGCCCCGCCGCCGCGCGGGTCGGCCCGGATGCCGAGGCGCCGGGCGGTGGCGTAGGAGGCCTCGCCGATGACGTCGCGTGGACCGGTGTCGCCGACCACGGCGTACTGCACCCGGTCCCGGTAGATGACGGCGACGACGGAGCCGCCGCGTACGCCGTCCTTGCCGGGGTTCCAGATGGGGCTCGGGGCCGGCACGACGATGTAGGGCAGCGTCTCGGCGTTCAGATGGCGGCCGTCGGACTGCTCGAAGGCCGTCGAGTCGGTGAACTGCGGGTCGGTACGGCCGTTGCAGCGGGCGGTGGACTGTCCGTCGCAGTCGATGTCCAGGTCGGCCTTCCAGTAGACCGCGTCCCTGGTGCCGCAGACGGGAACGTCCGCGGGGCTGTCGGTGTCGGTGCGGTACCGGCCCCGGGAGATCTGGTGGCACTCCCCCAGCCGGGCCAGCAGGTCGGTGGCGGCCACGGCGCCCCCGCCGCGAGCCATGGACCGTTCCCCGGGCGGGAGGGCGACCGCCGGGACGGGCAGCGCAGCCGGGGCGAGCAGGGTGGCGCCGGCGACGGCCAGCGTCAAGGACGGGACACGCACGATCAGGGGCCCTCTCGACGGGGACGGGCGGACATCCAGCACACTGTGGTGCGCGTACACGGCCCCGGCTGTCCGGGCCACTCCGAAGCGGCCGGATGGAGCACGCTTATGACACCCCGTGAGGGACAACTCCACCAACCGGCCCAATGCACGGGGACAACAGGGGCCGGGGATCCGGGCCGAAGCCGGTCCGGTTCCCCCGGCCACCCGCGTCGGCGCGGGTTCGGCGACGACAGCGTGTCCGCGCCACAGGCGTGAACTCCCCTGTCCTCGCGGGCAGTTCAGCCGTAGGTAGGCTCAGCATACGTAACGCCCCCGGCGGCCACCACCGCGGCCCTCTTGCCACCCCGCCCCCTCCGCGTCATATTGGTCCGGACCTTTACGTGATCCCGACGCCGCCCGGGGAGGCAGAGCCGTGCGACGCGTTCCCTGGCCGCTCGTCCCGGTCTGCGGGGTCCTGCTGCTGGTCGCGGCCTGTGGCTGGAACCGGGCCGCCGACGGCGACGAGGGCCGGGCGCCGGGCCCTCCGACCGGGGTCACCGCGCAGGCGGGCAGCGCCACGAGCGTGCACGTCATGTGGAACGCGGTGGTGGACGTGCCCGGCATCCGTTCCTACGAGGTCTATCGCGGCACCACAGAGGTGGAGGAAGTGCCGGGTTCGCAGCACATGGTGGACGTCACGAGGCTCAGGCCGTCCACCGGGTATGCCTTCACCGTGCGGGCCCGGGACACCGCGGGTCGGCTCGGTCCGCCGAGCCGTGTGGTGCGGGCGCGCACACCGGCCAGGGCGGCGGCGGACCGCTCGGCACCGACCCGGCCGTCGGGACCCGCCGGGCGGATCGTCGGCAGCCGCGCGGTCCAGCTGTCCTGGGGTGCCTCCCGGGACGACCGGGGCGTGGTGTCGTACGACGTTTACCAGGGCGGGACGAAGATCCACAGCGTCGGCGGGAGCCAGACCGCGACCGTGGTGACCGGACTGCGCCCCGGCACCGGCTATGTGTTCACGGTGCGGGCCCGCGACGCCGCCGACAACCTCTCCCCCGTGAGCGCCCCGGTCCGCCTCACCACCCCGGGCACCGACGACGGCCGGAACACCGCCCCCACCGGCTTCAGCGCGACGACCCACCGGTCCGGAGGGGCGTACTACCTCGATCTGTCCTGGGACCCGCCGCGCGTGGACGGGGTGGTCACCGAGTACCGGATCCAGCTCGACGGCGCCTCGGCCACCTCCCTGGTGTGGGGCGGCACTCCGCCGCGCGGGAGGGCGAGCTACAGCTTCTACGTCGGCCGGAGCGCGGGCGAGGAGCACCGGGTGCGGCTGCGGGCGCGGCTGCCGGACGGCACCTGGGGCGGCTGGTCGGCACAGCGGACGGTGACCACGGGGATCTCCTGACGCGGTGACGGACAGCCGGCCAAGGGCGCGGGGCCCCGTGCCGCCCTGCGCCAGACGTGGGAATCGGTCACCTGACCGGCTGCCTACCGGGTGCGGGCACCCAGGTGGCCGAGTTGGCTGCTGTCGAGGCAGCACGGACGTTTCCCGACCCCCGGCGGCGCATGGGACGTACCGCCAACCGTGCCGCCGGAGGCCAGCCCATGCACACCTCGCGACTCCTCGTCCGCTCCGGTCTGTTCCTGGCGGCCGCCGCGGCGCTCCCGACCGCTCTCGCCGGCCCGTCCGCCGCGGTCTCGGGCATCTCCGTCAGCACCACCGGGTCCACCGTCTCGGTGGTCACCAGCGCCTGCACCCAGATCAACGGCAGCTGGGGCACCGCGGCCCTGCTCGGCAGCCGGCAGGCCAACTTCGCCCAGGGCCGGCAGGTGGCGCTGTCGGGTACGACCATCAGCCAGTCCGCGGCCTGGTCGGGAGTGAGCCCGGGGACGTACACCGTGGTCGTGGTCTGCTCCAGCGGCAGCACGGCGGGCACCCAGTCGGTGATCGTCTCGGCACCCTCGGCGCCGACGATCTCGTCGACGTCCACGGCGAAGCCCTCCCGCGGTGTGATGGGCGGCGCGGGCGGCGCCACCCGGGACTACGGCTCGCTGACGCTGGGCGTCGGCGGGGCCCTGGTCGGCGCCGGAATGATCGCCACGGGCTGGTACCTGCGCCGGCGTGCGAAGCCGTACCGGCTCTGAGCGGGGCTCAGTCGGCGTCGGGCAGTTCGGCGAACTCCGCCAGGGCATGGGTGAGCCACTGGGTCCAGAAGGTCTCCAGGTCGATGCCGGCCCGCAGCACTAGGTGGCGCAGCCGGTCCTCGGGGGTGTCGCGGTCGGGTGGGAAGTCGCGCTCCTCGATCTCCCGGTACTCGGCCAACTGCCCCCGGTGCAGCTCCAGATGGCGGCGAAGATCCGCCTCCAGACCGGCCGTGCCGACCACCGCCGCGGCCCGCAGCCGCAGCAGGAGTACGTCCCGCTGGGGCCTCGGGTCCTGGGCGGCGGCGGTCCAGCGGGCCAGTTCGGCGCGGCCCGCGGGCAGGACGTCGTACCTCTTCTTCTGCCCGCGGGCCGGCTGCTCGGCCGGCAGTGTGCGGATGAGCCCTTCGGCCTCCAGCTTGCCCAGCTCGCGATAGATCTGCTGGTGCGTCGCGGACCAGAAGTAGCCGATCGACCTGTCGAACCGGCGGGTCAGATCCAGTCCCGACGACGGTTTTTCCAGCAGGGCGGTGAGGATCGCGTGCGGGAGTGACATGGGCTCATCCTAGGGACGTGCCTCGGGCGCCCTACAGCGCCGCCGCCAGCTCGGTGCCCTGCTTGATGGCCCGCTTGGCGTCCAGCTCGGCCGCGACGTCCGCGCCGCCGATCAGGTGGACGCTGCGCCCGGCGGCGGCCAGTTCCTCGTACAGGTCGCGGCGCGGGTCCTGGCCGGTACACAGGACGACCGTGTCGACCTCCAGGACCGTGCTCTCCTCACCGACGGTGATGTGCAGGCCCGCGTCGTCGATCCGGTCGTAGCGCACGCCCGGGACCATGGTCACGCCGCGGTGCTTGAGCTCGGTGCGGTGGATCCAGCCGGTGGTCTTGCCGAGGCCGGCGCCGACCTTGGTGGTCTTGCGCTGGAGCAGATGGACCTGGCGGGGCGGCGCCGGCCGCTGGGGGGCGGCGAGGCCGCCCGGCGCCTGGTACTCCATGTCGACGCCCCAGTTCCGGAAGTAGGCCTCCGGATCCTCGCTCGCCTTGTCGCCGCCGTCGGTGAGGTACTCGGCGACGTCGAAGCCGATGCCGCCCGCCCCGAGGACGGCGACCCGGTCGCCGACGGGGGCGCCGCCCGTGAGCACGTCGAGGTAGCCGACGACGCGGGGGTGGTCGACGCCGGGGATGTCCGGGGTGCGCGGACTGACGCCGGTGGCGACGACGACCTCGTCGTAACCGGCCACGGTCTCGGCGGTGACCCAGGTGTCGAGACGTACGTCGACCCCGTGGGCGTCGAGCTGGTGGCGGAAGTAGCGCAGCGTCTCGTCGAACTCCTGCTTGCCGGGAACCTTGCGGGCGACGTTGAGCTGGCCGCCGACCTCGCTCGCGGCGTCGAAGAGCGTGACCTCGTGGCCGCGTTCGGCGGCGCTCACCGCACAGGCGAGTCCGGCCGGTCCCGCGCCGACGACGGCGACCCGCTTCTTCAGCCGGGTCGGGGCGAGCACCAGCTCGGTCTCATGGCAGGCGCGCGGGTTGACCAGGCAGGAGGTGATCTTGCCGCTGAAGGTGTGGTCGAGGCAGGCCTGGTTGCAGCCGATGCAGGTGTTGATCGCCTCCGGTGTCCCGGCGGCGGCCTTGGCGACGAAGTCGGGGTCGGCGAGCATCGGGCGCGCCATGGACACCATGTCCGCGTAGCCCCCGGCCAGCAGCTCCTCCGCGACGTCGGGGGTGTTGATGCGGTTGGTGGTCACCAGGGGCACGGACACCTCGCCCATGAGCTTCTTGGTGACCCAGGTGTAGGCACCGCGCGGCACGGAGGTGGCGATGGTCGGGATGCGGGCCTCGTGCCAGCCGATGCCGGTGTTGATGATCGTCGCCCCGGCGGCCTCGACCGCCTTGCCGAGGGTGATCACCTCGTCCAGGGAGGAACCGCCGGGGACCAGGTCGAGCATGGAGAGGCGGTAGATGACGATGAAGTCCTCGCCGACGGCCTCGCGCACCCGCTTCACGATCTCGACCGGGAAGCGCATCCGGTTCTCGTAGGAGCCGCCCCAGCGGTCGGTGCGCTGGTTGGTCTGCGCGGCGATGAACTCGTTGATGAGGTAGCCCTCGGAGCCCATGATCTCCACGCCGTCGTAGCCGGCCTGCCGGGCGAGGCGGGCGGCACGGGCATAGTCGTCGATGGTGCGCTCGACGTCGGCGTCGGTCATCTCACGCGGCACGAACGGGCTGATCGGCGCCTGCAGCGGGCTCGGCGCGACGAGTTCCTGGTGGTAGGCGTACCGGCCGAAGTGCAGGATCTGCAGCGCGATCCGGCCGCCCTCGCGGTGCACGGCCTCGGTGACGGCCTTGTGCTGCTCGGCCTCCGCGTCGGTGGTGAGCTTGGCGCCGCCCTCGTACGGCCGGCCCTCCTCGTTGGGCGCGATGCCGCCGGTGACGATGAGGCCGACGCCGCCGCGTGCGCGGGCCGCGTAGAACGCCGCCATCCGCTCGAAGCCGCGCTCGGCCTCCTCCAGGCCGACGTGCATGGAGCCCATGAGCACGCGGTTGGGCAGTGTGGTGAAGCCCAGGTCGAGCGGGGTCATCAGGTGCGGGTAACGGCTCATCGGGGCCCTCCGTGCGCGGTGTCGTCGCCTCTTGTTGTAGAGGACACCCGACGTTTATGCAACTAGTTGCACAACCGGGGGGCGTGACACCAGCCACTCTGTACCTACTAGTATGTACACGCACCCCGAAGAGACCCGCGCCCGCTTCGAAAGGACCCTCGCCATGCCCTTCGTCCGGATAGACGCACTCGGCACCGGCACCGCCCGCCTCGACGCGCTCGGCCAGGCCGTCCACGACGCTCTGGTGGAGACGCTCGGCGTCCCGCCCGACGACCGCTTCCAGGTGCTGACCGGCCACGACGGCGTCACCAGCACGCTGCGGTACGACGACCACCTGGGCATACCCAAGGACGGCTCGGTGGTGTTCGTGGCGATCACCATGCGCTCGGGGCGGCCCCCCGAGCTGAAGCGCGCGCTGTACCGGAGGATCGCCGAGCTGGTGCACGAGCGCACCGGAACCGAGCCACGCAACGTCGTCGTCACCGTTACCGAGAACACATGCGTCGACTGGTCCTTCGGCGACGGGGAGGCGCAGTACGCCCCGGCCGGCGCGGAGCCGGACGGGGCGCTGCGGTAGCGAGAAGGAGCGTCAGCGGCTCTGCAGCCGCAGATGCAGATCCCGCTCCTGGTCGCCGGAGGCCGTGCAGGTCTCCTCGACGGTGAACATCGACTCCAGGATGTGCCGGAACCGGTCCACGGCCCAGTAGCCGCCCTGGACGTCCGCCTGGACGTCCGCGCCGAGGCGGACCGGCTCGCAGCCCTGGCCACGCGCGTCCGCGACGTCGTACGTGCCGAGCCACACCATCGGCCGGACCTCATGGAGCTGCTGAGGAACCTCGTCCGCGCCCCGGTCGGACGCGAAGCAGGAGCCCAGCGCGTCGAAGACGAGGCGGGCGTCCTCCTTGTCACCGCTGATCTCCACCATGACGGTTTCCGGATGCGACCGCTCCGTGTGTGCCATTGATCGCTCCTTTCGTGGCCGCGCTGCGGTGGAACGGGGTACCCCGCCGAACCGCGTCCACCCTCAGGAAAGCACCACCGGCCGCCCGGCACACCCCAGGCGGGCTCAGCCGCGGGAGAACTTGTACGTCTTGCTGTCGGTCAGGACGCAGAAGCCGGGCGACATGACGATCACGCGCAGGATGCCGGTGCGGCGGTCGTAGTCGATGCCCTCCGTCTCGAAGGTGCCCGAGCAGGAACTGCGCAGCGGCAGCTGGCGCAGCGCGGTGACCCGGCCGGTGACGTCCGCGGAGCCGCTCGGCGGGGCCGACAGGTCGATCTGGAGCAGCGGTTTGGTGAGGCCGAAGAGGCTGCCGTCCGGGTCGTCGGAGGAGCACAGCAGGGTGGTGGGGGCGGAGAAGTCGCAGCCCTGGACGTCGCGGACGGCGTGGTCCAGGTGGACCGTCGAGGCCTGCGGGAGGTTCGCGGAGGGCGAGGTGGCCGGGTTGACGCCGGGGGTCGGGAAGACCAGCAGGCGGTTCATCGTGCCCCACTCGCCCGAGAGCATCCACTGGCCGTCGGGCGAGATGGCGTCCCAGGAGTTGTTGAGGGCCTCGCCGGGGCTCAGCGTGTGGACGTACTCCGACCAGGTGCCGTCGGGCGCCTGCACGCGGTACATCTTCGAGTTGCCGGAGTCCTGCTGATAGGGCTCGATGTAGTAGCCATTGTACGAGGCGTCGGGGTCGCCGACGTGGTTCCAGCCGCGGCTGGAGACGCCGAGCGGAATGGTGCCGATACCGGTGTACCGGTTGGGGCTGTTCGCCGGGACCTCGACGGAGGCGAGCCCCTGGCTCTCGTCCAGCGGACGGGCGCGGTCGGAGCCGGTCTCCGTCCAGGTGTCCGCGGCTGCGGCGGAACCGGGCACGGCGAGGGACACGACGGCGAAGGTGACGAGTCCGGCGAGGACTGCGTGACAACGTTGCCGGGCGGACGCGGGCATGGCCGACTCCTCGAAGGGTGTGGGGGTGCGAGGCGGGTGTGCGGAGACACTCGGACGGCGGACAGTCTGGCGTGGCGCGGTGGTCATGTACAGGCCAATGGAGCAACATGAGCGTGAACTCTCCCGGCCCGCGGCACCGGCGTGCACGATGTCCGGGAGAGCGGTCGCGCCCCGGCGTGGCGGCTTCGTCGGACGTGCACCGCTGGGGTGAGAGATGGTGGAGGTAACCGGCGAAGGCGTCGGGGAGTCGGGTGTGAGCGCGGTGGAAGCAGGGGAGTCGGCACGGGGGACGACGTGCCGTGCCAACGGGCGAAGGCGGTGCATGGCATGAGTGCAGCCGATGCTCCGGTGACGGAGGGCGGCGAGCCGGTACGGGGGCCCTTGCGGCCCGGCGGTCTGCTCGACGTACTGGGCGTGGCCTCGGTGGTGCTGGACACCACCGGGCGGATCGTGCTGTGGAGCCCCCAGGCGGAGGAGCTGTTCGGATACAGCGCCGGCGAGGCCCTCGGCCAGTACGCCGCCCGGCTCATGGTCCACGAACGGCACTTCGAGCTGGTCGGCAAGCTCTTCGCCGATGTGATGCGCACCGGCCAGAGCTGGGCCGGCGGCTTCCCGATCCGGCACAAGGACGGCAGCACCCGCCTGGTGGAGTTCCGCAACATGCGGCTGCTGGACGACCGCGGGGATGTGTACGCGCTCGGACTCGCCGCCGACCAGACGACCGTACGGCGGCTGGAGCAGGACGTGGCGCTGTCCGAGCGGATGGTGAAGCAGTCGCCGATCGGCTACGCCGTCCTGGACACCCAGCTGCGGTTCGTCTCGGTCAACCCGGCCCTGGAGAAGATCAACGGGGTGCCGGCCGCCGAGCACGTGGGCCGGACGCTGCGCGAAGTGCTCCCCATGCTGAACTCAGAGCCCGTGGAGACCGACGCCCGGCGGGTGCTGGAGACGGGTGTGCCCGTGATCGACAACACGCTGGTCGGCCGTACCCCCGCCGACCCGGACCAGGACCACACCTGGGCGCACTCGCTGTACCGGCTCGAGGACGCGATGGGCAACGTGCTCGGTGTCGCGGTCTCGGTGGTCGACATCACCGAGCAGCACCGGGCGTCGCTGGCGGCGGAGGCCGCCCGGCGCCGGCTGGCGGTCGTCGCCGACGCCTCCGCCCGGATCGGTACGACGCTGGAGCTGGACCGCACCGCCTGTGAGCTGGCCGACGTCGCCGTGCCGGAGCTGGCCGACGTGGCCGCCGTGGACCTGCTGGACGCGGTGGTGGAGGGCCGGCGCAGTACGCTCGGCCCGTCGGAGGCGGCGGTGATCAGGGCCCTCGCGGTGCGCCCGCAGGACGACTCGGACGCCGTACGGGCCGCAGACCCGCCCGGCCGGATCGCCCGGTACGCACCCGACCGCCTGGTCACCGAGTGCGTGCGCTCGGGCGAGGCGGTGCTGGTGCCGCTGGTGAAGGACGAGGACCTGCCGCTGATCGCCCGCTCCGCCGAGGCGGCCGAACTGCTGGGCCGGGCGGGACTGCACTCGTATCTCGCGGTGCCGCTGATTGCGCGGGGGGAGGTGCTCGGCGCCCTGGACCTCAAACGCACCAGCAATCCGGCGCCGTTCGACGAGGACGACGTGCTGCTCGCCCGGGAGCTGGCCGCCCGCGCGGCCGTGCAGATCGACAACGCGCGCTGGTACCAGAGCGCCCGCAACACCGCGCTCACCCTGCAGCGGAGCCTGCTGCCCGGCCATCCGCCGGTCATGACCGGTCTGGAGGTGGCCTCCCGCTACCAGCCCGCCGGAGCCACCAGCGAGGTCGGCGGCGACTGGTTCGACGTCATCCCGCTGGAGGGCGGCAAGACCGCGCTCGTGGTGGGCGATGTGATGGGCAGCGGGATCAGCGCGGCCGCGACCATGGGCCGGCTGCGCACGGCGACCACCACGCTGGCCGCCCTCGGCCTCGACCCGGCGCTGCTGCTGGAGCACCTGGACAAGACGACGTCGGCCCTGGACCACTCCATCGCGACGTGCGTGTACGCCGTGCACGATCCGCATCTGCGGCAGTGCCGGATCGCCAACGCCGGCCATCTGCCGCCGGCCCGGGTCCGTCCCGGCCGGCCGCCGGAACTGCTCGAGCTGCCGACGGGTGTGCCGCTGGGTGTGGGCGGGATCGAGTTCTCCACCGTCACCGTCGACTTCGAGCCCGGCGACGAGCTGGTGTTCTACACCGACGGGCTGGTGGAGACCCGCTGCCACTCCCTGGACGAACGCCTGGACTTCCTGCTGTCCCTGCTCGACGACCCCGCCCGCCCGCTGGAGGAGACCTGCGACCTCCTGCTGCAAACCCTGCACCACCCCGACAACCACGACGACGTCGCCCTGCTCATCGCCCGGGCGCAGGAACTGCCCTGACGGTTACGTCAGTACGCCGATCACCACATGCGCGGACAGCTCCTCCGACACCGCCAGACGGGTGGTCAGACCCGCGCCGGTGAGGGCCTGTACGGCTGCCGGCGCCTGTCGTTCGCTCGTCTCGGTCAGCAGGCAGCCTCCCGGCGCGAGCCACTCGGGCGCCCCGGCGGCCACCCGGCGCAGCACGTCCAGGCCGTCCGCACCGCCGTCCAGGGCGACGCGCGGCTCATGGTCGCGGGCCTCGGCCGGCAGCAGGCACAGTTCGGCGGTGGGGACATAGGGCACGTTGGCAGTGAGGATGCCGACGCGGCCGCGCAGCGCGGCGGGCAGGGCGCCGTAGAGGTCACCGGTGTGGGTCCGGCCGCCGAATGCGGCGAGGTTGCGGCGGGCACACCGTACGGCGGCGGGGTCGATGTCGGCGGCATGCACCTCGGCACCGTCCAGGGCGGCGGCGAGGGCGGCGCCGAGCGCGCCCGAACCGCAGCACAGGTCCACGACCACGCGCGCGTACGGCGCCTGGGCCAGCGCCTGGTCGACCAGGAACTCGGTACGGCGGCGGGGGACGAACACCCCCGGTTCCAGGGTGATGCGCAGTCCGCGGAACTCGGCCCAGCCGAGGACCTGTTCCAGCGGGAATCCGGCGACGCGCCGGTCCACCATCGAGGACAGTTCGTCCGCGGTGCCGGCGGCGGCGAGGATCAACTCCGCCTCGTCCTCGGCGAAGACGCACCCGGCGGCCCGCAGCGTGGAGACGACGGCGGTGAGAGAGCGGGGAGATGATGAAGGTGCCGAAGGCGACGTAGACGACGAAGACGACGAAGACGAGGAGAGTGAGGAAAGAGAGGAAAGCGAGGAGGATGACATGGAGGCGACGGGCCTTTCGGGAGCGCGAGATCTTCGGGGCGCTCCCGCGGTCACCGCTGCCGGTGCACCGCGTCGTCCTGAGGAGAGAGCACCCCGGCTGACACAGCGGTGATGGGTCCCACCTCCTCGCGATCGGGGCCGCGACCGTCCGCGACCGGACGGCCACCATACCCCAACGGGCGCACCCCGGTTCGGGCGGGAAAAGGCCTGGCACGGTGGAGTTGGCGGCCCGGTTCCGGGCCTGACCCTCACCCTGGCCCGGTACGAGCGGCCCGTCCGGGCCGGCCCGCTGCGCCTGGTGGCCCGTACGCCGTCGCCGGGCGGTGTGCTCCCCGTCGTGGCCGGCCGGGGTCAGACGCCGACCGTCTCCTCGACCTCTTCCTCGGCGGCCTCCTCCTCGGCGGCCCGCTCCGTCTCGCGCTCGGTGGGCGCCAGGGCCGGTGTGGCCGCTGCCTCCGTTGCGGTGCCGGGGTGGCCGGCCGCGTGCCGGGCCTTGCGGGGCCGCTCGTACAGGGCGGCGATCCCGGTCACGACCAGGCCCGCCACCAGCCAGACCACGAGGGTCCAGACGTTGCGCGAGAGACCGTCGTCGCCGAAGTACAGCAGGCTGCGGACGCCCTCGACGAAGCCGGCGCCGTTCCAGAAGGCGTGCAGGGTGCCGAAGAAGCCGTTCTGCAGCTCCGGGCGGAACAACCCGCCGGAGCTGGTGAAGTTGAGCATCACGAACAGCACCATCATGGTGAGCGTGGTCCACCGCTTCAGGAAGGTGTGCAGGCCGACGCCGATGAAGAGGATGCCGGCCGAGTACAGCCAGGCCATGCCCCAGACACCGGCGAGGTCGTGGTGCGCGAGATGGAACACCGGTCCGGCGAGCAGCGCGCCGATGCCGCTGACGACGGCGGAGACACCGAGCGCGAGCAGTGCCCGCACCCGCATCGACAGGCCCGCGCCCGCGGCACCGAGGGCGGCGACCGAGGCGTAGGAGCCGATGCTGAGGGCGATCAGCAGGAAGAACAGACCCTGGCCTGTGGGGTCGTCGGCGACCGGTTCGGCCACGTCGGTGACCTTCAGCGGCACGCCCTCCTTCGCGGCGACCGGGGTGAAGACCTTCTCCACGGCCGTCGCGCCCATGTCGGAGGCGGCGCTCGCCACCAGCAGCTCGGGGGCCTTGGAGCTCGGCACATAGGCGCCGGTCACCTCGCGGGACTTCAGCAGGCCGACGGCGTCGGCGCGGGTGGCGACCGTGCGGACGTCGAGCTTGTCCCCGGCGGTGTCCTTGACCGTCTGGGCGAAGACCTTGGCCTGCGGGGCAGTGCCGACGACGGCGACGGGCAGGTGGTGCGGCTCGGGGGTGACGAAGGCCCCCATGTATGCGAGCCCCATGCCTATGCACATCAGCAGCGGGGTGATCAGGTGCGTCAGCACATGGCGCAGTGCCGGTGACCTCATCGCGGGCGACCTCCAAAGGTTGGCTTATACAACTTTGTGTTCAGTTGTACTATACAACTAGAACGCCGGAGGAGGTATTCCCGTGAACGCAGCGGAGTCGGCCGTCGAGGCGATCCAGCGCGAGATGACCATCTTCGCCCGCCGGGCGCGCGCCTCGGCGGGCCGTATGCACCCCGAGTTGTCACTGGTGTCGTACACCCTGCTCAGCCATCTGGAGGAGCAGGCGGGCTGCCGTGCGACCGACCTGGCGGCGCACTACGCGCTGGACAAGTCCACCGTCAGCCGGCAGGTGGCCGCGCTGGAGCGGGCCGGGCTGATCGAGCGCCGCCCGGATCCGGAGGACGCCCGGGTCCAGGTGCTGCATCTGACGCAGGCCGGCCGCGAGATCCTCGCCCAGGTCACCCGCAGCCGCCGCGCCGCGTTCCGCGAGCGGCTCGCCGACTGGCCGGAGGAGGACCTGGTGCGCTTCGCGGCCTACCTGGAGCAGTACAACGCGGGTCCGCGCGAGACCGGGTCCGACTGAGCCTTTCCCTGTCCGGAGTCGCTCTTGCCACCCGTACCGCTGCCCGCTCGGCCGCCGCGGGGCGCGGGCCGCGAGGAACGCCGTACGGCGCCGCAGCCGGAAACCCGGGGACTCGTACAGCCGGATCGCGCCCGTGTCGCCGGCGCTCGTGTGCGGCAACGGCGTCCCGCCGCGCTCCCGTATGCCATGCGCGACCGCGAGGATCAGCCGGGTGGCGTCGGCGGTGACGCTCACGCGGCCACCCCGATCGGAGAAGCGTCGCGGAGCCGTTCCCTGGCCGGGAACAGTTCGTACGGGCGCAATGACCCGGGGCGTGACCAGGGGCGGAGAACCCGGAACGACAGCGTACGGTTGACGGATGAACGTCACGCGAGGCTTCACGGGCCGCCCGCGCGTCCACAACCCGGGGCTGCCGCCCGGGCAGTACGACGCGGGTGAGGACTGGCCCGTCCTGTCCGCCGAGGTCACCCCCGACCTCGCGCCGGCCGACTGGTCCTTCCGCATCGACGGACTGGTCGAGCGGCCGTACACCTGGGACTGGGACGCCGCGCACGCGCTGCCGGCCTCGGCGTACGACGGCGACATCCACTGTGTGACCGGCTGGTCGAAGTTCGGCGTGCGGTTCGGCGGTGTCTCCCTGGACGCGTTCTTCAATGTGGTGCGGCCCCATGCGTCCGCCACCCATGTCCTCGCCCGCTCTCACACGGGGTACACCGCCAACCTGCCGCTCGCCGACGTCACCGGCGGGCGGGCCTGGATCGTCTGGGAGTACGGCGGCGAGCCGCTGCCGTCCGAGCACGGCGGCCCGGCGCGGCTGCTGGTGCCCCACCGCTATTTCTGGAAGAGCGCCAAGTGGATCGCGGGCCTCACGCTCCTCGACCACGACGAGCCCGGCTTCTGGGAGCGCAACGGCTACCACGCGCGCGGCAACCCCTGGGAGGAGCAGCGGTACTCCGGTGACTGACACGCAGACGACGAACCCGGGCATTCCGGCAACCGCCCCCGCCGAGACCTCCCCGGTCCCCTCCCCGGTCCCCGGCTCGGGCGTTGCCGCGCCGGGGTTCGCGGTGCCTGGGCGTATCGCTGTGAGCGAGCAGGCGGCGGCGGTGTGGCAGCCGGCCACGCTGGTGGAGATCCGGCGTGAGACGCCGCACGCGGCCACCTTCCGGCTGGCGGTGCCGGGCTGGGCGGGGCACCTGCCCGGCCAGCATCTGATGCTGCGGCTGACCGCGCCGGACGGCTATGTGGCGCAGCGTCACTACTCGATCGCCTCGGCGCCGGACGGCTCCGGGCACATCGAACTGACCCTGGACCGTGTGCCGGACGGCGAGGTCTCCGGCTGGTTCCACACCGTCGCCCGCCCCGGGGACACGGTCGAGGTGCGCGGGCCGCTGAGCGGGTTCTTCGCCTGGCCGGGCGACCGGCCCGCGCTGCTGATCGGCGCCGGCTCCGGGATCGTCCCGCTGATGTCGATGGTGCGGCACCACCGGCGGCGCGGCCTCACCGTGCCGCTGCGCATGCTGGTGTCCGCGCGCAGCCCCGAGGAACTGATCTACGCCTCGGAGCTGGGCGCGGAGACGACGCCCGTGTTCACCCGCAGCGCTCCGAAGGGTGTGCCCGTGGGACGTATGGCGGCCGCACATGTGGCCCCGCTCCTGGTCGAGCAGCCTCCCGGTGGGTGGGAGGCCTATGTGTGCGGATCCAACGGGTTCGCCGAACACGCGTCCCGGCTGCTGGTCGCGGCAGGTCAGCCGGTGGACCGCATCCGCATCGAGCGCTTCGGCTGATCCCGGGGCGCGCACCGCGCCCGGTCACGCGATCGTGGGGCGCATGGCGCGTTCCGTGCTTCAGACGGACTCGAACTCGCGGTTCGCAGCGTGAGCGAGGTGCTCCGTACGGGGTACGAGACGGATGTGGACGCTCGTGTGCGGGAGCGGCGGGGGTGATGGGCCCCGGGGAGCGGCCTGTCGGCTCTCCGGCTCCGACGGTGCGAGGAGGTGGACATGCGTACCCGGGTGCGTGGCTGGCGCTGGCGGCCCAATCCGCTGCGGCGCCGCTCGGATCTCGTGGAGGCGTGGACGGTGCTGGTCGTCGCCGTCCTGCTGTTCGTCGTCGCGCCCCTGGCCGGCGTGGCCGCGGGTCTGCGCGCGCATGACGAGGCCGGGACCCTCGCGGCTGCCCAGCGGGCCGAGCGTCACCAGGTGCGCGCACTGGTGATCGGCGCCCCGCCCGAGCGGGTGTCCGCCGTGCAGAGCGACCGCGAACACCCGTACCGCGCCGAGGTCCGCTGGACCGAGCCGGGCAAGGGGACCCGGACGGCGTGGGCCCGGGTGCCGGCGGGGACCCGGACCGGCGACACGGTCCCCGTGTGGTTCGACACCCGGGGCCGCACTGTCGCACCGCCGACCGGCGACGCGGCTGTCTGGCAGCACGCGGTGACCGTCGGCGTGTGTGCGGCGGGCGGTGCCGCGGCCGTCGTCCTCCTCGGACACGCCGTCGAGCGCCGGATCGCGCTGCGTCACCGGCTGGCGGAGTGGGAACGGGAGTGGGCGCGCACCGGACCGAGGTGGACCCAGCCACGGGCATGACGAGCGGGCCGGCCGGCCACCGACCGGGAACAGACGCTTACTGGTCAGCCCCGTGACCACCCACGTACGGTGAGCTGACGCTGTTCCCTTCACAAAGGCGGTCGGTGATGGCCCTGTTCGACCTTCCCCTCGATGAACTGCGCACGCATCACAGCGAGTCCACCGAGCCCGAGGACTTCGACGCCTTCTGGGAGAAGACCCTCGAGGAGGCACGCGAGCACGAGCTGAACGCCCGCTTCGAGCCGGTGGACACCGGGCTGTCGACGGTCCAGGTGTACGACGTGACGTTCGCCGGGTTCGGCGGGCATCCGGTCAAGGGCTGGCTGCGGCTGCCGGCCGGCACGAGTGAACCCCTGCCGCTGGTCGTGGAGTTCATCGGCTACGGCGGCGGGCGCGGGCTGCCGCACGAGAACCTGTTGTGGGCGTCGACGGGCCGGGCGCACTTCGTGATGGACACCCGCGGCCAGGGCAGCGCCTGGGGCGCCGGGGGCGGCACGGCGGATCCGGTGGGTGCCGCGCCGGCGTACCCCGGGTTCATGACGCGGGGCATAGACGCGCCTGAGAACTACTACTACCGCCGGGTGTACACGGACGCCGTGCGCGCCGTCGAGGCGGCCCGCTCGCACCCGCTGACCGACGCGGCGCGCACGGTGGTGCTCGGGGCGAGCCAGGGCGGCGGCATCTCGCTGGCCGTCGGCGGACTGGTCCCCGACCTGGTCGCGGTGGCGCCGGACGTGCCGTTCCTGTGCGACTTCCCGCGCGCGACGGTGCTGACGGACCGTCATCCGTACCGCGAGATCGGCCTGTTCCTCAAGACGCACCGCGGCCGCTCCGCGGAGGTGCAGCGCACGCTGTCCTACTTCGACGCGGTGCACTTCGCGGCCCGGGGCCGGGCGCCGGCGCTGTTCTCGGCGGCGCTGGAGGACCAGACCTGCCCGCCGTCGACGGTGTTCGCCGCGTTCAACGCCTGGGCGCACGAGGACAAAGCCATCGAGGTCTACGACTTCAACGACCATGAGGGCGGCGGCCCCTTCCACGAGGTCGAGAAGGTGCGCTGGCTGAGGTCCTACGCCTGAGGCCGCGGGCGGGCAGCGGGACACTTCCCTCCAGTCCGACCAGTCGGTACGTTCGGGGAGTCCGGGTCGCGGCGTCGCGGCCCGGGTTCCCGGCGACGACGGAGGCCCCATGTCCGTGCACGAGGCTCAGGTCCACGGCCACTGCGACGCGCGTTTCGCGGCGGTGCGGGAGGCGTTCGAGGAGAACTTCCGGGAGCGGGGTGAGCTGGGCGCCGCCGTGGCGGTGACCGTGGAGGGCGCCACGGTGGTGGATCTGTGGGGCGGCTGGGCGGACGCGGCCGGCACCCGCCCGTGGGAGCGGGACACGCTGGTCAACGTGTGGTCGACCACGAAGGGCCCGGTGGCGCTGTGCGCGCATCTGCTCGCCGACCGGGGGCTGCTCGACCTCGACGCGCCCGTGGCCGCGTACTGGCCGGAGTTCGCGGCGGCGGGCAAGGAGAAGGTGCTCGTGCGCCATCTGCTGTCGCACCGCGCCGGGCTGTGCGGGCTGCGGGAACCGCATTCTCTGGCGGAGCTGTACGACTGGGAGCTGACGACCGCCCGGCTGGCGGCGACCGAGCCGTGGTGGGAGCCGGGCACCCGGTCCGGGTATCACGCGCTGACGTACGGCTTCCTGGTCGGCGAGGTGGTCCGGCGGGTCTCCGGGGTGCGGCCGGGGGCCTTCCTGGAGCGGGAGGTGACCGGGCCGCTCGGGATCGACTTCACGGTGGGGCTGCCCGCGAAGGAGGCGGGACGGGCGGCCGAGCTGGTCCACTCGCCGGTCGCGGCCGGCAGTGAACAGGTGGCGGCCTTCAGCCAGTTGCCGCCGCACGCGCTCGCGGCCCTGACGAATCCCGTGGTCGGCGCGGCGCAGGCGAACACCCCCGAGTGGCGGGCGGCGGAGATCCCCGCGGCGAACGGGCACGGCACGGCACGCGCCGTCGCGGCCCTGTACGGCGTCTTCGCCGGGCGCGGCCCCCACCGCGGGCGGCGCCTGCTGTCGCGCCAGGCGGCGGAGCGGGTGCGCGAGGGCCAGGGCAGCTGCCGCGATCTGGTGCTGGGCGCGGGCTTCGCGGGCGAGACCGAGATCGGGCTCGGTCTGTGGCTGAGCGGCCCGCAGGGGTCGTACGGCCCCAACCCGCGGGCTTTCGGTCATGACGGGTTCGGCGGTTCGTGCGGGCTCGCCGATCCGGAGGCGGGTGTGTCGCTGGGGTACGTGATGAACCGGATGGGGCCGCGCATCGCCCATGACCCGCGGAAGACGGCGTTGGTCGACGCCCTGTACAGCGCCCTGTGACCACGGCATCGCGCGGGTGGGTTTCGGCCGAACCGGCAGGCCGCTCTTCCCTTGTGGTTTAGACCAATGCTAATTGTGGTCGCGCAACGAGCCCGCACGACTACGTCTTGTCACATCAGGAGGGCGCGGCATGGCCCGCACCACCCCACACGAACCCACCCAGAACGACGACCGGCCCCTGTACGGGCGCATCGCGGCGCTGCTGCTCGACGAACTGCGCGACGGCACCATTCCGCCGGGGGAACGGCTGCCGGGCGAACGGCACTTGGCCGCGCACTTCCAGGTCAGCCGGGAAACGGTCCGGCAGGCGCTGGAGGTGCTGCGGCGCAGCGGTCTGGTCGCCACCGACCGGCGGGGCAGTCATGCCGCGCTGCCCGCTCGGCCGGTCCAGGCACAGGGCACACCGGCCTTCCCGCTGGGATCCCGCTCGGCGGACCCGTGCGCGGTCGACCGGGCCACGGTGACATGGGAGACTCCGCCGCCGGAGCACGCGCGGGCGCTGGGCCTGGCCCCGCACCGGCCGACGCTGGTGCACCGCTACCGGTCGGCCACGCCGGACGGCCGGTCGCTGCGGACCGCGGTGACGTCGTTCTCGGCGGTGGCGCTGGCGGAGGTCGCGGAGCTGGCCCGCTACCGGGACCGGGCCGACGGCGCCACGCCCGCGCATCTGCGGCGGGCCTACGACTGGATGCGCAAGGCCGGTCTGTCCCTGCACCACCGCGACTCCATCACCCAGATGGACGGCGCCGCATCGGTGCGGGTGACCCGGCGCGTGCACGACCAGTACGCCCGGCCGCTGGAGATCACCGATCTGGTGGTGAACGCCGAACGGGACACCCTGGTCTACGAGTTCACACTGCCCGCGGCGGGCTGAGTCCGCCGGGCCTCGACCAGCCGGGCCCGCGGGCTGCCGTCGCCGCGCCGCCCGAACTCGGGCAGGGCGTGCAGCTCGACGGTGAATCCGGCCCGCGCCAGCTCCCCGAGCATGTCGCCGAGCCGGAAGGCCCGGTAGTACATGACGAAGGGCGGTCGCCACAGCACGTTGCGCACCCGCATCACCGCGTCGAAGCCGAGCAGCACCCAGTAGCCGGGCTGCGCCGGACGGGGCGGGGCGAGCACCGGGAAGGCGAACCGGCCGCCGGGCCGCAGCACGGAGTGGACCTGGGCGAACAGCCCGGGCAGCTCGCGCGGCAGGAAGTGACCGAACGCCCCGAAGGAGACCACGAGATCGAAGGCGGCCCTCAGCGGCAGGGCGCGGGCGTCGCCGCGCACCCAGGCGACCTCGGGCCCGCCGGCGGGCCGCACCCGGTGCCGGGCGACGTCGAGCATGCCCGCGCTGAAGTCGACCCCGGTGACGCTGCGACGGCACAGCCCGGTCAGTACCTCGACGCCGGCACCCGTGCCGCAGCACAGGTCGAGTCCGTCCTCGAACGGCCCGAGCGGGGCCAGCGCCTTCGCCACGGACTCCAGCACCTGGTCGGGGGTCCGGAAGGGGGTGTGGTCGAACTTGGGGGCGAGCAGGTCGTAGCCGTGCTCGACGGACGACAGCGCCTGCACGGCCAGTTCACGCAGACGGGGACCTTCGGGACCGAACATCTCCCCAGCCTAGGGCCACCCGCTCGGCCAGGACCGCGAGGGCCCGCTCGCACCAGCGCAGGTTCTCCTCCTCGAAGGCGATCCCGGCCATGAGGGTGAGGTAGGGGCCGACGCGGTCGGCCTCGCGGAGGTACGCGTCCTCGGTTCGGCCGTCGAGCAGGCGGGCCTGCACCCGCCGGTAGCGGTCAAGCTTTCCGCGCGCCCAGCCCCTGCGCTCCTCGATCAGCGCGCGGGTGACCTCGGGGTCGCCGCCGTCCATCGCCTGGATCTTGATGAGGAGTTCGTCGCGGATGGCGGTGGGCCGCCTGGGCGGCTCGGCGGCGAACGCGCCCAGCTCCGCCCGGCCGGCCTCGGTGAGCGTGAACATCCGCTTGTTCGGCCGCCGTTCCTGCTGCACCGTCCGGGCCTGGACCAGCCCGTCCTGCGCCAGGCGCTCCAGCTCCCGGTAGAGCTGCTGCGGGGTGGCGGGCCAGAAGTTCGCGAGCGAGACGTCGAACGCCTTCGACAGCTCGTAGCCCGAGGCCTCGCCCTCCAGCAGGGCTGCCAGGACGGCGTACTTGAGCGACATATGGACAGGCTAGCAGCCGTTGACTAATCTCATCCACACCTATTCAACAAATTGACTATGCGAGGTGATCCGATGCGCGCGTTCCGCGAGGCCGTGGAGGCCGGGGACATGGATGCCGTCGAGGCGCTGCTGGCCGAGGACGTCGTCTTCACCAGCCCGGTCGTCTTCAAGCCGTACCCGGGCAAGGCGATCACCGCGGCGATCCTGCGCGCGGTCTCCCAGGTGTTCCAGGACTTCCGGTACGTCCGCGAGATCGGCGACCCGGCCGCCCCCGACCACGCGCTGGTCTTCACGGCCCGGGTCGGCGACCGGGAGCTGACCGGCTGCGACTTCCTGCACGTGAACGAGGAAGGCCTGATCGACGACTTCATGGTCATGGTCCGCCCGCTGTCCGGCGCCCACGCCCTCGCCGAGGCCATGGGCGCGCGGTTCGACCGGATCGCCCAGGAGGCGGAGGGCCGGTCGGCACAGGCCTGACCAGTCACGACACACCCGCAGCCGTACGGCCCCCCGCTGCGTCCCGGGGGGCCGGGAGGGAACAGACGCGGACGCCGTCGTGTTGACCCCGACGCACGCACGGGTATAGTGCGATCAGCGCATGTGCGTGTCCCGTTGTACGGACACCGGTGCCCTTTCTCTCCATCAGCCCCTCGGCCAGGCTTCCGACCGGCCCGGGCTTCTTCTCCGCAGCACCTCGTGACCAGGGCGTCCACGCCGTATCCGAGGTGCCGTTCCCGCCGCCCGGAGGCAGCTGTCCACGCCTCCCGCTCGCGGCCTCTTCCCCTTCCCGCGCTCTTCTTCCGTCCGCAAGACGACCCACGCTCTTCCGTCCGTGAAAGGACCCCATGACCACCACACTCGAACACCCTCTCGTGGTCCAGCAGAACCCAGCCCCCCGGCTCGTCACCGGTGTCCTCGACATCGACGCGCACGGGAAGGGGCATCTGCGGGCCGGGCACCTGCTCGCTTCCCCCGCCGACACCCAGGTTCCGCCGGCCCTGATCCGGCGCCACGGGCTGCGCAAGGGCGACCTCGTCGAGGGCGTCCCGGGCGACCGGCGCGCCCTGGCCGAGGTCACGCGCGTCGACGGACGCGACCCGGCGGGCCTGCGCGGCCGGCGCCACTTCCGCGATCTCACCCCGCTCCATCCGCACGCCCGCATCCGCCTCGAACACCCCGCGTCCGGACCCGCCGGGCGGGTCACGGATCTCTTCGCGCCGGTCGGCAAGGGCCAGCGCGGACTCATCGTGGCCCCGCCGAAGAGCGGCAAGACGGTGCTGCTCCAGCAGCTCGCCGCCGCCGTGGCCGGCAACCACCCCGAGTGCCGGCTGATGGTCCTGCTGCTGGACGAGCGTCCCGAGGAGGTCACCGAGATGCGCCGCTCGGTGCGCGGCGAGGTGTACGCCTCCACCTTCGACCGGTCCCCCAAGGAGCACATCGCCCTCGCCGACCTCGTCGTCGAGCGGGCCAGGCGCCGGGTGGAGGCGGGCGAGGACGTCGTCGTCCTGCTGGACTCGCTGACCCGGCTGTGCCGGGCCCACAACAACGCCTCCGCGGCCGGCGGCCGTACGCTGAGCGGCGGTGTCGACGCGGGCGCGCTGCTCGGTCCCAAGCGGTTCTTCGGTGCCGCGCGCCAGGCCGAGGAGGGCGGCTCGCTGACCATCCTCGCCACCGTCCTGGTGGACACCGGCTCCCGCGCCGACGGCTACTACTTCGAGGAGCTGAAGAGCACGGGCAACATGGAGCTGCGGCTCGACCGCGAAGCCGCCGACCGCCGCCTCTTCCCCGCCGTGGACCTCGACGCCACCGGCACCCGCCGTGAGGAACTCCTGCTGGCTCCGGCCGAGTTGACGGCCGTACACGGCCTGCGCCGCGTCCTGCGCTCCCGCGAGAGCGGCCCGTCCGGTCTGGAGACCCTCCTGCAGCGGCTGCGCTCCACCCCCGACAACGCCGCGTTCCTGCGGCAGGTCCGGCCGACCCTGCCCACCGGCTGACCCCGCCCGCGGGCGGCCGGGGTGCGGCATCCGGGTTGCTCCGGTGGGCCGAACGGCCCCGACAGCGCGAGCGACGGCGACCCCGTTCGTACGTTGATCATATGTTCACAGCCCTTTCTCATCGGGCGGCCGGGGCGGCTTGTTCCCTGTGTGTGGCCGGCGTGCTGGCACTCGCGCCGGCCGCCGCCGCTGCCGGGCCCCGTGCCGGCGAGCCCGCACCGCCCGGACCCCGGGCGGCGATGCCCGGGCCGTCCCTGCTCTACCGCTCCGGCCCCCAGGTCCGGCCGCGCCGGGGCGCGCCCGAGGTGCCGGAGGTGTCGGCGCTGTCCTGGGTGGTGGCCGACGCGGACGGCGGGGAGGTGCTGGCCGCGAACGACGCGCACCGCAAGCTGCCGCCCGCGAGCACCCTGAAGACGCTGTTCGCCCTCACCGTGCTGCCGACGCTGCCCGCCGGGATGCAGCACACCGTGCGGGACGAGGAGCTGGCGGACATCGGTGCGGGCAGCAGCCTGGTCGGCGTCGAGGAGGGGCACTCCTACCAGGTGGCCGACCTGTGGCGCGGGGTCTTCCTCAGCTCCGGCAACGACGCGGTGCACGTGCTCGCCTCGCTGGACGGCGGCTGGGCGGCCACGGTCGCGCGGATGCAGGGCAAGGCACGCTCGCTCGGCGCCCTGGACACCCATGTCGTGTCCCCCGACGGCTATGACGCCCCCGGCCAGGTGTCCTCCGCCTACGACCTGGCGGTTTTCGGCCGGGCCGGGCTGCGCAATCCCGACTTCGCCCGCTACTGCTCCACCGCCCAGGCGCAGTTCCCCGGTGAGGGCTCGTCGTACGGCATCGAGAACACCAACCGGCTGCTGACCGGTGAGGACGGGGTGGCGCCGTATCCGGGGCTGATCGGCATCAAGAACGGCTACACCACCAATGCGGGCAACACCCTCGTGGCCGCGGCCCGACGGGGCGGGCGCACGCTGGTGGTCACTTTGATGAACCCTCAGGAGGGCGGCGGACTGGCCGTCTACGAGGAGGCACGCCAGCTGCTCGACTGGGGCTTCGCGGCGGCCGGGCGGGTGGATCCGGTCGGCTCGCTGGACGGGCTGCGCGCCAAGTCGTCCCCGGCGTCCGCCGCCGCACCGGTGGCCGCGGCCACCTCACAGGCTCAGGACGACGACTGGTCGGGTACCGCCGTCGTCGTGGGGCTCTCGGGGCTCGGCGCGGGAGCGGTGGCGCTGGCGTTGCGCGCCAAGGGCAGCCGTGGCGCGCGCGGCTGACCCGTCGGCAGGACGCACAGCAGGCCCAGCGTGATCCACGTGTAGGTGTTGCTGCCGAGGAAGCCGCCGACGCCCGAGGCGTCGTCGACCCACAGCCAGACCACGCTCGTGCACAGCACCGCGTACAGGGCGCCCGCGATCCGCCGGTGCCCGGCGCGGACCAGCACGGCGAAGGACGGCAGCAGCCACACCAGGTGGTGCACCCAGGTGATGGGGCTGACCAGGCAGGCCGCCGCCGCGGTGAGCGCGAAGGCCGCCGTCCAGTCGCCGGCCGTCACCGCTCTGCGGGCCCGCCATGCCCAGACGCACAGGGTCAGCAGGACCGCCGTCGCCCACAGCGGGCGGCCCGGCTCACCGAGGCGCGCCAGCACGCCCTGGAGCGACTGGTTCGACACATAGCCGAGCCGGCCCACCCGGCCGGTGTCCCACAGCGCCTCGGTCCAGTAGAAACGGGACGCCTCGGGGTCCGCCCAGGCGGCCAGCGCGGTCGCCGCGGCGGCGACGGCCGTGGCGAGGCCGGCCGCCCGGCGCCGTCCGGCGAGCAGCAGCAGGCCGATGAACAGGGCGGGCGTGAGCTTCACGGCGGCGGCGAGCCCGATCCCGGCACCGGCCAGGCGCTCCCGGCCGGTCGCCAGCAGCAGGCAGTCGCCGAGGACGAGGGCGAGCAGCACCAGGTTGACCTGGCCGAAGCTGAAGGTGTCCCGCAGCGGCTCGAACAGGGCGAGCAGACACAGGCTCAGCGACCACCGGTACCAGCCGTGCCGCCGCCAGTCGGGCCCGGCCAGGATCCGCAGGACCACCGCCAGCGCGGCCACGTTGACCAGCACGGACGCCACGATCGCCGAGGTACGGCCCAGCAGGGCCAGCGGCAGCATGGCGAGGGCCGCGAACGGCGGATAGGTGAAGCCGTACGAGGTGCCCGGCACCTGGTAGTCGTAGATCCGGCCGCCGTGGTGCACCCAGGTGTGCACGGTGCCGTAGTAGACGCGCAGGTCGAAGAAGCCGCGCAGCAGCGGCACGGTGGCGGTGAAGAGGGTGACGGCCGCGGCGAGGGCGAGGACGAGTCGCACACGGCCGCGGTCCGTACGGGGTCCCGGCGGGCCGTTCACGCCGTGCGTCCCGGTGCCGGGGCCTGGGCCGCCTGGTGGGCCTGCCACAGGACGACCACGCCGAGCACCCCGCCCAAGACGGCTAGCACCAGCTGGCCGGGGTCGGCCGGGCCGCCGCTCGGCAGGACGGCGAGGGCGAGGACGCCGGCCAGAGCCGCGACCCGGTGCCGTACGGAGGTGTCGGGCGCGCCGGCGGCGATGAGGAACAGGCCCCACAGCACGTACCAGGGTCGGATCGCCGGGCCGAACACGGCGACCGTCAGCAGGCTGAGCCCGAGGGCGTACTCCGGTCTCAGGCGCAGCCGGAGCCAGATCAGCGCTACGGCGACGGCGGTGGCCACGAGCCCGAGCAGGTGCCAGGCCGGGACGGCCAGCGGGGCCAGGCCGCTGCCGAGGTGTTTCAGCAGGGCGCCGGTGGCGCAGCCGGCCAGGCTGGTCAGGGCCCAGTTCTGCGGGGAGACCGGGGTGTCCAGGGCGCCGATCCAGCCGTAGCCGGTGCCGGCGACGGCGGTGGCGGCGACCGTGGTCAGGGCGGAGGCGCCCGCCGTGGTCAGGGTGGCCGTCAGCGGGCGGCGGCCGGAGCGGACCTGGAGGACCAGGACGGCGAGGAGGCCGAGGCCCGCTGGTGCCTTGACCAGCGCGGCGAGAGTGACGAGGACGGCGCCGAGGGCGGGCCGGCGACCGCGCGCGGCGACCAGTCCGAGACCGAGCAGGCCGAGCATGAGGGCGTCGTTGTGGGCCCCGGCCACCAGGTGCAGCAGGACCAGCGGATTGAGGGCGCCGAGCCACAGGGCGGCGGCCGGGTCGGCACCGCTGTGCCGGGCCAGGCGTGGGAGCGCCGCCGCCATCAGGGCCACACCGAGCAGGGCGAGCAGGCGCATGCCCAGCAGGCCGGCCGGGAGCCGGCCACGGGTCAGGCCCGCCAGGGCGGAGGCCACGGCCAGGAAGGCAGGCCCGTAGGGGGCGCCGGTGTGCTGCCACATCGGGGCGACCTCGTCGGCGAGCGGGCCGCCGAGCACGGCGGGCCCGTGGGCGTAGACGTCCATGTGGGCATCGGCCATGGCACCCTGCGCGAGGTAGCTGTAGACGTCCCGGCTGAACAGGGGCGGGGCGAGCAGCAGCGGGGCGGCCCACAGGGCGAGCACCAGCAGCAGGGCGCGCGGGGTGGGCGGCCGGGGGCCGCGCACCAGGCGGCCGAGGAGCACCCAGGCCGCGATGAGCAGCACGACACCGAAGTACACCCCGACCAGGCCGAGCGCGGCCCGCGCCGAGGCGGGTGCGAGGAG
Organism: Streptomyces sp. NPDC007205; assembly: GCF_040634095.1. Taxonomy (NCBI): domain Bacteria; kingdom Bacillati; phylum Actinomycetota; class Actinomycetes; order Kitasatosporales; family Streptomycetaceae; genus Streptomyces; species Streptomyces sp. NPDC007205. The sequence goes on from NZ_JBEYEW010000015.1 coordinate 47,535, forward strand.
ATCCTGTACGGGCAGGGCACCGGCTGTCTCACCGCCCAGCGCGAGGAAGGCGGTGCCGGCCAGCCCGAGCAGCCGGCAGTGGCGGAGATCGACGGGGAATGCCATGGCCAACACTGGCTCAGCGTGTCAATGCGGGGTGGCCGGGAGACGACGGTGGCCCTGCCGGGCGGAGGCGACGATGTAACCGGTGAGTGCGGTGTGCTGTCCTGTTGACAGGTCCCGTCAGAACACTGACAGACCAGTGAGCGTCGTGAAACGGTCCAGGGCCGCCACCCCCGCCACCGAGTTGCCGCGTTCGTCCAGGCCCGGGCTCCACACGCACAGCGTGCACCGGCCCGGTACGACGGCGATGATCCCGCCGCCGACGCCGCTCTTGCCGGGCAGCCCGACGCGGTAGGCGAAGTTCCCGGCCGCGTCGTACGTCCCGCAGGTCAGCATCACCGCGTTGACCTGCTTGGCCTGGCTGCGGGTGAGCAGGCGGCTGCCGTCGGCGCGTATGCCGTGGCGGGCGAGGAAGCCGGTGGCGAGGGCCAGGTCGGCGCAGGAGGCGGTGAGGGAACACTGCCGGAAGTACTGGTCGAGCAGGGCCGGCACGTCGTTGTCGATGTTGCCGTAGGACGCCATGAAATGGGCGAGGGCGGCGTTGCGGTCGCCGTAGGCGGTCTCGGAGGCGGCGACCTCCTCGTCGAAGTCCAGGGAGGCGTTGCCGCTCTCGGCACGCAGAAAGGCCAGCAGCTCGCCGGCCGCGTCTCCGGTACGGGTCTGGAGGCGGTCGGTGACGACGAGGGCGCCCGCGTTGATGAAGGGATTCCGCGGGATGCCGTTCTCGTACTCCAGCTGGACCAGCGAGTTGAAGGGGTTGCCGGAGGGCTCGCGGCCCACGTGCTCCCAGAGTTCGTCGCCCTCGCGGGCCAGGTCCAGGGCGAGCGTGAAGACCTTGGTGATGGACTGCGTGGAGAACGGCTCGCGCCACTCCCCCACCCCGTACACCGTGCCGTCCAGCTCGGCGACGGCCATGCCGAACCGGCGGGGGTCGAGGGCGGCGAGGGCCGGGATGTAGTCGGCGGCCCGGCCGCGGCCGGGCGTGCGTTCCATCTCCTCGGCGATGCGCTCCAGGACCGGCAGGAAGGTGAGGGACGACGTCGTTGTCATGATCACCATTGTGCCTCCCGCTCGCTCCCGGAGCGCAATCGGCCTTGCGTCGCCGCAGGTCAGGCGACCGGTGCTCCGCTGCCGGCGACGACCTCGGGGCGCAGCAGCTCGGCAAGCCGCTCGGCGGGGAGCAGGCCCTTCTCCAGTACCAGCTCGGCCACGCCCCGGCCCGTGACGAGGGCCTCCTTGGCGATGTCCGTCGCGGCCGTGTAGCCGATGTGCGGGTTGAGCGCGGTGACCAGGCCGATGGAGTTCTCGACGGTCGCGCGCAGCCGCTCGGTGTTGGCGGTGATGCCGTTCACGCACCGCTCGGCCAGCGTGAGACAGGCGCTGCGCAGGTGTGTGATCGACTCGGACAGGGAGTGCAGGATGATCGGCTCGAAGGCGTTGAGCTGGAGCTGTCCGGCCTCGGCGGCCATGGTGATGGCGACGTCGTTGCCGATCACCTCGAAGGCGACCTGGTTGACCACCTCGGGGATCACCGGGTTGACCTTGCCCGGCATGATGGACGAACCGGCCTGCACCGGCGGCAGGTTGATCTCGCCGAGGCCCGCGCGCGGCCCGGAGGACAGCAGCCGCAGGTCGTTGCAGCTCTTGGAGAGCTTGACCGCGATCCGTTTGAGCACACCGGACATCTGGACGAACGCGCCGCAGTCCTGGGTGGCCTCGACCAGGTTGGCGGCGGTGACCAGTGGCAGCCCGGTGATCGCCGACAGGTGCCGGCGGGCGGCCTCGGCGTATCCGGCGGGCGCGTTGAGCCCCGTGCCGATCGCCGTGGCGCCCAGGTTGATCTCATGGATCAGCTCGACGGCCTCGGCGAGACGGCTGCGGTCCTCCTCGATCATGACGGCATAGGCGGAGAACTCCTGGCCGAGCGTCATCGGCACGGCGTCCTGCAGCTGTGTACGGCCCATCTTGAGCACGTCACGGAACTCGACCGCCTTACGGGCGAACGCGTCCTGGAGTACGGCCATCGCCTTGAGCAGTCCACGCACCGCGAAGACCGTCGCTATCTTGACGGCGGTCGGGTAGACGTCATTGGTCGACTGACCGAGGTTGACGTGCTCGTTGGGGTGCAGGTACGCGTACCGGCCCTTCTCGTGCCCGAGCAGTTCCAGCGCACGGTTCGCCACGACCTCGTTGGCGTTCATGTTCGTGGACGTGCCGGCGCCGCCCTGGATGACGTCGACGACGAACTGCTCGTGCAGCTTGCCCGCCCGGATCTCCTGGCAGGCGGCGACGATCGCGCCCGCCTTCTCCGGCGCCAGCAGGCCGAGTTCCTCGTTGGCGAGAGCGGCGGCCTCCTTGACGGCGGCCAGGGCGTCGATCAGATGCGGGTATGCGGAGATCGGGGTGCCCGTGATGGGGAAGTTCTCCGTCGCGCGCAGGGTGTGCACACCCCAGTACGCGTCGGCGGGTACGTCACGGTCGCCGAGCAGATCGTGTTCGCTGCGGGTGGGCGAGGTCATGAGGGTACGGTCCTCTTTCTGAGGTACAGAGGTGACGGCGCCCCTGGGGGGCGCGGGGCTGTGTCGGTCCGCGGCCACCGCCGCGTGGGCGCGATCGCTACGCGCAGGCGGTGAACGGAACGGGGTCGAGCGCACGCACCGCACGCACACATCCCACCGGCTCCCCACCCCCGAGCAGCGGCTCACCCGCGAACTCGGTCAGCAGGTCGGGATCCACGCCCGCGCGAGCGAGCGCGGCCGCCGCCACCGGAATCCGCGCCCGGTTCGCACCGTCAGCGATCTTGACGGCGATCGCCCGGCCGTCGGGCAGCGCGGCAACCTGAACGCCCTCGAACCCGTCCTTGGTGAGCAATCCAGGAACGGCCCTCATCAGCGAAGCAACATCACGGCCTGCGCCGGAGGCCATCTCGGCGTGCGAGCGCATCGCGTCGGCGACCCGTGCCTCGGGCGTCCCGGGGGCCGCCGAGGTGATGCGGGACAGGGCGCGGGCGAGCCCGTGCAGGGAGATGGCGAACAGTGGAGCCCCGCAGCCGTCCACGGTGACCCGGGCGACCCGCTGGCCGGTCAGGTCCTCGACGATCTCCTCGATCGCCTGCTGCAGCGGGTGCTTCGGGTCGAGGTAGTCCTGAAGGGACCAGCCGTTGAGCTTGGCGGTCCACAGCATGGCCGCGTGCTTGCCGGAGCAGTTCTGGGCGAGCCGGGAGGGCGTGCGGCCCTCGCGCACCCAGGCGTCCCGGACGGCCGGGTCGAAGGGCATGTCGGCGACGTTGCGCAGGTCGTGCTCGGTCAGTCCGGCGAGGTCGAGGATGCGCCGGGTGCCGGCGAGGTGGCGTTCCTCGCCGGAGTGGCTGGCCGCGGCGAGGGACAGCAGCTCGCCGTCGAGCGGCAGTCCGGCCCGCAGCATGGCCACGGCCTGGAGGGGCTTGACGGCCGAGCGCGGGTAGAAGGCGGCCTCGATGTCGCCGAGCTGGAACTCCACCCGGCCGTCGGCGCCGAGGACGACGACGGAGCCGTAGTGGATGCCCTCGACGACCCCGCCGCGGACGAGGTGGGCGACGGGCGCGTGGAGGGGTTCGCGTATGACGGGTGCGTCGGCGGGGGAACTGCTGTACATCACTGCCTGTATCGAGGGGTCGGGGCGGTCCGGGGCGCGGGTCACGCGTCGGCGCCGGTGGATGTGCGCGCTATGCGGCCGCGGATGGCGTACCAGCCCACGACCAGCGCTGCGGCGATCAGCGGCAGACAGAGCACGGTGGTGCGTCCGGCGCCGCCGTCGGCGTACATGAGGACCAGGACGGAGGCGAGGAACGCCAGCGTCACGAGTTCGGTCCAGGGGGAGCCCGGCAGCCGGTAGGACGGCCGGGTCAGTTCGCCCTTCTGGGTCTTCCGCCAGAAGAGGGCGTGGCAGACCATGATCATGCCCCAGGTCGCGAGGATGCCGATCGCCGCGAAGTTGAGGACGATCTCGAACGCGTCGGCGGGGACGACGTAGTTGAGACCCACGCCGAGGACGCAGATGCCGCTGGTGAGCAGGATTCCGCCGTACGGGACCTGACTGCGGCTCATCTTCGCGGTGAACTTGGGGGCCGAGCCGCTCATGGCCATGGAGCGCAGGATGCGGCCGGTGGAGTACAGGCCGGAGTTGAGCGAGGACATGGCGGCGGTCAGCACGACCAGGTTCATCACGCCGCCGGCCGCCGGGACGCCGATGTTCGACAGGACGGTCACGAACGGGCTCTCACCGGCGCTGTACTCGTTCCAGGGCAGCAGCATCGAGAGCAGGACGACGGAGCCGACGTAGAACACGCCCACGCGCCACATGATCGAGTTGATCGCCTTCGGCATGATCTTCTCGGGGTTCTCGGTCTCGCCGGCGGCGACGCCGACCAGCTCGACGGAGGCGTAGGCGAAGACGACACCCTGGATGATCAGCAGCATGGGCAGCAGACCGTTGGGGAAGACGCCGCCGCTGTCGGTGATCAGGGCCGGGCCGGGGTGGTGGCCGTCGACCGGGTGCTGGGTGACCAGCAGGAAGATGCCGATGCACATGAAGACGACGAGCGCGCCGACCTTGACGATGGCGAACCAGAACTCCAGTTCGCCGAACACCTTGACCGAGATCAGATTGACGGTCAACACGACAGCCAGGGCGATCAATGCGATCAACCATTGAGGGATGTCCGAGAACATGCCCCAGTAGTGCGTGTACGTGGCGACCGCGGTGATGTCGGCGATGCCGGTGGTCGCCCAGTTCAGAAAGTACATCCAGCCCGCGGTGTAGGCGCCCTTCTCCCCCAGGAACTCCCGGGCGTACGACACGAAGGCGCCGGAGGAGGGGCGGTACAGGACGAGTTCGCCGAGGGCCCGGACGACCAGGAAGGCGAAGACGCCGCAGACGGCGTACGCGATGAAGAGGGAGGGACCGGCGTCGGCGAGCCGGCCGCCCGCGCCGAGGAAGAGGCCGGTGCCGATGGCACCGCCGATGGCGATCATGTTGACGTGCCGGTGCTTGAGGCCTTTGCTGTAGCCGGCGTCTCCGGCGTCGACATGGCCGGACGAGGGGCGCGTCTCGTCTTTGAGGTGCTGCTCGCTCACGCCTCGGGTCCGCCTTCCGTGGGGAGGTCCGTGCGCGCGGGGCGCACGATGTCGGTGAGGGTCGTCTCGACGCGGTCCAGGTGGTGACTCATGGCCTCCACGGCGTCGAGTTCGGAACCGTCGATCAGCGCCTCGACGATCGCCCGGTGCTCGCGGTTGGACTGTTCGCGACGGCCGCCCAGCTCGTTGAGGAAGGCCGACTGACGCGCCAGTGCGTCGCGGATCTCCTCGATGACCCGGCGGAAGACCGGGTTCTGGGCGGCCTCGGCGACGGCGAGGTGGAAGAGCGTGTCCATCGCGACCCACGCGGTGGTGTCCGTCTCCCGCTCCATGCGGTCGAGCAGGTGGGCCAGGTGGTCCAGGTTCTCGGGTGTGCGGCGCAGGGCCGCGTATCCGGCGACCGGTATCTCGATGTGCCGGCGCACCTCCAGCAGGTCGCTGGCCGCGTAGTCGCCGAAGGTGGGGTCCTCGACGGCGGTGGCGACGACGAAGGTGCCCTTGCCGGTCCGGGAGACCGTCAGGCCCATCGTCTGCAGCGCGCGCAGCGCCTCGCGGAGCACGGGCCGGGACACCTCGAGGGTGCGGCACAGCTCGGCCTCGGAGGGGAGCTTGTCGCCTATGGCGTACTCGCCGCGCTCGATGGCACCGCGGAGGTGGGCGAGGACCGCTTCCATGGCGCTGACACGCCGGGGTCCCCTCCCACCTGTCTGGCTGTCTGACAGGTTCACGGGAGCGATCCTGCGGGTTGCCCGCCGGGACTGTCAAGACGTGCCGTAAGGAAACATTCACGGGGTGCGGCGCCTGAAAGCAGGCATCCGCACCCCGTGGGTGATCAGGAGGATTCGGTCAGGCGTTGAGCGTGCCCGTGGCGAGCAGGCCGAGCAGGCCCACGCCGATGATGATCCGGTAGATCACGAAGGCGTTGAAGGAGTGCTTGGCGACGAACTTCAGCAGCCAGGCGATCGAGGCGTAGGCGACGACGAAGGAGACGATGGTGCCGACGGCCAGCGGGGCGGCGCCCACGCCCGCGCCGAGGGCGTCCTTCAGCTCGTAGATACCGGCGCCGGTCAGGGCCGGGATGCCGAGGAAGAACGACAGACGGGTGGCGGCGACGCGGTCGAGGTCCAGGATGAGCGCGGTGGACATGGTGGCGCCGGAGCGGGAGAAACCAGGGAAGAGCAGGGCGAGGATCTGGGAGCAGCCGACCCACATCGCGTCCTTGAAGGAGGTGTCGTCCTCACCGCGCTTGTGCCGGCCCATCTGGTCCGCGCACCACATCACGACGGAGCCGAGGATGAGCGAGCCGGCGACGACCCAGAGGGAGCCCAGCGGACCGTCGATCAGCGGCTTGGCGGCAAGGCCCACCACGACGATCGGAATGGTCGCGGCGATGACCCACCAGGCGAACTTGTAGTCGTGGTGGTAGCGCTCCTCGCGGTTGGTCAGACCGCGGAACCAGGCGGAGACGATCCGCTTGATGTCCTTGAAGAAGTACACGAGCACGGCGGCGATGGCGCCGACCTGGATGACGGCGGAGAACCCGACGACGGACTTGTCGTCGACCGGGATGTTCATGAGTCCCTCGGTGATCTTCAGGTGACCCGTGGAGGACACCGGGAGGAACTCGGTCACCCCCTCGACTACTCCGAGGACGACGGCCTGACCGACGGAGATGGCGCTCATGAGATCCAGTTCTGAGGAGAGTTGGTCGACAGTGTTGTAGACAGTACTTGCTGCGTCCGGCGGTCTGGCAAGCGCCTAGGCCCACAGGGCGCCGGCGAGCGAGACCCCGGCGAAGGCCGCGGTGAGCCCCGCCGCGACGCTCGCGACGACGTTGACGGCAGCGTAGAGGCCGGAGCCGGCCTCGGTAAGGCGCAGGGTCTCGTAGGAGAAGGTCGAGTACGTCGTCAGCGCGCCGCACAGCCCCGTGCCGATGAGGAGCTGCAGGTGGGGCCCGGCGGCCCCGGCGGAGACGGCGCCCGTGAGCAGCCCGAGGACCAGCGAGCCGGTGACGTTCACCACGAAGGTGCCCCAGGGGAAGACCGAGTCGTGGCGGCCCTGCACGGCCCTGTCCGTGAGATAGCGCAGCGGTGCGCCGACCATGGCCCCCGCGATGACCAGCAGCCAGTTCACAACGACTTCTTACCCTTCGGATCCGTGTCCCCCGGCCCGGCGGAGCGTCCCACATACCGGACGACCTCGCATTCCTCCAGGGTCACCAGACCCTCGTCGACGAGTTCGTCGAGCTGTGGCAGGAATGCCCGTACGCGCTCCTCGCTGTCCACGACGACGACCGCCACGGGCAGGTCCTCGCTCAGCGACAGCAGGCGGGAGGTGTGGATGCGGGAGGAGGCGCCGAAGCCCTCGATGCCCCGGAAGACGCTCGCCCCGGCGAGTCCGGCCGCGTGGGCGCGGTGCACGATCTCGGAGTAGAGGGGCTTGTGGTGCCAGGTGTCGTCCTCGCCGATGTGGACGGTCAGCCTGAGGGCGGGGCCGCTGAGTGATGTCATCGCTGCCTCCTGACCAGCACCCGGCGGGCGGCGGCCGAGGCGAGCCACACCGCGGCGAGGGCCGCGCACAGCGTCGCGGCGAGATAGGCGAACCCGAGCCCGGGGCGGCCGGCGTCGACGAGCTTGCGGATGTCGACGGCGTAGGTGGAGAAGGTGGTGAAGCCGCCGAGCACACCGGTGCCGAAGAAGGGGCGTACGAGGCGGTGCGCGGCCCATACGTCGGTGATCAGCACCATGAAGACACCGATCATCGCGCAGCCGATGACATTGGTCGAGAAGGTCGCCCAGGGGAAGCCGCCGGGCGGTGGGGGCCAGGCGAGGCTGAGCCCGTAACGGGCGCACGCGCCGAGGGCGCCGCCTACGGCGACCACCGCGACGACGGGTATCTGGTGATGCCATGCGGACCGCCGCCGTGGCGTGGGGCGGACACGGAGGCTCTCGGCTCCCGGGGCTGTCATGCGCTTGCTTCTCCTGTTCGGCCTGCCCCGACGGGTGATCACGGCCGGGCACCAGCCTACCGCCGTGTCAGGGGGCTGCGGGCCGCGCGCAGACCGCGACGCCGGGCTCCCGGAGGCTGCCGAGGACCAGGTGGTCCCCGGTCGCGCAGACGCTGGTGACCATGCGGAAGCCGGAGCGGCGGCGGGTGAGGTGGTGCACGGTCCGTCCGGCGTCGTCGAGGGCCATGACCCCGATCGTTCCGCTCGGGCGGTAGGGCGCGTGGACGGCGGTCCGGGCGGCGGCGCCGCGCACGGAGGGCGGGGTGCGGTGCAGGAGGTCCAGCGGCGGGACCCGGGGACTGGCGAGCGCGACCCAGAGCGGACCGTCGGGGCCCTCGCGCCAGAGGTTGTCCGGCATGCCGGGAAGCGCGGCGAAGAGGTCGGTGCGGCCGGCGTGCGGGCCGGTGAGGTGGTAGCGGATCAGCCGGCAGGCACCGGTCTCGGCGATCACCAGGAAGGCACCGTCGCCGCCGGCTGCCAGACCGTTGGCGAACTGCAGCCCGTCCAGGAGGACTTCCGGCTCACCGCCCTCGGGGGGAAGGCGCAGCAGACGTCCCGTGCCGGTGTGTTCGACGATGTCACCGATCCACTGGTCCAGCGGGTAGCGGCGGCTGGAGACGGTGAAGTACACGGTGCCGTCCGGCAGGGCGACGACGTTGCTGCAGAAGCGGAGCCGCTCCCCCGCCACCGAGTCCGCGAGCACGCGCACGGTGCCGCCGGTGCCTTCGGGGGCCGGGTCGACGCGCAGCAGGCCGCGTTCCGCGTCGCACACCAACACACCGCCGTCCGGGAGCGGTTCGAGTCCGAGCGGACGGCCGCCGGTCTCGGCCAGCACCTCCACACGGGCGGTGCGCGGGTCGCCGAGATGGTGGACGCGCAGGATCCGCCCGTCCTCCGCTCCGGTCAGCACGCGTCCGTGCGCGTCGGCCACCACGTCCTCCGGGCCCCGGGCGCCCAGCGAGACGTAGTGGAGCGGGACGAGTGCCGTCGGTCGGTCCATGCGAGGTGCCCTTTCGCCGTCGGTCGCCCCTCCTGCCCGGCCACTCTCTCCTGCCCGGCCTCCGATCACCACCCCTTCTCGAACATCCGGGCCACCTCGGCGATGCGGATCTCGTCGCGCCGGTAGTAGGTGCGGCAGCGGAGGCGGCGGGCGCGCAGTACGCCGAGGCGGGTGAGGAAGTCCAGGTGGGCGACGGCGGTCCGGCGGGGTACGCCCAGCTTGACGGCCACGGCCCGCGCGGTGACGCCTCTCTCGACGGAGTCGCGGCGACAGTGCGCCGGGAAGTGGGCCGCCGGGTCCTTGAGCCACTCCAGGATGGTCTGCCGCATCCGGCCCGAGGGAGTTCCCATCATCCGTCCGCCTCCGTCCCCGGCCTCCTCATACGCAGTCTTCCCACTGTCGCCCGGGCGACTCCGCCGCGCCCGGGAGTCGTCGGTCGTTGTCCGGTACCGAACGGCCGTACGACCGCGGAGCGCCGTCCGGCCCCGGAAACACGGCGGGCCCCGGCCGCCCCCCACGGCCGGACCCCGCACCGGTGGTTCAGCGGTGGCTGAACGACGTCATGGAGGACAGCGCCTTGCCGTCGTAGCCGAACAGGGCCTGGTTCTCCCAGCCGTTGCCGGAGGTGGCGTCGGTCGGGTCCCAGCCGTTGCCGGGGACGGCGGTCCAGCCAACTGGCTCCAGTGGTCCGTCGATCCCTCGGACCACAGGATGCCGCCGTTGATCTCATTGCCGGTCTGGACCATGTCGGCGGTGGTGCCTTGCGCCTTCAAGGCGTTCAACACGTCGTACGTGTGGTTGTACACGTCCGTCTTGAGGACGATAGGGGCAGATCGGTTCGCTGTTCCGCACTCCCGCAATTCTTGAGGGCTATGTACGCGGCGTTCTGCCCACCGCTGGAGCGGACGCAGGCGGTCAACGTGTAGGTGCCGTTGGTCAGGCCCGGCAGGTACTGGTACGTCTCCACCTTGTAGGCCGAGGAGGAGTACTGGGTCAGGCGGTAACTCCCGCTGTGCCCGCCGGACTCGGTGAACGAGGCACCGGTGTCGCCGTACTCGGACCAGCCGGCGGGCGCGGCCACACCTGAACCGTCCGACTCGAAGCCGCCGTTGGTGAGAGTGCTCGCGGCCTGGGCGGTCTGGGCGGGCAGGGCGGTGAGGGCGAGCCCGGCCGCGAGCGGCGGCGGCAGGACCCTGATGGTGCGTCTGGGATGGAACTTCATCGTCCGTCGTCCCTTCGACGTGACCGGGGAGGGGGTGACCCCGTGCCAGGTGACGGTGATGACGGTGACGTCGATGGCGGTGCTCGGCGTCATCGGGTCGGTGCTGGGCATCCCGGTGGGCATCGCCGCCTATGAGGTGGTGATCCCGCGGATGGCAGCGGGGATCGACATCACCCTGCCGTCGTACATGACGGACGTCTGGCAGGTGTCCGAGCTGGCCGGACTGGCTCTCACGGGACTCGTGATCGCCGTCGTCGGTGCCCTGGTGCCCGCCCGGCGGGCCGCCCGCCTCACCGTCTCGGAGGTCCTGCACAACGAGTAGGGGTGCCGGGGAACCGGCAAGCGGTCAGGATTGAAGAAGCCGCCGCGGGCTCCCCGGTCCTAGCGTGAAGTGCACCGACGGAAGACCCGTCGGCCCCGTACCTCGTGAAGGAGAGTCCCATGACCGCCGCCGGCCTGCAGACGATCATCTACCCCGTCAAGGACAAGGACCGGTCCAAGGCCCTGTTCACCGCCCTGCTCGGCGTCGAGCCGTATGTGGACGAGCCCTATTACGTCGGTTTCAAGGCCGAGGGACAGGACATCGGCCTCGACCCGAACGGGCATGCCCAGGGCTTGACCGGGCCGGTGCCGTTCTGGCACGTCACCGACCTCCGGGAGCGGCTCGCGGCACTGCTGGAGGCGGGCGCCGAAGTGGTCCAGGACGTGCGGGACGTCGGCAACGGCAGGCTCGTCGCCTCGGTGAAGGACCCGGACGGCAACCTGGTCGGTCTCCTCCAGGACCCGGTCGCCTGAGCGCGGAGCCGCGTGCTTGCACCCACACTAGTTGCACACTCAATGATTGAGGGGATCGGTGCTACGGTGCGGGTATGGCAGTCAAGACGGCCGACGCCCGGCTCGAGGAACGGTGGCGGGACATCCTCGCCGTGCACGCGCGCACGATGTGCGAGATCGACCGGGCCCTGCACCCGCACGGGCTGGGCGCCAGCGACTTCGAGGTGCTGGACATCCTGGCCTCCGAGTCGCCCGCGGAGGGCGACCAGTGCCGGGTGCAGAACCTGGTCGGACGGGTGCACCTCAGCCAGAGCGCGCTGTCCCGGCTGATCGGCCGGCTGGAGAAGGACGGGCTGGTGGAGCGCTCGGTGTGTGCGGAGGACCGGCGCGGGGTGTGGGTGGCGCTCACCGGCAAGGGCCGCGCGCTGCACGCCGAGGTGCTGCCGCTGCAGCGCGCCGTGCTGCAGCGCATGCTCAGCGAGCAGCAGGATTAGAGCAGCAGCTCGGCCCCGTCGGGCAGGACCTCGACGCCCTCCTCGGCGGCACGCGCGTGCGCCGGTGACGCCGGGTCGAGGAGCGGATTCGTGTGGTCGAGGTGGGTGTAGATCCGGCGTGCGCCGGGATGGCGGGCCAGGGCGGCGAGAGAACCGTCCGGGCCCGTGACGGGCAGATGTCCGCCGGCTCGCCCGGCGCCCGACCGCACCGCCGTGCCCATCTCGCCGGCCGCGAAGAAGGTGCCGTCGAGCAGAATGCAGTCGGCCTGGGCGCACAGCTCCTCCAGCGCCGGGCTCCAGACACTCACACAGGGCGCGTACACCAGCACTCCCCCGCTGGCCAGGTCCTCGACGCGGTACGCCGTCACCCACGGGCCGGCCGGTTGCGGCGCCTGCGCCGGTAGGTACGCCGGGATCTTCCCGCCCACCGGACGGGCCGTGACCACCAGCCCGCCGGCCAGCACGAACCCGCCCTCTGCCAGGCCGTCCGGCCACTCCCAGCGGACGTAACGGTCCAGGGCGGCGCGGGCGGGGGCCAGGACGGTGCGGACCGGCGGGGCGGCGTAGACCTTCAGGCCCGCCGCGCCCCGCAGCTCGGCCAGGCCGCTGACGCGGTCGGGCTCGGCGTCGGTGAGCAGGACACCGCGCAGCGGGGTGTCCCGGGGACCGGGTCCCGGCCGGAGCGCCGGTGTGGCGGTGAGCTGGGTGCGCAGGTCCGGCGAGGCGTTCAGCAGCCACCAGTCGCGGCCGTTGCCGGTGACGGCCGCGCATTCCTGTGTACGGGAGGGCAGCCGGCCGTCCCGGGCGGCCGTGCACAGCGCGCAGGCGCAGTTCCACTGCGGGAAGCCGCCGGCGGCGGTGCCCAGCAGGACGACCTTCACGGCATCGGCTCCTTCGCGCACCGCGCTTCTGTCTCTCGACGGGGATCTTTCCCTGCAGGAGACGTGGGGACCACCCCTTGGGAGGGGGACAGTTCCGGCCGTTCTCTGTCGGGTCGCTCGGGGTCGATGTGCCTGGTACGGCGCCTGATCACCGCACCAACAAGGTGCGTACCCCCTGTGACGTGAGGGTCAGGGCGTGGGTGGAGTTGCCGTCGATGGCCAGGGAGAGGTCCTCGTCGGGCCACTGGGAGGCCAGGGCGCCCAGTGGTATGAGGCGGTAGCGGGAGACGAACGGCAGCAGTCCGGTCATCTCGCCCTCCGTGGTGAACACGGGGACGACCGGGTCGCCTCCGGGCTGTTCGAGGACGGGCAGGGCCACGCTCGTGGCATCGGCGCCCTCCCCGTCGATCGCGTCGTCCGGTACGGGGACGAGCACGTCACTGTGGGCGAGGACGTCCAGCGCGGCCTGGTCCTCGGCGTTCACGGCCAGCGCGTCCAGCGCCTGCTGGGCCGGCGTCGGCAGGTCGTCTCGTGCGGGTGTCTCCATGGCAGATCCCCAGGTAGCGGCGGTCGTACGGGCCACCCGGGACGGTTGTGCCCGGGCGTGCTCCCGCCTCGCGTACCCGGTGGGCGGCGGGGCATGCGTGAGGATCGGCGGAGGTGCGGTGGGGGGCCTGCCTGACCATGTGTGGCCGGAGACGGTGAAGCTCGGCGGGTCATGGTGATCACCGCCCACGCGGGCCCGTCCTGTCGTCACCGCAAGCCCGGGACAGCTGTCCGGGTGCCGGGTGCTGCCCTCGTGCGGCAGGCCGGCGGCCGGCGGGTGGTCCGGCGGTGTGAGGCGGAAGCCGGTGGATCAGCCGAAGGTGAGGATCAGTTGGAAGTGGCCGGGGTCGAGGAGGGTGACGACGTGTTCGACGAGGGAGCCGTCGGCCGCCCGGCCGGTCCGCCGCGTCCGCAGAAACCAGTCGCCGGGCGTGCGCCGCAGCAGCTCCGCCTCCTCGGCGTCGACCGGCCGCCCGCAGACCCGCTGCTCCCCGTGCTCGGCGCGCAGCCCGGCCCGCAGCAGCACGTCGGTGAGCGACCCCTGTCCGAAGGCCACGGGCGGACAGCTCGCGGATCACGGGCACCGGCGGCAGGAAGCTGCGCTCGTACGACACCACGGTGCCGTCCGCGGCCAGCTCACGGACGCGCTCCACGCACACGAACACCTCCTTTTCCAGGCCGAGTTCGGCGGCGAGGGCGGTGTCGCACGTCTCGCGTACGGCGAGGGTCCGCACCGTGGTGTCCACGCCCCGCACGGCGATGGCGTGCGCCCAGCCGAGCCGGTCGTCCGCCTGGCGGCCGTCGGAGAGGACGTAGGAGCCCTTGCCGGTACGGGTGGTGATCAGGCCCTGCCCGGACAGTTCGGCGAGGGCCGCGCGGATGGTCGTACGGCTGACGCCGAACCGCTGGGCGAGGGCGTGTGCGCCGGGGAGTGGCTCGCCGGCCGGGCGGCTGCCGTCGCGGATCTCCCGGGCGAGGATCCGGCTGATCCGCTGGTGCTTGAGCGGGACGCCGGTCACGGTCCGCTCTCCGCGAGCAGGTCGTCGACGGTGGTGACCCGGACGAGCGGCCGGTACAGCTCCATGATCTGCAGGGCCTTCAGGTGGGAGTCGTCGTCCACGCCGGCGCAGGCGTCCGAGACCACCAGCACCTCGGTGCCGGCGTCGGCGGCGGCCAGGGCGGTGGACAGTACACAGCATTCGGTGCTGACACCGGCCAGCACCAGGCGGCTGTCGGGACCGACGCGGGCGGCGAGCCGCGGGGTCCACTTGCCGAAGGTGGGGGCGTCCACGACATGGCCGGTGTGCTCCGCGAACTCCTCGGACAGCTGCCAGAGTTCGGCGTCGGGGGGCTGGAGGGCGAAGGGCCACTGGTCGTAGTAGGCGCGCCAGGCTCCGGTCGGTCGGCCGGGGGCCAGGAAGCGGGTGAAGGTGACGCGGCCGGCGAAGGCCGGCAGCAGGCTGCGGACGCCCGCCACCGCGTCGGCGTACCGGGGAGTGGCCCAGGGGCTCGCCGGGTCGGCGAAGACGTGCTGCATGTCGATGACGGCGAGATGTCCGGCGGTCATGCGGTCAGCACCCCTTCGTCGGCGACCGGGCTCGGCGCCTGCGCCTCCTGGGCGCGCACCCGGCCCCGGCCGAGCAGCAGGGTGCCGGCGAAGGCGAGGGCCAGCGCGACCAGGACGCCGAGGTTGGCGTACGCCCAGGCACCGGTCTTGCCGCCGAGGCCGAGGGGAGCGAGGAGGTAGCCCTGCCAGGTGAGCCAGCTCGCGGCGGTGTTGGTGACCAGGCCCCAGCCGACGGCCGTGGCGGCGAGGGTGAGCAGCAGCGGCGGCAGCGGGATGTCACCGTAGCGGCCGTGCGGGCGGTAGAGGTCGCCGTCGTCGTAGTCGCGGCGGCGCAGGGCGAGGTCGGCGAGCATGATGCCGCACCAGGCGGCGATGGGCACGCCGAGGGTGGTGAGGAAGCCCATGAACTGGCCGAGAAAGTCGCCGGCGAAGAAGACGATGTAGACCGAGCCGGCGATCATCAGGAGGCCGTCGAAGAAAGCGGCCACGTAGCGGGGCACGCGCAGCCCGGCGGCGAGCAGGGCGAGGCCCGAGGAGTAGATGTCGAGGACGGCGCCGCCGACCAGGCCGAGCACGGCGACCACCGCGAAGGGCACCAGGAACCAGGTGGGCAGGATGATCGTCAGCGCACCGATCGGGTCGGCCGCGACGGCCTTGCTCAGGCTCGGGGAGGAACCGGCCAGCAGCAGACCGAAGACCAGCAGGAGCAGCGGGGCCACGGAGGCGCCGAAGGCGGTCCAGCCGATCACTCCCCGGCTGGACGAACTCCGGGGGAGATACCGGGAGTAGTCGGCGGCGGCGTTGACCCAGCCGAGGCCGAAGCCGGTCATCATGAACACCAGGGCGCCGACGAACTCCTGCGCGGAACCGGCCGGGACGGCGCTGACCGTGCTCCAGTGGACGTGGTCGGCGACGAGGGCGACGTAGACGAGTGTGAGGACGCCGGTGATCACGGTGATGGCCGTCTGCAGTCGCATGATCAGGTCGAAGCCCATGACCCCGCCCACCACGGTCAGCGCGGCCACCACGATGAGGGCGACCACCTTGGTCTCCGTGCCGCCGCCCCAGCCGAGGCGGCTGAAGACGGTCGCGGTGGCCAGCGTGGCGAGCGCGGTGAGGACAGTCTCCCAGCCGACGGTGAGCAACCAGGAGATCACGGACGGCAGGCGGTTGCCGCGCACGCCGTACGCCGCCCGGCTGAGCACCATCGTGGGCGCAGAGCCGCGCTTCCCGGCGACCGCGATGAAACCGCACAGCAGGAACGAGACGACGATCCCGAGTACACCGGCGGCGAGTGCCTGCCAGAAGGAGATGCCGAAGCCGAACGCGAAGGCGCCGTAGCTCAGTCCGAGGACGGAGACGTTGGCCCCGAACCAGGGCCAGAAGAGCGTGCGCGGGGTGCCCTTGCGGTCCGCGTCCCCGATCACGTCGAGCCCGTGCGTCTCCAGCTGGATCGGGCGGCCGGAGGATCTGCCGTCGGTGCTTTCGAGCGGGTCCTGCGGGTGCGTCATCGCCGAGCCACCTGCCCTACCTGTCCAGACGTGTCTGATCAAGCACGCTAGCGCAGGTGGGGCGGGGGGTGCCATGGGCGTCATGTTTGTGCGGCGCCGGGGGGCGCCGACGCCGGCTCAGCGGTCGAACTCCTCCTGGATCGGTGTCTTCGGCTCCTCCCGCAGATGCTGGGAGAGACCGGGCTTGCCTCCCTCGCGTGCCTGCTGGGCACGCTGGGCGGCGTCGAACCCCAGGTCCGAGTCCGGGTCCACCCGTACCGACCTCGCCACGTCCTCACGGCCCGTGTACTGCTCGGCGGGGATGCCGCGCAAGGCCTTGACGACCTCGTCCGACGCACCCGCCTCCCGCGCGGCCGTGACCAGGTGCTCCTTGTCCGTCGGGTACGACACGTCCTTCAGCGCGGCCAGCACCTCGGGGACGCTGGTGTGTGCCGTGCTCATGACGCCTCCTTCACTCGTCGCCTTGCTCGCTGTCGTCGATCGCGTTCTCGTCTGCGGTGTCCGGTCCCTCCGGCTGGGAGGGAGTCGTGCGCGGTGGCTGTTCCGCCTGCGTGTCGCCGGGCTCCCGCTCGCCCTCCGCCTGGGAGGGCGTGGACTCGCTCATCGGGGCCTCCCTCATGTGTGCGTGTCCGTTCCGAAGCCTTCGAGTACCCGTCCGCCCGGTGACCCATGACCGGGGAGAATCCGTGAATCCGCTGCCAGACCGTGGGTACCTGGGCAGTCCCGGCGCAGCATGCGGCGCCGGTGCAACAGACCGAGCACCATCTCACCGCCTGGAGGAACCATGGCGGGTATCAGCCCCCCTGATCTGCAGAAGGCACTGTCCGGCGCGGAGTACCCGGCGAACTCGGAACAGCTCCGCGAGGTCGCCGAGAAGAATCATGCGTCCAAGGAAGTCACCGAGCGCATCGCGCACCTCGGGAAGAAGGAGTTCCAGAACCCCGCCGAGGTGAGCAAGGCCGTCTTCCGGAACGAGTGACCGACCACGTCGTGCGGCGGCCGGACATCCCGCTCCGGCCGCCGCACCTGGCGTCGGGCTGACGAGTGCGGTGCGGCTGCGTTTTGTTTTGTCTTCCTTCGCGGTCGTTTTCGGCGGAGCCGCCGGCTCGGGCAGCGTGCGCAGCAGCAGCCGGCTGAGCGCCGGGACCAGGACGAGCGGGGCGAGGCCCACGGCGACGGCGACCACGAAACGGAGCCAGGGTGAAGCCCACGCTGCCGCCGAGCGGGAACCAGCCGGGGTAGGCGTCGGCGAGCGTCCAGGCAGCAGTCGTACTCAGGTGCGCGGGCTCGCCTGCCCGGGGCTGCCGCCTGGCGCGGGCCGCGCCGGAGTGGTTCACGGGCGAGGATGGCGCAGGGTGCAGCCGGCTGGGAGGCGGATATGAGGGTGAACCATGTCGGCCTGGTGGTGCACGGCGGCCGCGCCGAGGCCGTGGCCGCCGCACGGGCGGTGCGCGAGTGGTGCGAGGAGCACGCCGTGGCGTGTGCCGACATCGACGTGTGGCAGGAGGGGGCGCGGCACAGCGCCCGGGAGGAGGTCGACGCGGCGGGCGATCCGGACCTCATCGTCACCCTGGGCGGCGACGGCACGTTCCTGCGCGGCGCCCGGCTGGCGGCCGAGAACGACGCCCTGGTCCTGGGCGTCGACCTCGGCCGGGTCGGCTTCCTCACCGAGGTCCCGGCCCCGTCGGTGCGCGCGGCGCTGGACGCGGTCCGGGCCGGACGCATCACCGTCGAGAGCCGGATGCTCCTCACCCTGCGGGCGTCGTGCCGGCTGGAGGTGCCCGCGCAGATGGAGGCGCTGCTGCGGTACGGCCGCGGGCCGATGCTGCCGCCGCCCCAGGTGCGGAAGGAGTGCGCGACGGGTGACGACTGGGGCGTCGCCTTGGACGTCACCGCGCTGAACGACGTCGTCGTGGAGAAGCTCGCCAGGGACCGGCAGGTGTCGGTCGGTGTCTATCTCGCCGGCCGGCTCCTGGCCTGCTACTCCGCCGACGCGTTGCTGGTGGCCACGCCCACGGGCTCGACCGCGTACAGTTTCGCCGCCGGCGGTCCGGTGGTCTCGCCGCGCGCGGAGGGTCTGGTGTTCACGCCGGTCGCCCCGCACATGGTGTTCAACCGCTCGGTCGTCGCCGCCCCCGACGAACCGATCGCGCTGCGGATTCTCGAACGGTCCGGCCAGGCCGCCGTCAGCATCGACGGCCAGCTGCGCGGCGTGCTGAGCCCGGGCGACTGGATCGGCGTGTACGCCGCGCCACGCCGGCTGAAGGCGGTCCGGCTGGGCCCGACGGACTTCTACGGCCGGCTGCGCGAGCGCATGAACCTCACCGACGCGCCGGCCGCGCTGGCCGACGGTGAGGCCGCTCCCCTGTGGCCGGTCACCACACCCCCGCCGGGCGACCTCGCCCACCTCGCGCTTCCTCCGGCTCCCGAGAACGGGGCTCAGCCGTCCTGAGGCGGATGCGCGTGCGGGTGTGATCGGCGGCCTCGGAATGCCGTGACGGGTCCGCGGGCGCGGACGAGCGCCGGCAAGCGCCCCCGTGCCACGCCCGAACCACCTCGTTCGCTGGGCTCAGCTCGCCGGGGCCGAATCCCGGCGCGGGAGCTTCCAGTTCGGTCGCGGGAAGTGGCACGTGTAGCCGTCGGGGTAGCGCTCCAGGTAGTCCTGGTGCTCGGGTTCCGCCTCCCAGAAGTCACCGACGGCCTCCACCTCGGTGACCACCTTCCCCGGCCACAGCCCGCTCGCCTCGACGTCCGCGATCGTGTCCACGGCGACGCGGCGCTGCTCTTCGTCGCCGTAGAAGATGGCGGACCGGTAGCTGCGTCCGATGTCGTTGCCCTGGCGGTCCCTGGTGGTCGGGTCGTGTATCTGGAAGAAGAACTCCAGGATGTCGCGGTAGCTCGTGACCGTGGGATCGAAGAGGATCTCAATGGCTTCGGCGTGGTCGCCGTGATGGCGGTACGTGGCGTTCGGGGTGTCACCGCCGCTGTAGCCGACGCGCGTGGAGACCACACCCGGCTGCTTGCGGATCAGATCCTGCATGCCCCAGAAACAACCCCCTGCGAGTACGGCTCGCTGGATTTCCACGGTCATCTGTGACTCCTGACACTCGGACCCGGCACCGCTGTCGGCGTTCCGGCTTACCCGATCACCCTAATACCGGCCTTGGACTTACTTGGTCTAGTCCTCTTGACGGGCTGAGGCCCGGGCGGTTTGGTATGTACCAATACCCTCAGCCCTGCACGGCACCACCCGGCACTCCCCCACTCCACCACTCCATGCCCAAGGGGCATCCCCAAAGGGGGCAATGTCATGTACCTGGCAAGGTTGGCGAGATGCGCGGCTTCCGTGTGCACGCTCGCCCTCGCGGCCACGGGCACGGCCGTAGCTCTGGCACCCGCCGCCGGCGCCGCGGCGAGCAGCGTCTACTCCGTGGCCCCCTATGCCGACCTGTCGAACAGTCAGGAAGGCCTGCTCGACAGCGCCATCACCGGCCACCACCTCAAGGCCTACACCGCGGCCTTCGTCCTCGGCGAAGGCTGCAACCAGATCTGGGGCGACACCCTCCCCATCGGCAACGACTCGTACACCGACCCCGAGATCGCCAGGGCGAAGTCCGAGGGCGCGTCGGTCATCATCTCCTCCGGCGGGGCGAGCGGCGAGCCGCTCGCCTGGACGTGCTCCACGCAGAGCGGCATCGACGCCGGGTACCAGGCCCTCATCGACGACTACGCCGTGACCCAGCTCGACTTCGACGTCGAAGGCGCCGCCGTCGCCGACACGGCGGCCGCCGCCCGTCAGATGCAGGCGATGAGGGACCTCAAGGCGTCCGACCCGGCCCTGCGGTTCTCCATGACGCTGCCCGTGCTGCCGAGCGGGCTGACCGGCGACGGTGTCAACATCCTCAAGGCCGCCAGGAACGCCGGCATCAGGATCGACGTGGTCAACGTCATGGCCATGGACTACTACGCCGGCACCGGCACCGAGATGGGGCAGGCCGCGGTCTCAGCCGCCCGGGCCACGCTGGCGCAGATGCAGTCCGTGGACTCCGGCTACACCTATGCGAACCTCGGGATCACCCCGATGATCGGCAAGAACGACGACGGTTCCACGTTCACCCTGGCCGATGCCCAGACGGTGGAGAACTTCGCCGCGCAGAACGGCGTCGGGCGGCTGGCGTTCTGGTCCGTCAACCGGGACCAGCCGTGCAGTGGAAGCGCCAACTCACTGCCCACGTGCAGCGAGATCAGCCAGAACAGCCTGGCGTTCACCGACGCTTTCGTGCCCTACGAGGGCAGCTCGGGCGGCGGCGGAGGCACGACCAGCGACTTCTCCCTTTCCCTGGCTCCGGGCTCCGCTTCCGTCGCCCAGGGTGCTACCGCGACGGCGACCGTCTCCACGGCCGTCACCTCCGGCAGCGCGGAACCCCTGAGCCTCTCCGCCTCCGGCGCGCCCTCCGGTGTCAGCGTCTCCTTCAGCCCGAGCTCCGTCACGTCCGGCGGCAGCGCGACACTGACGGCCACGGTCGGCTCGTCCGTGGCCGTGGGCACCTACCCGATCACCGTCACCGGCGCCGCCGCGAGCGGCAGCCACAGCGCGGCCTACACACTCACCGTGACCGCCGGCGGGAGCGGGGGCGGCGGGGGTCCGCTCACCAACGCCGGCTTCGAGACCGGCAGTCCGAGCCCCTGGACCTGTACGGGCGGCAGTACGGTGGTCGCCGGCCCGGTCCACACCGGCGGCCACTCCCTGCAGGTCAGCCCAGGCCCCAGCGGCACGGGTGAATGCGACCAGACGGTCACCCTGTCCCCCCACCACAGCTACACGCTCACCGGCTGGGTCCAGGGCCCCTACGCCTACATCGGAGTCGGCGGCGGCGCCACCGCCGACTCCTGGTCGAACGGCACGAGCTGGAACCAGCTGACGGTGGGCTTCACCACCGGCAGCAGCGGGACCGTCACCGTGTACGTCCACGGGTGGTACGGCCAGTCCGACGTCCACGCCGACGACTTCGCCCTCGGCTAGGCGTCGGCTGTCCCACCGCGCGTGCGGTCCGCTGCCTTCCCCAGGGGCAACGGGCGCACGCGTCGTCGCGTTGCCTTGGCCGGGGCGTCGCAGGTCAGGTGGTGTCGTGGGTCCGGTCCGCGGCAGGACAGGCCCCGGGGTCGGACAGGTAGCTCGCCAAGCCCCGCAGGATGATCTCCAGACCGATGTCGAACCTCTCGTCGGAGGAGTCCGACACGATGAGCCCGGCCAGGGCGCGCAGATGGGGAAAGTCCGCTGCGGGCAGGGACGCGAAGTAGTCCTGCATCTGGTCGGCCATCTCGCGCCAGTCGGGGCGGGCCAGGGAGCCGCTGTCACCGCCGTGCCGAGCGGCCCGGTCCCGCCACATGCCCTCCTCCAGGGCGAACCCGTCGATGTAGGTGGAGATGAGGTCGCCGGCCTCCGCAGCGATACGGTCGGGCAGCCCCGCGGTGCGGAAGATGGCGAGCAACGCCTCCACGTGCGGCAGCAGTTCGGCGGTGAAGGGGACGTGGGCCATGGAGATCCTGGCCATGTCCCGGTGGGACAGCAGGCGCTGCCGTCCCGAGCGGGCGTAGTCCCGCACCTGCTCCCGCCACCGCTCCGGGTCGGGCTCGGGCAGCTCGAAGCCGTCGAAGAGCCGGGTGTACATCAGCTCCAGGAGGTCGTCCTTGGAGCTGACGTGCGCATAGAGGGCGGAGACCGTGACCCCCAGTTCGGCCGCCACCTGCCGCATCGACAGCCCGTCCAGTCCCTGGCGGTCCAGCACCGTGAAGGCGGCCTCGACCACGCGTGTACGCGACAGCGGTGTGCGCACGGGGGTCACATGACTGCGCGCTGGGCGTTCGCGATCCCAGGGGGACGGCGGAGGGGGCGTGCGGGTGTCGGCGGCCTCGTCGGTCATGGGACCAGTCTAGGCATCGAGAGAACACTGTTCACCTGCCCCCGAGAGACCCTGACAAGACGCGATATATCTTGTGTCGCCGCGAGCCTTGCGCTATATCTTGATGAACGACGTTCTCCAAGTGAACATCGTTCTGTTAATGTGAACAGCGTTCTCCTAAAACATCCACCCACCCATGCCTTGGAGGAGTTCCATGTCCACCACCGGTGTCGCGTCCGTCGAGACGCCCACCGACGCGCCGGCGCCCTACCCGTGGCGCTGGGCTGCGCTCTTCGTGATCCTCGCGGCCGAGGTGATGGATCTCCTCGACGCCGTCGTGACGAACATCGCCGGCCCCTCCATGCGGGCCGACCTCGGCGGCGGTGCTTCCACGTTGCAGTGGCTCGCCGCCGCGTACACGCTCTCCATGGCCGTCGGTCTCGTCACCGGCGGACGGCTCGGGGACATCCACGGGCGCCGCAGGATGTTCCTGGTGGGAGCCGCCGGCTTCACCCTGGGTTCGCTGCTGTGCGCGCTGTCCGTGTCGCCCGAGATGCTGATCACCGCGCGCGTCGTGCAGGGACTGTTCGGCGCGGTGATGCTGCCGCAGGGCCTCGGCATGATCAAGGAGATGTTCCCGCCGCAGGAGTCGCAGAAGGCCTTCGGCCTGTTCGGCCCGGTCATGGGGCTGTCCGCGGTGTGCGGGCCGATCCTGGCGGGCTGGCTCGTGGACGCCGACTACTTCGGCACCGGCTGGCGGATGATCTTCCTGATCAACCTGCCGCTGGGCGCAGCGGCCTTCCTCGGTGCCCTGCGCTACCTGCCGAGGGGCCGGTCCAGCACCAAGCCGCGCCTCGACATCCCCGGCATGCTCCTGGTGTCGCTGGCCGCGCTGCTCATCATCTTCCCGCTGGTCCAGGGCCGTGAGTACGACTGGCCCCTGTGGACCTTCGTGATGATGGCCGCCTCGCTGGCCGTCTTCATCGCCTTCGGCATGTACGAGTCACGCCGCAGCAAGGCCGGCCTGGACCCGCTGGTCGTGCCCAGCCTGTTCCGCAAGCGGGGGTTCAGCGGCGGCATGACCCTCGGGCTGGTGTTCTTCTCGACCATGCAGGGCTTCATGCTGGTGTTCAACCTCTACACCCAGATAGGCCTCGGCTATTCGCCGCTCAAGGCGGGGCTGGTGATGGTGCCCTGGTCGGGCGGCATGATCGTCGGCTTCGGGATCGCTCAGGGTGTCGCCCGGTTCGGACGGGCCGTCCTGCAGGCGGGCACTCTGGTCATGGCGGTCGGCGTGTTCGGCGTGTGGCTGACCCTCGACATGGTGGGGTCCGGCGTCGGCCCCTGGCAGCTCCTGCCCTCCCTGCTCGTCACCGGCATCGGAATGGGCCTGCTCATGGCGCCGTTCTTCGACATCGTGCTCGCCACCGTCGAGCAGCACGAGACGGGCTCGGCGTCCGGCACGATGACAGCGATGCAGCAGCTCGGCGGCGCTTTCGGCGTGGCCGTCCTCGGCACCGTCTTCTTCGGTCTGCTGGGCGGCGGGATCGCCACCGCGGTGGACCACCGCTCGGACGGCCTGCGGGGGCAGCTGGCCGCCGCGCACGTCGCGCCCGCCGCCCAGCAGCGCCTCGTGGCGGACCTGCGTTCGTGCGCCTCGGACCGCGCCGTCGCCAAGGACCCCGCCGCGACCCCGGCGTCCTGCGCACGCCTGGAGAAGGACACCCGTGCCGCCGTGACCTCGCCCCGGGCCGGCGCCTCGATACCCGGCGCGCTGCAGGCCACCGCGTCGTCGGCCTTCCGGAGCGGTTTCGGCTCCGTCATGAAGACGGTGCTGTGGATCGTCGACGGCATGCTCGCCCTGACCTTCCTGCTCGCGTTCCTCCTGCCACGCCACGCACGCCGCGAAGGGGCCGCCGGGCACTGAGCCCAGCCGTCCGGGCTGGGCCGGTGCTGTGCCAGGCGCAGAGGAGTGAACGCCCGTTCAGCCCTTCAGCGCCTCGGAGTTGGCGCAGTGGGCCAGTGGCTCGCCGCGGAGGAAGCGGGCGGCCTCGGCGGCGACGATCCGGGCGGCCTTGTGGGCGACCTCGCGGCTCGCGCCGGCGATGTGCGGGGTGAGGATGACACCCGGGGTGGACAGCAGGCGCGAGCCGGCCGGTACCGGTTCGACGGGGAACACGTCGAAGCCGGCGGCTGCCAGACGCCCCGAGTCGAGCGCGTCGCACACCGCGTCGTAGTCGACCAGGGCGCCGCGGGCGCAGTTGACGAGGACGGAACCGCGCGGCATGGCCTCGATCTGGGCCTGCCCGATCATGCCGCGGGTCTCGTCCGTCACGCGCGCGTGCAGGGAGACGATCCGCGAGCGGCTCAGCAACTCGTCCAGGGACACGAGCCGTGCGACGCCCTGCACCGCCTCCGGCGGCACATAGGGGTCGTGGACGAGGACCGTGGCCCCCATCGCGGTCAGGACGCGGGCGACGCGCGAGCCGATGGCGCCGAAGCCGACCAGGCCCACGACCGAGCCGTCGATCTCGACGCCGCAGCGTGTGTAGTCGTAGTAGTCGCCACGCCAGGTGCCCTGCTTGAGGTCGGTGTGGACGTCGCCGATCCCGCGGGCGGCGGCGAGGATGAGCGCGAGGGTGTGCTCCGCCGTGGCGACGGCGTTGCGGCCGGGGGCGTAGCAGACGGCGACCCCGTGGCGGCCGGCGGCCTCCAGGTTGGCGTTGACGGGTCCGCCCCGGCTGACGCAGAACAGTTCCAGATCGGGGCAGGCGGCCAGCACCCGTTCGGTGAGCGGGGCCATCTGGGTGACACAGATCCGTACGCCGCGCAGCGCCTCGATCAGTTCCTCCTCGGTTCCGGACGCCTCGTCGACCTCGGCGACCTTCCCGAACGGGGTGTGGGGCCAGGGCAGTTGGAGCTGCCGGATGTCCAGGTCGGTGTCGGCGGGCGCCGCGGCGCGCAGTTCCTGTGCGAGCAGCCCGGGCAGGACGAAGTGGTCGCCGGCGGCGAGGACGGTGGTGGGCACGGTGGTTCTCCCGGAGTGCGAGGGATCAGCGAACGGATGCGTTGAGGCGGATCAGGGACGCCTGGCCGTCGCGCAGCCGCAGTTCGGTCAGGGCGCCGTTGTGCAGGGCGGGGAAGACCTGGCGGTAGCGGGCGAGGGGAATGCCGAGCAGCTTGCACAGCACCAGGCGCAGCAGAGTGGAGTGGGCCACGACGAGGACCCGCCCGTCGGGGAACTTGTGCGCGGCCTCCTCGAGGCAGTCGACCGCGCGGTCCGCTGCCGTGGCGGGATGCTCTCCGCCGGGCAGGTGGTGGGCGACCGGGTCGGTGAGGAACGCGGCGAGTGCCTCGGGGAACACCTCGGCCATCTCGGCGCGGGTGAGCCCGTCGCCGCGGCCGAAGTCCACCTCGTACAGGCGCTCGTCGACCCAGGGCGTGAGGCCGAGGGCGGCCGCCGCGGGCTCGGCGGTCTGCCGGGCCCGGGACAGCGGTGAGCAGAGCACGGCGTCCAGCTGCTGCCCGGCGGCCCAGGCCCCCAGCTCGGCGGCCTGCCGGCGGCCGAGTTCGGTGAGCGGCACGTCGGTGCGGCCCGCGTAGCGGTTGTCCGCGTGCCAGACGGTCTCCCCGTGGCGGACGAGGACGAAGTCGGTCACTGGAGGGCCTTTCCGCGCGCGTGGTCGGCCACGGCCGGTGCCAGCCAGCCGCGGTGGACGAGCGCGTCGACGAATTCGAGGTAGACGGGGAGCAGGCGGGCGGTGCGGGCGGGGTCGGGGCGGAGTTCCTCGCGCAGCCGCACCATGGCGCCCGCGGCCTCCTCCAGCGTGGCCCCCGAGGCGGTGGCGGCGAGCACCGCCATGCCGAGGGCGCTCTCGGCCTGCTCCGGCAGCCGGGCGGGGCGGCCGAGCACGTCGGCGCGCAGCTGCGACCAGTAGCGGTTGCGGGCCCCGCCGCCGGTGAACGTGAGCGGGCCGTCGACCGGGGCGCCGAGGTGGTCGAGGTAGTCGAAGCACAGCCGTTCGAGCAGCGCCACGCCCAGCAGACAGGCGTGGAACTCCTCCGCCACGCCCGAGGGCTCGCCGAGGACGAAGGACTCGGCGCCGGGGGCGCGGAACGGGAAACGCTCGCCGCCCGCGCCGACCAGCGGGTAGACGACGGCGGTGGAGCCGGTCGCGGCGGCCCGCGCGGTCAGCGCGTCGAAGTCGGCGGGGCTCGCCGAGGGGAAGCGCTGGGCGAGAACGCCGGCGCCGCTGCTGGAGGCGCCGCCGGGCAGCCAGGTGCCGCCGGGGCCGCGATGGCAGTAGACCACGCCGCCGGGATCGCGGACGAGATGGGGGCTCGCCCCCTTGAACACCAGGGTGGTGCCCAGCACCGAGTTCCAGGAGCCCGGCGTGAGCGCCCCGGCTCCGATCTGTGCCGCGCAGCCGTCGGTCATGCCCGCGGTGATGAGGGTGCCGGCGGGGATGCCGGTCGCCTCGGCGGCCTCGGCGCACACCGTGCCGAGGACCGTTCCGGGCCGTACGACGTCGGGCAGCAGCCCGCTCGGGACGCCGAGCGCGTCCAGCTCGGCCTCGGGCCACCGCTCGGCGACCAGGTCGTAGCCCGTCTTCAGGGCGTGACTGGCGTCGCTCGGTACCTGGTGCCCGGCGAGCCGCCAGGTGATCAGATCGGCCTGGTGCAGCAGCCGGGCGCCCGCCGGGAGGCCCCGGCCGCCCGGCCGGGTCGGGTCGTCCAGCAGCCAGAGCAGTTTGGGCAGCGCCCAGGACGGTTGCATGCCGCGGTAGCCGAGCTTCTCCCACACCCGCGCGCCGCGCCGGTTGACGCGGTCGGCGAATGCGTCGGCCCGGCGGTCGTCGTACATCAGTCCCGGCGTCAGGGGGACGCCCGCGGAGTCGGCCAGCAGCACGGTCCCGGAGGTGGCGTCCACGGCCAGGCCCCGCACCCGGGACGGGTCGATGCCGGTCAGGGCCTCGCGGCTGGCGGCGGCGAGCGCGGACCACCACTGCTCGGGGTCCTGCTCGTGGCGTACCCCGTCGCGGCGGCTGGCCAGCGGACGGGAGGCGGCCCCCAGCAGCCGGCCGGTGCCGTCCACGGCGATGGCGCGGGCGCTCTGGGTGCCGAGATCGAGTCCGAGGTGGACAACGTCGGGTGACAGGGCGTCAGACATGCGGGGCCTCCGGGGTACGGGCCGTGGAGGCGGCCGGTACGGCAGTGGGCGCCGGGGCGGGGACGGCTGCGGGCGCGGGGGCCCAGCCGAGGGAGCGGGCGGCGTCGCGCCAGGTGAGGTACGTGTCGTAGAGCCCGTCGTAGAACGCGGCGCGCTCGGCGTCCGGTTCCCAGCTGGAGCGCATACGGACGTACCGGGCGGCGGCACTGTGCATGCTGCTCTCCGCCCCGGTGAGGACGAGACCGGTCAGGAACGCGCCCTTGGCGCCCAGTTCCGTGTCGGTACCGCGGGCCGTCGGCACACCCGTGACGTCCGCGATGAGCCGGCACCAGGCGTCGCTGGCGGATCCGCCGCCGCACAGGCGCAGTTCATGGACGTCGGTCCCGGACGCGGTCAGGCAGTCGCGGACGACGAGGGACAGCCCCTCGAAGACGGCGCGGGCGACATGGGCGGGGGTGTGGTCGAGGGACAAGCCCCAGAAGGCGCCCCGGGCGTGCGGGTCGAGGAACGGGGCGCGCTCCCCGGCCGGCGAGAGGTACGGCAGGAACGCCAGTCCGCCCGCGCCCGGTTCGGTCTCGAAGGCGAGCCTGCCGAGGTGGGCGGGGTCCTCGACGGCCAGGGTGCGGCAGGCCCAGTCGAGGACCTCGGTGCCGGAGAGGGTGGGGAAGGCGCGCAGGATGCGTTCCCGGCCGCGATAGGCGATGTTGATGCCGCAGGGCTCTCCGCCGGTGTCCGGCTCACGGGTGACGATCTCGGTGCACAGGGTGGTGCCGAGGATGGCGCACGCCTGGCCGGGGTTGACGGCTCCGGCGCCGCGGGCGGTGGCGGCGATGTCGTAGGGGGCCATGACGACGGGCAGCCCGGCGGGCAGGCCGAGTTCGGCGGCGGTGTGGCGGGTGATCTCGGCGATGCGCTCGTGCTCGCCGAGGATCCGCGGCAGCAGCGGCTCGGCCCACTTCATCGCGAAGAGGTCGAGGATCACCGGGTCGTACGCGCCGGTGGTGTGGTCGAGGAAGGGCGCCGAGGCGTCGGACTCGTCGATGGCGCTGACCCCGGTGAGCTTCAGGAACAGCCAGCCGGCCGCCGTCAGCGCGGTACGGGAGCGCCGCAGTCGCTCCGGGTCGTGCCCGGCGAGCCAGCTGAGCACCGCGTTCGGCATGCCGCTGCAGGTGAGCGAGCCGTTGCGGCGGAAGGCCTGCTCCAGGACGCCGTCGGCCTGCCAGCGGGTGAGCAGGTCGCCGGCGCGCCCGTCGGACCAGAGGATCGCCGGGCCGGTGGGACGGCCGTCGCCGTCCACGAGCCAGCAGCCGTCGCCCTGTGCGGTGAAGCTCACCAGCCAGACCGGGTCCTGCGCGGGGCCGGGCTGGGACAGCACGCTGCGCACGGTGTAGACGACCCCGTTCCACACCGCGTCCATGTCCTGCTCCGCCCAGCCGGGACGGGGCCGCAGCACCTCGGTGCCGATACGGGAGACCGCCAGCTCCTGTCCCTGGTCGTCGAACACGACGGATTTGATGACCGAGGTTCCGACGTCAATGGTGAGAACCGACATGACTGCAATACCTGCCCCTTCACAAAGGCCCGCGCCCGCGGAACGACCGTCGGACCCAACGGTCCGGCCCCGGGCGGCTCGCAGAAATCAGGAAACGCGTGTCGGAAGGGGCCGTCAATCGGCCTGGCGACTTATCCCGCGGCTGGGCCCCCGCTCCGTGTGAAATCACCTGCCGGATACGGCGCGCCACCGTGCACATGCGCCGCTCGCAGGGACACCGCCCAGGTCGGGGCCCGCCTGTGCCGTGTTAGGTTCATGTGGGATTCTCATGAGGTTCTTCTCAGGAAGGAGCGCACGCCATGGCTGGTCCGGACGCCCGGACGGACGCCCAGGAGGGGCGTCGGAGCCGGGTGCGCGCACTCGTGACGAGCAAGGGCTTCGTCCGTACCACCGACCTCGCGGCCGAGTTCGGCGTGAGCGTCATGACCATCCACCGTGATCTGGACGCGCTGCAGGCACAGGGGTGGCTGCGCAAAGTGCGCGGTGGGGCCAGCTGCCTGCCCTCGACACAGTTCCACGGCAGCGCCAGTGAACGCCTGTCGACGATGGTGCCCACCAAGCAGCTGCTGGCGCGGGCCGCCGCCGAGGAGCTCGCGCCCGGTCAGGTCGTGATGATCGACGACTCCACGACCTGTCTGCACCTGGTCCGGCACCTGCCGGACCACACCCCGATCACGGCGATCAGCAACTCGCTGCCGGCCATCTCGGCGCTGGCCCGCGAACCCGGCGTGGCACTGGTCGCCCTCGGCGGCACCTACTTCCCGGCCTACGACGCCTTCATGGGCGCGCACACGGCGCACAGTGTGGAGGCGTTCCGGGCGGACGTGCTGTTCATGTCGACCACGGCGGTGACCGGCGGCCGCTGCTACCACATGTCGCCCGAGACCGTGCAGGTCAAGCGGGCCATGATGGCCGCCGCCTCGCGCCGTGTGCTGATCATCGACCACACCAAGTTCGCCAACCAGGGCCTGTACGCACTCGCCCCGCTCACCGACTTCGACCTGGTCCTCGTCGACGACGCGGCCCCGGCGGGAGAGGTACGGCGGCTGCGCGACAACGGAGTCCACGTCCGCACCGTCGCCGCAGCACCCGGAACGCCCCAGCCGCACGACGCCACGTGAACATCACACGGTTCTCACTCGGCGCACCTCACCCCGCAGCGGTCCGCAGCCGGCCCTGACCTGCGGAGACCCGCTCGGTCCCGGGCTGCCCGCACAGCGGCGGAGCGGCGACTTAACACCACGGGTCACACGGCCGGCGAGGTCTTTCCGACGACGGATTGACCGCGCCCCGGAGCGGACTTTTCATCGGTCCCACGCCGTACGGCACTCCGCTCTCCCCATTTCCGCAAGAAGGTGGCCGCTGTGACCGTCCCCCTGAATCCCGCTTCCGCACCCGCAGAAGACGGACCCCGTCCGCTCTTGGACCGAATAGGCATTCCGAAGGCCCTGGCCTGGGGATTTCTCGGTGTTCTCATCTTCATGATCGGTGACGGTGTGGAATCGGGATTCCTCTCGCCCTATCTGCTGCACGAGGGCATTTCCAAGGAACGCGTGGCACTGCTGTTCACCGTGTACGGCGTCACGGCGAGCATCTCCGCCTGGTTCTCCGGAGCGCTGTCCGACCTGTGGGGCCCACGCCGTGTGATGATGCTCGGCCTCGTCATCTGGGCCACGCTGCAGGTGGCCTTCCTCGGCCTCGCCGTCCCGACGCACCACTACTGGCTGCTGCTGACCAGCTATGGTCTGCGCGGCTTCGGATATCCCTTGTTCGCCTACGGCTTCCTGGTCTGGGTGACGGCGGTGACGCCCAGACACCGGCTCGGCTCGGCCGTGGGCTGGTTCTGGTTCGCCTTCACCGGCGGGCTGCCCACGCTCGGCTCGCTGGTCGCCAGCTTCACGGTGCCGTGGCTGGGCACGTACCGCACCCTGTGGTTGGCGCTGGCCCTGGTGGCGGCGGGCGGCCTGATCACGCTGCTCCTCGTGCGCGAACCGACGGGCAGGAACCGGCTGGCGCCCAGCGGTGAGCGTCCGGTGGCCACGCTGCTCGGTTCGCTCTCCATCGTCTGGCGCAACCCGCGTATCGGAGTCGGTGCGGTGGTACGCACCGTCAACACCGCGGCACAGTTCGGGTTTCTGGTCTTCCTGCCCGTGTTCTTCACCGACACACTGGGCTTCTCCCTGACCGAGTGGCTGCGGCTGTTGTCGGCGATGTTCGCCACGAACATCTTCTTCAACCTGCTCTTCGGCCTCGTCGGCGACCGCCTCGGCTGGCAGCGCACCGTCGCCTGGTTCGGCGGCGTGGGCTGCTCGGTCACCACGCTGCTGCTCTACTACGGCACCGTGGCCTCCGGCGACAACTTCCCGCTGGCCATGGTCCTGGTGAGCCTGTTCGGCGCGACGCTCGCCGGTTACGTACCGCTGTCCGCGCTGATGCCCTCGCTGGCAGCGGAGCACAAGGGGCAGGCGATGTCGGCACTCAACCTCGGCGCGGGGGCCAGCGCGTTCGTCGGTCCGGCCGTGGTCGCCCTCTTCCTCGGGCCGCTCGGCGTCCAGGGCGTGATGTGGATCTTCGCCGGGCTCTACCTGGCGAGCGCCGGCATGACCCTGTTCCTCACCCTGCCGGAACACTCCACCGCGGCCGGCGCCTCCCTGGTGCGGGCACCGGGCCGTGCCGAGAGCGTGTAACCGCCCGCCGGTGCGCACCGTTCCCCACACCCCGAAGGGTGGTGAACGGTGCGCGTGGGAACCCCTGCCCCGGCCGCCGGATGTGCGGTGGGGCAGGGCGGAGTTTCAGCGCAGGGCCTTGGCCCACGCCCCCGGCGCCAGGTCCACGGTGGGCAGGACCGTGCGGGGCGGCGCCGTCGCCGAGTGGGACTCGGCGGGCGGGGCGGGCGGGGTCGTCGGGCACAGGGCGCGCACGACCTGGCGGTTGAGGGCGTCGTCGATCGGGCTGTCCTCGAACCCGGTGCCGTCGGACTTGAGGCGCTCGTACTTCATGAGGTTCCAGCCCATGGCGACCTGGCGCTTGCCGTCGGGGCTGGAGTAGACGAGGGTGCCGGCGCCGAAGACCGCGCCGTCGTGACCCCAGAAGCGCCCGCAGCCGCGGAAGTCGACGCTGTAGATACCCAGGCCGTAGTTCGCGCCGTCGCCCGTCGGGACGGTGCGCTGCATCTCCCGCAGGGCGGCCGGGCCGATCAGCTTGCCGCCCAGCAGGGCGCGGTAGAAACGGTTGAGGTCGTCGGTGGTGGAGACGAGCGCGCCCGCGGTGTACGCCCAGGACATGTCGTAGTCGCTGTAGTCGCGCGGCGGGTTGATCAGGCCGTAGAACGAGTCGTACATGCGGGCGTGCGGCCCCTGGATGTACGGGGTGCGCGGGAACGAGGTGTGGTGCAGGCCGGCCCGGGCGATGACGTGGCGGGTGATGTAGGCCTCGGCGTCCTGGCCGGTCAGCTTCTCCAGGAGCAGTCCGGCGATGACGTAGTTGGTGTTGGAGTACGACCACTTCTCGCCGGGCTTGCCCGTGGCCGGGGCCGCCAGTCCGAGGCGGACCAGTTCCTCGGGACGGATGGAGCGGAAGCGGTCCTCGTCGAGGCTGGCCGTCGAACCGTGGGCCAGCGAGGGGAAGGCGCCGACGACGTAGTCGCCGATGCCGCTCGTGTGGTTCAGGAGCATGCGGACCGTGATCTCGCGGCCGCGCTCGCCCGGGACGAGGGCGGGGAGGTAGTCGCCGATGGGCGCGTCGAGGCGGAGCCGGCCGCGTTCGACCTGCTGGAGGAGGGCGACGGAGGTGAAGGCCTTGCTGACGCTGCCCACCCGGTGGAGCATGCCCGGCCGGACGGGGCGCCCGGTGTCCACATCGGCGACGCCGGCCGCGCCGGTCCACCGCTCGGAGCCGTCACGTACGGAGGAGTAGACGCCGTACATGCCCGCGTCATGGACGGCGCGGAGGCCCGAGTTGAGCGCCGCGCCGTCCAGCGTCCCCCCGTTCAAGGGGGATTCCGACGCCTTCGTGGCTGGTCTGGCGTCCGCCTGTGCGACCGGTGCCGTGGCGGTCAGCACAAGCGTCGTGCCCAGGACGGTTCCGACGAGCCGGAGGATGCGCAAGGGGTGTCCCTTCCCTGGGGTCCGGACCCCGTGCCCGGACCTCGCCCGGTCATCGTCGTCGATCATGGGTGTGCCCTACATCCTTCCTGCGGAGGATCGCGGCCGGCCCACCGTACGACTTGGGACGTGGTGCGACCGAGGCTGCCGGAGATCAGCCGCCGGGCCGGAAGCGGAGCGCCGACCAGGTGTCGTCGACGGCGATCTGCCGCACGGGCCGCACGCCCCGCTCGGACAGCGCTGCGGCCAGGGTGTCGCGGTTCAGATCCGTGCCGAGCTTCCCGCCCTTCGGGTAGGCCACCCAGGCGAGGGCATCGCGCTGCGCGGCGGCGAGCGCCGCCTGCGCACCCGCCCCGAGAAGGTCACCGGACGTGGTCACGAAGGCGAGCACCGCATCGGCCGAAGCGGCGTCGCCCGTGGCCTCGATCTCCAGCAGGACGTCGTCGGGCCGGAGAGGCCAACGAGCCGGACCGCTGCGGCGCCCCGCGCGGGGAAAATCCCGGAACGGCACTCCTTCGAATCGACGTCGTCGCATTCCAGCCGGATATCGGCGCGCCTTCGTCAACCGCTTCCCATAAGGCACCCTTCACCCGTCTTCAACAAACCGTTATGTATGCCCAGCTGGATGTGATCGCCGTCTCCGCGCCGGAAGGAACCGAAGGACCCCGCAATACGTCCGCGA
Organism: Streptomyces sp. NPDC007205; assembly: GCF_040634095.1. Taxonomy (NCBI): domain Bacteria; kingdom Bacillati; phylum Actinomycetota; class Actinomycetes; order Kitasatosporales; family Streptomycetaceae; genus Streptomyces; species Streptomyces sp. NPDC007205. The sequence goes on from NZ_JBEYEW010000015.1 coordinate 81,163, forward strand.
GGCACCAAACCCCTTGACGGCATGGCCGATTGGCGCAAGTCCGTCCCGCATAGTGAGATATCCTGGTGCACCGGACGCCCCGTTCGTCACGGGCGCTCCGCTTTTTCACACCCTCAGCGACACGGTCCACACCCACCTCGGGTGACCGGCTCCGTCGCACCTCGCCGGTGATGTGCGTGCCGGCGGTCCACGCCTTTGAGCAGGAATTGATGCCCGTTCAATCTTTTGCGGAACTCATATGTTTCGCCCGCAACAACTCGTCTTTCTATCGTGACCTCTACGCCGGGCTTCCCGAGCAGGTCACTCGACTCACGGATCTTCCGGTGGTACCCCAGGCCGATTTCTGGCGGGCCAATGCGCCCCGCGACAACCGGCTGCTGACCGCCCCGCTGGACGAAGCGGTCGTCTTCCGCAGTGGCGGGACCACGGGGTCGCCGAAGTTCTCCTACTACACCCGCACGGAGTGGCGGGAGTTCACGACCGCGTTCGGTGCCGGGCTCGTCCGTGCGGGGCTGAAGCCGGGTCACCGGGTGGCGGACCTCTTCTACGCGGGTGACCTGTACGCCAGCTTCAGCTTCGTCCTCGACTCGCTGCACCGCTCCCCCGTGGCCAACGTCCGCCTGCCCATCGGCGGCGCGGCACCCTGGGAGTCCACCGCGGCGACCCTGGAGGAGTTCCGGGTCCAGGTGGTCGCCGGTACACCGACCACCCTGTGCTCGCTCGCCGAGCGCCTCAGCTGCGCCGGCCGGACCCTGCCGGACGTGGAGCTGCTGTTCTTCGGCGGGGAGTGCCTCTTCGGCGACCAGGTGCCTTTGCTGAGGGCGGCGTTCCCGAACGCCGAACCGCGCTCGCTGGGATACGCGAGCGTGGACGCCGGGCTCCTCGGCGAGGCCGTGCCCGGCGACGACCCGCGTGTGCACCGCGCGTTCATCCCGTACACGGTGGTCGAGATCCTCTGCGACGAGACCGACCGGCCCGTCGAGGGGAACGGCGTGCCGGGGCGGCTCATCGTCACCGATCTGCGCAGGCGGCTCATGCCGGTGCTCCGGTATCCGGCGGGCGACCGGGCCGAGTGGGTCGACCGGGACGCCGGTGTCTTCCGCATCCTCGGCCGCGCCGAGGAGGGCGTGCGGGTCGGTCCCGTCTCCCTGTACACCGAGGACGTCCATCACGTCGTCAAAGCCGCCGACGCCTCCGGCGAGGTGACCGGGCTGCAGCTCGTCGTACGGCGGTGGGACGGCCGCGACGGGCTCGTGCTGCGGCTCGCGGTCGCCGACCCGGGCAAGGACCATGCCGGGCTGGCCGAGTCCGTCGTGGCCGCGCTCCTCGCGCAACGCCCCCTCTACGTGACCGCGACCGCCGCCGGGCACGTGAACCCGCTGACCGTCGAATGGGTGCGGCACCGGGACCTCGCGGTCAACTCCCGCTCGGGCAAGCTCATCCGCGTCATCGACGAACGGCCGCACTCGTGAGCCCGGCACCCGCGCGCGGGCGGCGGCTGCCCCTCGTGCTGCGCAATCCGTCCTTCGGCCGGGTCTGGGCCGGTCAGCTCCTCACCCAGGCGGCGAGCCGGATGTTCCAGGTCGGCGCGGTCTGGTGGCTCGTCGGCTTCGCGGGCGGCGAGCACCGCGGCCTCGCCTCCGGCCTGTTCCTCATGGTGAGCACCCTGCCCGCGGTCGCGCTCGCTCCGGTGGTCGCGCGGATCGTCGCCCGCTGGGCACACCGCACGGTGCTGGCCGGCGCGGCGGCCGTGGCGGGGGCGGTGGCGGGCACGGCGGCCGTCGTGGCGTACGCCGGACCGCTGCCCGTGGCCGCCGCCTACGCGGTCGGACTGGCGCTGGCCGCCTGTCAGGCGGTGTTCGATCCGTGTCTGACCACTTCGGTGCCGGAACTCGTCGAGGACGCCGACATCGAGTCGGCCACCGGGTTCGAGCTGTCCACCCAGTCCGTCGCCGGGCTGAGCGGGGGACTGCTCGGCCCGCTCGTCGTCGACGCGGGCTCACTGGCCGCCGTCGTCGCCGCCTGCGCCGCCGCGTACCTGCTCGCCGCCCTGCTGGTCGGCTCCACCCGCTTCCCGCGGACCGGGGCGGGGCACGAAGACCCGGACGGGCCGTCTGGGAGGCGGCGCACGCTGCGCCAGGTCCTGGCCGGTCTGCCGTTCATCCGCCGGGTGCTGGTCTGTTTCGCCGCCGCCAACGTCTTCACCACCGCGGTCTACGTCGTGATGCCGCTGTACACCCGGGAGGTGCTGCACGCGACCGGCTCGACCGTGGCCTCCCTGGAGGCGGCCCTCGGCGCGGGCACTCTGGTCGGGTCCTTCAGCGGCGGGCGGCTGCCCGGCCGTCCGGTGGCGGTCGGCAGTGTGTGCCTCGCGGTCATGGCCACAGCCCTCGGCCTTCCGGGGCTGCTCGCCGGGCATGCGGCGGCGGTCGTCTCGATGGCCGTCGCCGGGTGGTGCGTCGGTGTGATCGGCGTGCGGTTCGTCGCGCTGTTCCAGCGACTGGTGCCCGCCGCCGACAAGCCGGGGTTCTTCGCGGTCATGCAGGCACTGCTGGGCGCGACCTTCCCCGTGTCCTCGCTCGTCTTCGGCGCGCTGGGCGACCATCTGGCCGCCCGTACGCTCTGCCTGGTCCAGGGCGCGGGTCTGGTACCGGTGGCGCTGGCGCTGTGGTGGCTGGGCCGCCGGTCCGACGCCGAGGCCCAGCCGAGGCCCGTCGTACCGGAGCCGGCGGGAGCGGCGTCGTGACCGCCGTCCTCTCCCCCGCCTCCGCCCAGGACATCGCCGAACTGCGGCAGTTGTACTTCGAGGTGTACGGGCACGGCTATCCGGTGCCGCTGGGCAGCGACCCGGTGGTCATGCGCCGGCTGATCACCGACGGCACCGCGCACTGGCTCACCGCCCGCACCGCCGGCGGCGTCCTGGTGGGCTCCGCCGTCGTGGTGACCGAACCGGGCAGCCGCATCGGCAAGCTCGTCGGCCTCGCCGTGCACCCCGGCCATCGCGGCGGCGGGCTCGCCTCCCGGCTCACCGGGGCGGTCTGTGCCGAGGCCTTCGCCACCGGCGGCCTCGACTCGGTGTACGCCACCGTCCGCCTGGTCACCGAGGGACCGCAGCACGTCGTCGTACGCAACGGCTTCCGGCCGCTCGGCCTGCTGCCGAACGCCGTCGAGGTCGAGGGGTGCGAGACCCTCGCGCTGTTCGCCCGCTACGCCGACGGTGTGCTGGAACACCGCGAACCGGTGGCGAGCGTGCCCGAACGGCTGGCGCCGCTGCTGTCCGCCGTATCCGCCGGCGTCGGCATCGACTACGCCGGCACCCGGCCCGCCCCCTACCGCCACGCGGTGGGCGCGGCCACCGGTGCCGAGCCGATCGAGCTGATCACCGCCCCGGCCTTCGTGCGACGCCGCTTCCTGGAGCTGTTCCCGGAGGCCGACGACCGCTTCTTCCCGCTGCACACGCCCAACGCGGTCCTGGTCGCCGCCGACGGCAGCTTCGAGGCGTACGCCGACCTGGACGCCGTGGCGGGCAGCTGTGCGCTCGTCGCCGTCCATCCGCGTCCGGCCGCGGTGGCCGGCGCCCTGGAGGCGCTGATGGCCGGGGTCACCCGGGCCGGCGCGGACTACGCCGAGGCGCTGCTGCCGCTGGCCGACACCGAGGCCCTGGAGGTGTTCCTCGCCTCGGGGTTCGTACCGAGCGCGGTCTATCCGGCGATGCGCCGCATCCGCGACCGCCTGCACGACTACGTGGTGCTGTCGCGGACCAGCCGTCAGATCGACTTCCGCACCACCGCCGTCAGTCCGCTGCTCCAGCCGTACCTCGGCGCCTACCTGAGTGCCTGGACCGCCACCTATCTGCCCCTTCACGAGGTGTCCCGATGAAACCCCATCTCGCTCCCGTCGAGGTTCCCGACCCGGCGGCGCTCGGCCAACTGCAGCGGCTCTGCGACCTGGCGGAGCCGTACGCCCACGGCCCGGCCGCCGACGAGCTGTTCGCCGCCGCCATGGCGGAGACCAACGCCTGGCACGCCCTCCGCTCCCCCTTCTTCGCCGCCTTGCTCCGGGACCCGGCCGAGGCGCCCGCGCCCACCGTCGGCGGCGCGGTGCGCACCCCGCTGGTGCCCGCCGCCTTCTTCAAGCGCCACGAGATGCTCTCGATCCCGCGCGAGGAGGTGTTCCTGCATCTGACCTCCTCGGGCACGACGGGCCAGAAGTCGCAGATGTTCTTCGACGAGTGGACCATCCGCTCGGCGCAGCGCATGGTGGCCCGGGTCTTCGACCACTACGGCTGGATCACCCCCGAACAGCCGGTGAACTACCTGCTGTACAGCTACGAGCCGGCGCCCGCCCTGAAACTGGGCACGTCCTTCACGGACAACTACCTGTGCGACTTCGCCCCGGCCCGGGACACCACGCACGCCCTGCGGCACACCGGCACCGGCCACGAGTTCGACGTGCACGGCTGCATCGCGGCGCTCCAGCGCTACGCCGAGGACGACGTGCCGGTCCGCATCCTGGGCTTCCCGGCGTTCCTGTACTTCACCCTGGAGCGGATGCGGGCGATGGGACTGCCGCCGCTCACCCTGCCCGAGGGATCGCTGGTGGTGCTCGGCGGCGGCTGGAAGGGCCACGCCGACCGGCAGATCGCCAAGGAGGCGTTCTACGCCGAGGTCACCGACCTCCTCGGCGTGCCGGGGGACCGCGTGCGCGACACCTTCGGATCGGTCGAGCACTGTGTGCCGTACGTCGAGTGCGCGCACCACCGGCTGCACGTGCCCGTGTGGTCGCGTGCGGCCGTACGCGACACCGGGACGCTGCGTCCGCTGCCGTACGGCGAACGCGGTTTTCTGCACCTGGTCAGTCCTTACATCACCTCCGTGCCCGCGCACAGCGTGGTGATGGGCGACCTCGCGTCGCTGCACCCGGGCAAGGAATGCCCCTGCCCGCTGTCCACCGACTGGTTCACCGTGCACGGCCGGGCCGGGGTGAGCCGCAACCGCAGCTGTGCGGTGGCCGCCGCCGAACTGATGAAGGGAATGTCGTGACCGCCTCCGTACTCCACCCCGTACCCCGCCCCGAACTCCACCTCTGGCAGGGCGAGTTCATCGACGAGGCCGAGGCAGGCCGACGGCTCGCCGGCCTGCCGGAGCTCGCCGCGCGGGTCCTGGCGCGTCCGCTGCCCACCGACGTGGTGCTCGGCGCCTGTGCCGCGGTCGGCCGTGACCTGGCCGATCCCGGCTCCGCCCGTTACGGCCGCCTCGCCGGACACCTGCCCGCCGACGAGGCCCCGGCCGTCCTGGCCGAGCTGGCCGGCGTGCTCACCCGGGAGGCGCTGGAGCGCAAGCTGCGGCGGGAACTGGGCGGCCTGCGCCCGGAGCGGCTGACCCGGCCGGACGCCCGCGAGACGGTGTACGAGGCCTGGGCGCCCGTCGGCCTGCTGGTGCACATCGCGCCGGGCAACGCCGCGGCCGTGGCGCCGCTGAGCGTCGTGGAGGGACTGCTGGCGGGCAATGTGAACGTGCTGAAGACCAGCAGCTCCGATTCGGCCCTCGCCCTCGACCTGCTCGCCGCGATCGGTGCGGCCGATCCCTCCGGGCTGATCGCCGAACGCGTCATCGCCCTGCGCTTCCCGTCCTCGCGCCGCGCGTGGCTGGAGGCACTGTGCGGGCAGGCCGACGCGATCGCGGTGTGGGGCGGCGAGGACGCGGTGCGCGCGGCGGGCGAACTGGCGCCGCCCGGCTGCCGGATGGTCGAGTGGGGCCACCGGATCTCCTTCGCCTATCTGACCCGGCGGGCCGCGTCCGACGACAGTGTCCTCGACGCGCTCGCCGAGGACGTCTGCCGGCTCGAACAGCAGGCGTGTTCCAGCCCGCAGGTGGTCTACCTCGACACCGAGGACGCCGAGGAACTGTTCACGTTCGCCGGACGGTTCGCCGAGCGGCTCGCCAAGGTGTCCGCCGAGCGGCCGGCGTCCACCCTGCCCGGCACGGCCGAGCAGGCGGAGCTCACCACCGTGCAGCAGCTGGCCCGGCTCGAACAACACCTGGGCCTGACCCGCGTGTTCTGTGCCGAGGACGGTTCCTGGCGGGTACTGGCCGACACCCGGCCCGCGCTCGACGCCTCCCCGCTGTACCGCACCGTCTGGGTGAAGCCCCTGCCCCGGCACGCGGTCACCGCTACCCTGCGCCCCATGCGCCGCTATCTGCAGACCGCGGCGATCGGGGGCGACCGCGCGGACGCGGCCGCGCTGTCCCGCGCGCTGTTCGCGGCGGGCGTCACCCGCGTCACCCCGGTCGGCTCCATGCTGGACGGCTACGAGGGTGAACCGCACGACGGTGTCTACGCGTTGCAGCGTTACAGCCGCCGGGTGAGCGTGCGCGCCGCGGACGCCGAGTTCCGTACGGTGGCCTGCCTGGACGACCTGGTGGCGCCGCCGGTGCTGCCCCTCGCTCCGGAAGGGCCGCTGCTCGGCAAGGAGGGCGTACAGCACGCGCTCACCACCCTGGACCCACGCCACGCGCAGCTGTACTTCCGCAGCGGAGGTTCCACGGGCGCGCCCGCGCTGTCGGTGTTCACCTGCGACGACTACGACAACCAGATGCGTGCCGCGGCGGACGGACTGCTCACTGCGGGCTTCGACCCGGGCCGCGACCGGGCGGCCAACCTGTTCTACTGCGGCGGGATGTACGGCAGCTTCATCAGCTTCTTCTCCATCCTGGAACGGCTGAACGCCACCCAGCTCCCGATCGCCGCGGGCCCCGACCACGCCGCGGTGGCCGAGGCACTGGTCACCCACCGGGCGGACACCGTCTTCGGCATGCCGTCCTACCTGTGGCAGCTGTTCCACGCCGAGGCTGACCGGTTCCGCGCCTACGGCGGCATCCGCACGGTCTTCTACGGCGGCGAGCACTTCACCGCCGAACAACGCAGGGTGCTCACAGAGGAGTTCGGGGTGGAGGTGATCCGTTCCGCGGCGTACGGCAGCACCGACCTGGGGCCGCTGGGTTACCAGTGCGCGTCCTGTGACGGCTCGGTCCATCATGTGCTGACGGAGCTGCACACGCTGGAGATCCTCGACCCGCACGAGGACCGGCCGGTGGCGCCGGGCGAGCCCGGACGGCTGGTGTTCACCTCCCTGGCGCGGTCCGGTCAGCGGCTGGAGCGCTACGAGATCGGTGACCTGGGACGGGCGGTGCAGGGCCCGTGCGCGTGCGGCAGCCACGTGCCTCGCCTGGAACTGCTCGGGCGCTACGGCGATGTCGTCCGGGTGGGCACGTACTTCGTCAACTACCGGCGCGTCGTCAGGGCACTGGAGGAGCGGCTCGGCTACCACGGCGAGGTGCAGCTGGTGGTGGCCCCGGGTACCGGCCGGGAGCGGCTGACGGTCCGGCTCGACGAGCAGTACGCGCCCGATCCCGAGGTGGCCCGGGGCACTCTCACCGCCGAGGTGGCGGAGCTCGCCTCGGCGGAGACGGAGGGGCTGTTGTCCCTCACCGTGCAGAGCGCCCGGCGGGAGGAGTTCGAACGCACCGCGACCAGCGGCAAACTGCGCACGGTCATCGACCTGCGCTAGGCCCTGCCGGGTGATCAGTCGGCCGACCAGGCTCCGCCGAGCCGGCTGAGCCTGGCAGCCGCGGTGATGGTGGCGTGGACATAGCGCTGGGGGGCTTCCGGCATGATGTCGACGGGCTTGAGCAGCAGGACCGCCCCCCAGATCGCGCCGTCCCAGATGACGGGGGCGGCAATGGAGTTCCACTTCGCCATACACTCCTCGCGTCCCAGGGCGTAACCCTGGTCACGGATCTCGGCGAGTGAGGCGAGCAGTTCGCCGCCGTCCCGGATGACGCCCGGTCCCGCTTCCTGCGGGACCGGGTCGGCGGCGACGCGCTCCTGGATCTGCGCGGGCAGGTAGGCGAGGATCGTCCGGCCCGAGGCGCCGGTGCGCAGCGACCGTGTGACGGAGAGGACGTCGCGCGGTGTCATGCCGAGCTCGACGAGGTCGGAATCCCCCACCGCCATGTCCAGGCACTGCCTGCCCGCTATGCCGAACGGGGCCCTCATGTACAGGAAGACCAGACCGCTGTCGGTCGCCTCGCGCAGAGCGCGCAGCACGTGGGTGGCCTCGTCACCGGAGAGTTTGTCCTCGGAGAGTGCGTGGAGCCCCAGGTCGGCGACCGTGCTGCCGAGCTGGTACAGGCCTCGGTCGACCCGGACGAAGGTGCTGTTGTAGGTGCCGGCGGTCAGCATGCGGCCGGTGGTGGAGTCATCGAGACCGGCGGCCTTGGCGATCGCGGACAGCCGGTGGGCACCGGGTCCCAGAGTGATGAACGCCTGCTGCACTCGCATGAAACGGTCGGCGTAACCGGTCCCGCTGCCGCGCTGCCCACTCATCAGTCGTACCCCCTTCGTCCCGCCCGCGTACCCCTGCGTGGGACGCAGCCGGCACCAAGCCTATGGTGTGACTGTATCGAGGCTGAACTTGCCCGTGCCGGTCCTCTTGTTGAGCATGTTGTGCGCCTTGGCCGCGTCGGCGAGCGGGAAGGTGCCGCCGCTGACGATCCTGAGCGTGCCGTTGCCGACAGCGTCGAAGAGCTGCCTCATCGACGTCGCCAGCGGGAGCGTCCGGTCGGTGTACAGGTGGGGAAGCCAGAACCCGGCGGCGGTGACGGACTTCTGGAGCAGGGTGTGCACGGGGACGTCGGCCAGCTGTCCGCCGGCGAAGCCGTACACGGCGAGTCGGCCGCGCGGAGCCAGCACGTCGAGCGTCTGATGCAGTGTCTTGCCACCGGTCATCTCCAGCGCGGCGTGCACCGGCCCTCCTGCGGCGTCCAGGATCCGTTCCGCCAGGCCGTCCTCGTCGGAGGAGTCGACGGCCGCCGCCGCCCCGAGTTCCAGGGCCAGCCGACGCTTCTCGGCCGTGCCGGCGAGAGCCACGACGCGGGCGCCCGCCCGTTGCGCCAGCTGGACGGCCAGCGAGCCCACGCCTCCGGCCGCGGCGGGAATGACGACCGTCTCCCCCTTGGTGATCCGGGCGACCGTGAAGAGGAGGTGGTAGGCACTGTTCCCCTGCAGCGCCAGCGGCACCGCCTGGTCGTCGGTGATGCCGTCCGGGATCTCCCAGTGCAGCCTGCGGTGCACGGCGGCCTTCTCCGCGTAGCCGCCGCCCTGCGTCAGCGCCACGACACGCTTGCCATCCGGCGTGGTGCCGACCACCTCGTTGCCGGGGATGTACGGCAGTTCGACCGGCGCCAGGTAGGTATTTCCACGAACGTGGACATCTGCGTAATTGACCCCCGCGAGCCTCACATCGACCAGGATTTGTCCACGCGCGGGCTCGGGGTCGGGAACCTCTTCCAGCCGCAGAACCTCAGGGCCGCCGAATTCCCTCATGACAATCGCGCGCACGGTACTCCTATCGACACGGGCCGGATGCGTACGCCGCCAGGCTAGGGCATCCGTGTACCGGCTCCGACCCAGGAACCGTGCCTCATACATATTTCTCACGAGCCGAGAAAAAGCCACCCGTTTCTCGCTCTGCGAGAAGATTTAACTTCGAACTTCTCGCGAGATGAGAAAGGAAAGGGAAGAGTTGCGTTCACCCTTTCGAAGGGACATAGTGATGCCGCCCTCCTTGCTGCCGGGCCGTTCCTGACGGGGGACACGACGGAACGGCCCGGCAGCACGGGGGAGGAGGGCACTCATCGTCCGGTCAGGTGCCGCTGCAACCAGTCGGCGGCGGCACGCCGGAAGAGCCGCCGGTTGTCGGCGCGGAGGAAGTCATGTCCCTCGTCGCCCAACGTGAGCAGTTCGGCGGTCAGTCCCCGTTCCCGGGCCGCCCGTACGAACTGCTCCGACTCCCCTGGCGGCACATTGGTGTCGTGCTCCCCGTGCACGGCGAGCACCGGCGCGCGCAGCGCGTCGATACGGCTCATCGGTGACAGGGAACGCAGCAGTTCGCGGTCGACCACCGGGTGACCGTACTTGTTGGCCGCCGACTGGGCGATCCAGGGTTCGGTGCCCTCGAAGAACGTCGCGAAGTCGGACATGCCGCACACCGCCACGCCGGTGCGGAAAAGGTCCGGGTGCCAGACCAGAGAGGCGAACGTGAGATAGCCGCCGTACGAGCGGCCCATGACCGCCAGCCGGGCGGGGTCGGCCGGCCCGGCCAGCACCGCGTGGGCGGCACAGTCCGCCACGTCGTCGATCGCCGCGAACCGGCCCCTCCCCAGGTCCGCGTCGACGAACGACCGGCCGTATCCGGACGACCCGCGTACGTCGGGTGCGAAGACGTCCAGACCTCGCCCCAGGATCTCGTGGTACAGCGGATCGAGGACGGGGCGTTCCTGGTCCTCGGGGCCGCCGTGCAGATGGATGACGCAGGGCGCCGGCTCGCCGGGGCCGCGCCCCGGTGCACGGTAGTACCAGCCGTTCAGCGGCAGCCCGTCCCGTGCGGTCGGACGGAGGCGGACCGGTCGTACGGGCGGGCGGCCCGGCGGAACGGCGTCCTCGTCCCGGGACGACCACGGGGTGCGCACCGAGGTCACCCCCTCGGGAAGCCACCAGATGCCGGGGCGCCGCCGGGAGCCCGACAGGGCCAGCAGCAGCCGGGGGCCGGCGTCCGCGATGCGGGTGACCACCTCGTGGGGCAGGGGCACCGGCCGGGACGGACCGGTGGCGGGCCCGGCCGCACCGGACGGGTCCGTGTCCCGGACCTCCACCTCGCTCATGCCCCGCACGTTCCAGGCCAGCACGGCGGCACTGCCGGCGTGGACACAGCGCAGCAGCTCCAGGTCGCAGTCGTCGCGCGATGCCCCGACGGACCAGCCGCACGGCCGCCCCTGCGGGTCGAGCACGGCGGCGAGCAGGACCGCGAACTCCCTGTGGGCGTTGCTGCGCAGCCACAGGGTTTCCGCGCGGGGTGAGAAGCTGCCGATCCACGGGTCGCCGTCGGCCACCGGCACCACACAGGTCGTCACATGGTCGGTGGTGCGCAGCAGGACGGCCTCGCGCCGCCCGCGGGGCCCCCGGCGCAGCAGCACCAGTGCGCCGTCACGGCTGAGATCGCACACGCGCAACGTCGCCGCGTCCTGCTCGGTGGCGAGCAGGACGGGGGCGGCCACGCCGTCGGGGTCGATGAGATAGGCCGACAGCCCGTCGCCGAAGCCGGCCGCCGGGGCGATGTGCGCCTCGCCCGGAGCGCCCCGTTCCCGCGTGTCGACGGTGACGGAGGGTGACGGCACTCCGAGTCCAGGGTCCGTGCGGGGTGCCCCACCGAGGAGTTCCGCATCGCCCATCCGGCCCTGCCAGTGCTCCGGCAGGCGACCGGCTGCCGGGCCGGAGCCGGCCGGGCCGGGCTCCGCCGTGGTGCCCAGGGCGGGTACGGCGGTGGGCACCGCCACGGTGACCGCGACCGCCGATCCGTCGTGCGCCCAGCAGCCCAGGTGGGCGGAGCTGCCCGGCTCGGCTCCGGCCAGGATGTGCCGGTCGGTGCCGTCGGGACGTACGCACAGCACCCGCGTGTGCTCACCGCCGCCGGGGGCCGCCGTATAGGCGATCCAGCGGCCGTCGGGCGACCAGGACACCTCCCGGACGGGGTCCGGTCCGTCGTCGAGCAGACGTACCGCGTCGCCGTCGACGGGGCCCGCCCACAGCTGGGGTACCCCGCCTCGGTCGCAGATGAAGGCGACCTCTGTTCCGGCCGGGTCGGCCGAGGGGTACCAGCAGCCGTGCGCGATGAGCCGCGTCGTCGCGTCGCGCGGCCCGGAGGCGTCCGGCAGGGGGATGCGGGCGGGCGCGGCGAAGGCGGTGCCATGGCCGTCCGGGGCCGGCGCGGGTGCGTCGGCGGTGAGGTGCGCGGCGGCAGGCCGCTCGGCAGCGGGGTCCGTGCCCAGCGTGCGCTCCGTGAGGAGTTCCCCGGTCAGATTCCGTGCGTCTGCAGCCATATCTCCAGCAAAGCCACTTGCCACAGCGCGTTCGCTCCGCGCTTGGTGCGATGTCGGTCGGGGGCAGCCAGCAGTTCGGCGACGTAGGAGTCCTGGAAGAGCCCGCGCCGCTTCGCCTCGGGGGCGCCCAGTGCCTCGCGCACCCTTCCCAGGACGGGTCCGGCCAGGTGGGTGATGGCCGGGACCGGGAAGTAGCCCTTGGGGCGGTCGACCACCTCGTGGGGCAGCAGTTTGCGGCCGGCCTCCTTCAGGACGCCCTTGCCGCCGTCGGCCAGCTTCAGCTCCGGCGGACAGGCGGCCGCCAGCTCCACCAGCTCGTGGTCCAGGAACGGCACCCGGGCCTCCAGGCCCGAGTCCATGGTCATGTTGTCGACCCGCTTGACCGGATCGTCCACCAGCATGACATGCGTGTCGAGCCGCAGCGCGGCGTCCAGCGCGGTCTCGGCCCCCGGCACCGCCATGTGCTCCCGGACGAACCGGCCGGAGACGTCGTCCCGCGGCAGCATGTGCGGTTGCAGCATCCGCGCGAGGTCGGCGTGCGGCCGGTCGAAGTACGTCTCGGCGTACCTGTCCGGTTCCTCCTCGCGGGCCACGGAGGCGAGGCGCGGATACCAGCGGTAGCCGGCGAAGACCTCGTCGGCGCCCTGCCCGCTCTGGACGACCTTGACGTTCCTGGCCACCTCCTCGGACAGCAGATGGAACGCGACCACGTCGTGGCTCATCATGGGCTCGCTCATCGCCAGGACCGCCGCGTCCAGGGCCGTGGACACCCGCCGCGAGGGAACCACCAGCTGATGGTGATCGGTGGCGAACTCCCTGGCGACCAGGTCGGAGTACCGGAACTCGTCCCCCTCGTCGCCGCCTTCCGACTCGAAGCCCACGCTGAACGTCGCCAGGTCCCGCTGCCCCTCGTCGGCCAGCAGTGCCACGATCAGGCTGGAATCCAGCCCTCCGGAGAGCAGGACACCGACCGGCACGTCGGCCACCATCCGCCGGCGTACGGCGGTCCGCAGGGCGTCCAGCACCGCGTCCCGCCACTCGGCGGGGCCCATACCCGCGTGCTCGGGGCGGCGCGTGTACGACGGCTGCCAGTAGCAGTGCTCCGCGTAGGTGCCGTCCGGCTCGACGATCCGCACGGTGGCCGGCGGGAGCTTGCGCACCCCGGCCAGGACGGTGCGTGGTGCGGCCACGGTCGCGTGCCAGCTGAGGTACTGGTGCACGGCGACCGGGTCCAGCGAGGTGTCGACGCCCCCGGCCGCGAGCAGGGCGGGCAGCGTCGAGGCGAAGCGCAGCCGTCCGGGCGTCTCTGCCAGGTACAGGGGCTTGATGCCGAGCCGGTCGCGTACCAGGACCAGCCGGCCGGTCCGGTGCTCGACGAGGGCGAAGGCGAACATGCCGTGGAAGCGGTCGACGCAGGCGGTCCCCCACTGCTGGTACGCCTTGAGGACGACCTCGGTGTCGGAAGTGGACCGGAACCGGTGGCCGAGGGCCTTGAGTTCCCCGCGCAACTCCTCGTAGTTGTAGATGCACCCGTTGAAGACGCCGGTGAGCTCCTGCCGGTCGTCCGTCATCGGCTGCGCCCCGTGCTCGGAGAGGTCGATGATCTTCAGCCTGCGGTGCCCGAGGGCCACCGCGTCCCGCGACCAGGTCCCGTGACCGTCGGGTCCGCGGGCGGCGAGCCGTTCACTCATGCGCTCGACGGCCGCCAGGTCGGGCCGCTCGCCGTCGAAGCGCATCTCCCCGCTCAGGCCGCACATACGCGACCACCTCCCCGCTGCGCGTAGGGGTCGCACGGGTCGCGCGGGTCGCGCGGCGGTGCGGTGAGCGCGGGCCCAGTCGGTGTGCCCGTCGGTATGGGGTCGGGACTGGTTGACACGGTGTTGTTCCCTTCGCGACGAGAGTGTGTACGGGGGGTGGGTCGGTGAGGCGGCTGAACTCCTGGTGCACGCCTCAGCGGCCGGCGATGCGTGCCGGGCGGACCCGGGAGGCTTCCGCGGCGGGCCGCCCCGGGGAGGCGACGTGCCGGGCGGGGGCGGCACCGGACCGGGGAGGCGGGTGGGCGTCACCTCTGGTTTCCGCGATCGCCAGATCCGTGCAGGCAAGCAGGTCCTCCTGCACGGCCGTACGGCGCAGACGGTGGGCGGCGCTGCCGGCTGCGAGCGCCCTCTCGGTGAGCTCCCGGACCGTGTGCCAGTCTCCGGCGGCCTCGAGCGACGGGCGTGCCCGTCGCAGCAGGCTGCGGACGACCTCGGCCGCGGGCGCCTCGTGCCGGCTTCCCGGATCGATCAGGGCCCCTTCCAGGCCCGACCGCGCGGCCCGCCAGGCAGCGGCACGCAGCCACTCGTGCCGGGCGGCACAGGCGGGGGCGGCCGTCGTTCCCAGCCGCTCATGGGCCTCGCTCACCAGGGCGCGGAAGAGTCCGGCGATCAGCACGACCGTTTCCGCGCGCGGACAGGCGTCGCAGATGCGCAGCTCAAGGGTCTGCTGATGGGCGGAGGGCCGGATGTCGTAGTAGATCATTCCCGGGTCGCTGATGACGCCGGAGTCGACGAGACACTGCACAGCCGCGTCGTAGTCGGCGGCGTCGGCGAAGCACCCCGGTGGCCCCGAGGTGGGCCAGCGCTGCCACACCATGGTCCGCCAGCTGGCGTAGCCGGTGTCGGCGCCCAGCCAGAAGGGGGAGCTGGCGGACAGGGCCAGCAGCACGTGCAGCCACGGCGACACTTCGCACATGACGCGTACGGCCAGGTCACGGTCGGGGGCGTCGACGTGGACGTGGGTCCCGCAGATCAGCTGCTCGTCGGCGATCATGCGGTACTCGTCGGCCATGCGGCGGTAGCGGTGGCCGGGCGTGGGGCGGATGTCCGCCGTGCGGGCCAGGGGCACCGTTCCGGCGGCCACCACGGCCAGCCCGTGAGCGGTCGCCGCGGCGTCGAGCCGGCGTCTGGTGCTGATGACATCGCCGTACAGGCCGTCCAGAGACGTGTGCACCTCGCTGTTCGACTCCACCGTCGCCTGCTGCAGCTCGGTCGTGAAGGTGCGTCCGGGCAGCTCTTCCAGCACGGTGTCGGCTCGGGACACGAGCAGACCCGTCTCCACCTCGACGATGTGGAACTCCTCTTCCACTCCGATGCGAAGGGTCACGGCACTCCTCCGGTGACGGGCGGCACCCGCCCCACCGGTCCACCGGCGGCGGGCTGTGCCCCTCCGACTTCCCACCCAGCCCATTACTAAGCAGGCGGTGCTCTATAGAGGCGCCGGCATCACAGATGAGCGGCCACCACAGGTGTGTCGCCGTCACCGAGTACGCGTACTCAGGCAGGCATCGGCTGTGTACCGGAAGAAGCTCGGAGCGAGCGAACTCCGGCGTTGGCTCACGCCCTGGTCGTACCGCACCGCCGGCACCCTCGGATGTCTCAGGTTCACGGGCGGGCTTCGGTGCTCTTCACTGATCACAGGAAGACAGCAACGCGACCTCACGGGGGTACACATGCACAGCAGGAAGCGCATCCTGGCAGCCGGCCTGGCCACCGCGGTCTCCGCGGTGGCCCTCACCGTCGCCGGTGTGGCGGTCCCGGCGCAGGCCGCTGCCCAGGGCACCGTCGACTGTGACGGCTGGGTGCACAACAACGATCCGGACGTCGGCATCGCGGGCTGCGAGAACAACACCGACCACGCCGTCACCTTCCGGGCCGAGATCGTCTGCGGCTGGGCCCCGGATGTCTCCGGCAACTGGGTGACGCTGAACCCGGGCCAGTACGGCGAGTCCACGGGCTCCTGCGCGTTCTACAGCACGGGAGTGGGCAGCGTGGGCTGGACCATCCAGTGATGCCCGGTCGCGCGCTGCCACAGGCCCCACGCCTGCGTCCGCCTTCAGATGCCGTGAGCCTCTGGGTCACCGTACGGTCCACGTCAGTGAGGTAGTCGCCTGGGCCCGGACCGCGGGGTCCCGTATGGCCGTCGTGCGGTCGGTCAAGGTTGCCGTGACCTTGTGGCCGTGGCCCCGAACGCCCAGTTCGTGCGGCGTCACCGACGGATCGCCTGTCGCCGACAGGACCTGCCTGCCGTCGACGTACCAGGTCAGTTCCGGGTCGGCGAGGCCGGTCAGCGGCGCGAGGCACACCGTGATCCGGCGCCCTTGCCCGACGGGCCGTGAGGTCGGGAGGGCGGAGGTCAGCGCGTCCGCGTCGGCGTAGAAGCCGGCGATCATCGCCTCCCGGCCGACGACGTTGAACTCGGTCGAGGCCAGGGAGCGCATGAGGGACGTCTCGGTCGGACGGTAGACGCCCGCCTCGTAGTACCCCCCGCCTTCGTAGGTGCCCACGACCGAACCGGACGGGTCCTGGGTCCCGAGCCAGCGGTACCACTTCGTCGCACCCAGGTCGCGGTGGACGGTGAGGTTGGCGGCGGCCGGTTCCTCGGCGGAGGGATAGGTGCCGTAGCCCGAGTACTGGTACTCGTCGGCCAAGTGGCCTATGGAGTGGCCGAGTTCGTGGGCTCCTATGAGGTAGGACCTGTCGTTGCCGGACGACATCGTCGCCACCCCGTGGAAGGTCGAGCCCGACGGCAGGTCGGCGGCGGAGTAGCCCGCGCCGCCGTACTTGGCGGAGTGGGCGATGACGAAGACGATGTCGGCGTCCGGTGCCAGGGCGGCGTACCGAGCGACCTCGTCGGTGTCGACGCACAGGAGGCGCTCGACGCCGTCGCAGAAGAAGGAGGAGCCCAGCGCGGTGTCCTTCACGACGTCGGCCGCCGGGTCACCGGAGACGCCGGACTCGTCGGAGACGGCGTTGACCAACCAGATGTTGAACAGGCCGCGGTAGCTCCGGTACGGCTCGACACGGAAGATCGCGTCCAGCTTCTCCTGGGCGTCGGCGGCGAAGTCGCGTTGTTCGCCGGCCGTGTAGCCGTCGCCCATCACCACCAGATCGAGCCGTCCGGACACCGGTCCGGTGCGCTGGAGCGGCTTCACCGCCGGGGTGGCGCCCGTCAGGGTCGGCGCGGGGCGGGCGATCCGGCCGGGGGCGCTCGCCGGGACGGTCACCTGGCGGGGCTCGGCCCGGGGTCCGGGGAAGTACTCGACGTGCTGAGTGCGGACCGAGAGGCCGGCCGCCTCGGCGGGTCCTGGGTTCACTCCGCCGACCAGCGCCGACACGGTGGCAAGGACGGCCACGGCAGCGGAGCTCCAGCGCATGCGCGGTCTTGCGGGATGCGGCACGGCAACCCTCACTTAAGTGTTCAGTTAAATGGATTTAATGGCTGGCTTAATGTAGGGGCCCGGGCATCAACCGGCAAGGTTCGCTGCATAGTTGACGCGCCGCCAGTCCGCAGCCGGCGCATGAGTGAGGGCGAGGCGCAGCCCGATCCGCGAGATCAGGTGCCGGACAGGTCCTGCGCGACGGTGTCCGCCGGAACGACCTGCTCCGTCCAGATGATCTTGCCGGTCGCCGTGTAGCGAGTGCCCCACCGGTGGGCGAGCTGGGCCACGATCAGCAGGCCCCGCCCTCCCTCGTCGGTGGTCCGTGCATGGCGCAGGCGCGGCGAGGTACTGCTGGCGTCGGAGACCTCGCAGATCAGGGCGCGGTCCCGGATCAGGCGCAGACCCACCGGTCCGGTGGCGTGACGGATGGCGTTGGTGACCAGTTCGCTGACGATGAGCTCCGTGGTGAAGGTCAGATCGGGCATGCCCCACTCCGTCAGCTGCCGGGCGGCGAGGGTGCGGGCGTGCCCGACGGCTGCCGGATCGCTGGGCAGGTCCCAGGAGACGACCCGGTCGCGGTCCAGAGCACGGGTCCGGGACAGGAGCAGGGCCGCATCGTCGGACGGCGGACCGGCCAGCAGGTCGTCGATCACCCCGCGGCCGGTCTCCTCCAGTGTCGGCCTGGGCGCCGCGAGGGCGGCCCGCAGCCGGGAGAGTCCGGCGTCGATGTCCCGGTCGAAGGCCTGGATGAGGCCGTCGGTGTAGAGCGCGATGAGGCTGCCCTCGGCCAGCTCCAGCTCGACGGACTGGAAGGGGAGGTAGCCGAGGCCGAGGGGTGGTCCGGCGGGCAGGTCCAGGATGTCGGCACCACCGCCCGGTCCGACGAGCACCGGCGGGAGGTGACCGGCCCGGGCCAGCGCGCACCGCCTGCTGACCGGGTCGTAGACGGCGTACAGGCAGGTGGCGCCCATGAACGCGGTGCCCGCGGCCTCATCGTGGGCCACCGCCGGGGTGTCGCTGCCGTGCGCCTCCATGAGGCCGATGACCAGGTCGTCCAGATGGGCCAGCAATTCGTCCGGGGAGAGATCGAGGTTGGCGAGCGTGCGTACCGCGGTGCGCAGGCGCCCCATGGTCGCCGCGGCGTTGATGCCGTGCCCCGCCACGTCCCCGACGACCAGCGCGACCCGCGCCCCGGACAGCGGAATCACGTCGAACCAGTCGCCGCCCACGCCACTGGGGACATCCGCCGGGAGGTACCACGACGCCACCGCGAGCGCGGAACCTCCCGTGAGATCCTGCGGCAGCAGATAACGCTGCATGGAACGGGCCGCGGTGCGCTCGCGGGTGAAACGCCGCGCGTTGTCGATGCACACCGCGGCGCGGGAGACGAGTTCCTCGGCGAGTCGTACGTCGTCGTCCTCGAAGGGGCCCCGCCGCCGGGACCGGGCGAACGTAGCCGCGCCCAGGGTGACGCCGCGTGCCCGCACCGGGACCACCATCACCGAGCGGAAGTCGTAGTCGAGGAAGGAGGCGCCCAGCGACTCGTCCTCGGTCACCCAGGGGCTGGCGGTGCGGTCCAGGATCCGTTCCACCAGGGTCCTGGACTCCAGCAGACAGCGGGTCACGGGCGACGAGGCGGCACGCCGGACCGTTTCCCCCACGGTCAGACTCGCCTCGGGGCAGCCCTCGCGCACCGACTGCTGCCCCGCGCGCCGGATGACGGGCGACATGCCGACCGGCCCGGGCGCCGGTTCCTCGCCCCTCATGACCGAGTCCAGCAGGTCCACGGCGACGAAGTCGGCGACGGACGGCACGGCGTCGTCGGCCAGCTCCTGGGCGGTCCGCGGCACGTCCAGGGTGCTGCCGATGCGGGTGGCGGCGTCGTTGAGCAGGGCCAGGCGTTCCTGGGCCCGCCAGCGTTCGGTGACGTCGATGACCATGTACCAGACACCGACGTTGCGGCCGTGGCGGTCCTTCATCGCGAAGAAGGACGCGGAGATCGCGCGGCCGGCGTCGGGGTCCGTGCGACTGGGGCTCCGGTATTCGAAGTCCATCACCGGAGCGCCGGTCTCCAGGACCCCGCGCATCTTCTCCTCGAAGGCCGCGGCCTCCGCCTCCGGCAGCACGTCCGCCATCCGCCGGCCCAGCCGGCGTTCGAGGGGGATCCGGCGGTCCAGTGGCTCGTTCACCCACACGTACCGAAGGTCCGTGTCGAGGACGGCGATGCCGACCGGCGCGTGGGTGAGGAAGGGAGTGAGCATCAGCCGGCTCACCCCGCCGCCCGGCATCCGCCAGAAGGCGCGTTTCGGAGGCCGGCCGACGAACCTGCCGAAGACCAGTGCGGCAACCGTGGCGACCAGGACGCCCGGGACCATCTCGTAGATGCCCGACTCGAAGGGGCCGAGCAGCGGATTGATCTTCTTCCACAGCAGCACCGTGGCCGCGCCCGAGACGATCCCGGCCATGGCCCCCGCCCAGGTCATGCGCGGCCAGTACAGCGAGAGCAGGACGACGGGCCCGAACGCGGCTCCGAAGCCCGCCCAGGCGTAGGCGACGATGCCCAGCAGCCCGCCGCCCCTGAGCGCGATCGCGAAGGCCACCAGGATCACGGCGACGACGGCGGCGCGACCGGCCCAGACCAGTGTCCTGTCCGAGGCTCGCCGGTTGAGGAACGCGCGGTAGAAGTCCTCCGTGAGGGCGACCGACGACACGAGGAGCTGGCTGTCCGCCGTCGAGATGATCGCGGCCAGTACGGCGATCAGCATCACGCCGGCACCCCAGGGGTTGAGCAGGGTCCGGCTGAGACTGATGTACACCGTCTGCGGGTCGTGCAGCGGCGTGCCGGTCCGGGCGATGCCCACCAGGCCGACGAGGGTGGCGCCGGCGAGTACGACGATGACCCATCCGGTTTCCAGACGGCGTGCCGCGGGGATCGCGCCGGTGCTGCGGATGCCCATGAAGCGGGCCAGGATGTGGGGCTGACCGAAATAGCCGAGCCCCCAGGCGAGCAGCGAGACGATCGCGACGGCGCCGAGCGACCCGCCTGCCGACCACCGCCCGTCCGCGAAGTCGACCCTGGCGCCCATGTCCAGCAGGCCGGGGGTCTTGCTGTCGAGGGCGTCGCGCAGTGCCCCGAAGCCGCCGAGCGCTCCGATACCGACGGCGGGGAGCACGAGCAGGGCGAGGAACATCAGCGTGGCCTGCATGACGTGGGTCAGGCTCACGGCGAGGAAGCCGCCCAGGCACGAGTAGACGACGATCACCAGGGCGGTCAGGGTCACTCCGAGCCTGAAGGAGACACCGAAGATGTGCCCGAACAGTACGCCGCCGGCCACCAGCCCACTGGCGACGTAGACGGTGAAGAACACGAGGGTGACCGCCGCCGAGACCATCCGGAGCATCCGAGTGCGGTCCTCGAACCGCTCCTCCAGATAGGCCGACAGACTCACGGCGTTCCCGGCGCGCTCGGTGTAGGTGCGCAGCCTCGGCGCGACGAACAGCCAGTTGAGGTACGTACCGAGCACCAGACCGGCCGCGATCCAGCTGGCGCCGACGCCGGCGGCGTAGACCGCTCCGGGAAGAGCGAGGAAGAGCCAGCCGGACATGTCGCTGGCCCCTGCGGACAGGGCGGCGACGAGCGCGCTGAGCCTGCGGCCCCCCAGGGCGAAGTCGGCGAAGGTGTGAGTGCGGCTGTAGGCCCAGACCCCTGTTGCGATCATGACGGCCACATACACGAGGAATGTGGCCACGATCGGCGCGCTCAAGTCGATCATGTCATCCTCGCCTGCGAGGTTCCCGAGCGTGGGCGCGACCGTCGCATGCCTGACAGCCGCGACTCTTCATGTACAAATGTACAGATCCCGGCCGTCACCGGCCGACAGCACCGTCCGGATGGAGCCGGCTCAGGACTGGGCCCGGGCGATGAGCAGCGCGACGTCGTCCTCACCCCCCGGCGTGCGCAAGGTTTCCAGGATGCGGACGCAGGTGTCTTCCAGGTCGCGGCCACGTGTCGCGGTGAAGGCGTCGAGGAGGGTGTCCAGGCGAGCGTCGATGGGTTCGCTGCGGGTTTCGACCAGGCCGTCGGTGTAGAGGGCCAGCTCGTCGCCGGGGCGGAAGGGGATGGTGGTGGCCTCGAAGGGCACCCCGCCGACCCCCAGCGGTGCGCCGGTGGGAAGGTCGAGAAGCTGCGCCGCGTGGCCGACACGCATCAGGGCCGGGGGCAGGTGGCCGGCGAGGCTGATCTCGCACTGCCCCCGGTGTGGGTCGTAGACGCAGTAGATGCAGGTGGTGATGGTCTGCTCGACACCTTCGGTGAGGTGATCGAGGTGCCGAAGGGCCTCGGCGGGGGCGAGGGCGAGTTCGGCGAAGGCGCGGGCGGCACTGCGGAGTTGCCCCATGGTGGCGGCGGCCTTGATGCCGCTGCCCATGACGTCCCCGACGACCAGGGCGGTTCTGTCACCCCGGAGAGGTATGGCGTCGAACCAGTCACCGCCGATCTCGCTCGCGGCGCCGGCAGGCTGGTACCGGCAGGCGACCTCCAGGCCGGGCAGGTGCGACGGGGGGTCGGGAAGCAGGCTCCGCTGGAGAGTGAGGGCCGCTTGACGCTGGGCCTGGTATCCGCGGGCGTTGTCGATGCACACCGCGGCGCGGGCGGCCAGCTCCCAGGCCAGGAGCGCGTCGTCGTCATCGAAGGGTGCGGGGTTCCCGGTGCGTTTGAGGTCGAGGGCACCGAGGACTTCCCCCCGGGCCATGAGCGGCACGGCCAGGTAGGAGTGCACGCCGGCCGCCGCGAGCAGGGAGGCCGCCTCGCCGTGCCGGGCGATGCGCTCCAGGTCCTGACGGGTGACATGGGGCACCAGGACCGGTTGCCGGGTGCGCACGCACCGGGTGATCAGGCGGTCGCCGGCGTAGGAGGCGAGTCCCCCTGGCGGGTCGGCCGCGCGGACCGCCTCGGTGGAGTGGGCCGCGCGCACGGCGAGGGCGCGGAAGAGGGCCGGCCCCTCGTGTGGCGCCATCCGGCCTTCCAGGGCGCTGTCGAGTACGTCCACGGCTGCCACATCGGCCAGGACCGGTACGACGACGTCGGCGAGCTCGCGCGCTGTCGTTTCCAGATCGAGGGTGGTGCCCACGGAGGCGGAAGCCCTGGCGATCAGTGTCAGCCGCTGCCGGGCCTGTGCCGCCTCGGCGGCGGCTCGGTGTCGCTCGGTGACGTCGATGACGGAATAGGCCAGACCCAGCACCCGCCCGGCGGAATCCTCCAGCCGGTAGTACGAGACGGACCAGGCGTGCTCGTGGTCCGGATCGCTGGGGGGCCGGCAGATGATGTCCCGGTCCACCACCGACTCGCCCGTCTCCAGGACACGGCGCAGACGCGCCTCGGGGTCCGTGTCCAGGAAGCTCAGGACCTCGCCGGCCGACCGGCCGAGACGCTCGGCGGCGGACTGACCGGTGATGCGTTCGAGAGCGGGATTCACGGCCAGATACCGCAGGTCAGGGTCCAGAATGGCCAGCCCGACCGGGGACTGGGACACCAGCCGCATGGCCAGGGAGGCATCTCGCTCGACCCGCTCCACAGCGGCCTGGTCCGCGGCGAGGCCCAGGGCGTAGACGTCACCGAGGTCGTCCAGCAGCCGCATGTTGCGGAACTCCACCAGACGGGTGCTGCCGTCCTTGTGCCGCACCGGGAACGCCCCTGCCCAGTCGGTGCCGGATTCCATGACCTCGGCGAACAGCTTGATCACCGCGTCCCGGTGCTCCTCGTGGACCGTCAGCCGAGCCGCGTGCTGACCCAGCGCCTCTGCCGCGGTGTAGCCGAACAGTTCCTCGGCCTTCGGGCTCCAGAAGACCACCTGGCCCTTCGCGTTCAGCACCACCGCGGCGACGCTGAGGAGATCGAGCAGGCCGCTGGGCGGCGCGGCGGGACCCGCCGCTGACCGGCCCTCGCCTGCTCGGGAGGAGTCCGTCGTGCCCATGGCCTCATTTCCCTTCCCGCTCGGCGCCTTGCTCGTGCCGTACCGGCGGGCGTGCTGCCTTCCTCCATGGTCGGCCCATACCGAGGCAGCACACACCTGGACCGGGTTTCGGACACACCGGCCGGCGGCCTGGTGCCGCGCAGGGCTCGCAGCCGCCTACGCGGAGGGCTCTTGGACCCCGGGGCGCCTGCAGCGGACGGCGACGGCCGCGATGTCGTCGTCGAGCCGCCCGCCGCTGTAGTGGAGCAGGTCCCGGTGAAGCCGGTCCAGCAGCTCACGGGGCGCCGCCGCGCCGAGCTGCCGCATCCACTCCGGCAGCGGGAAGAACGCGCCGGCGCGGTCCCGGGTCTCCGTTACGCCGTCGGTGTAGAGCAGCATCTGGTCGCCCGAGGCGAAGGCGACGGTGTCGACGTTGTAGTCCTCTCCGAGGAGTGACGCGAGGTTGAGGGGCGGCGAGGCGACGGTGGGCTCGAGGACGCGGACCTCTCCGCTCCGCATCAGCAGGGGCGGGGGGTGTCCGCAGTTGAGGATTTTCACGTGCCCCCTGCCGTACGGGATCTCGGCGATCAGAGCGGTGGCGAAGTGCTCGGGCTGATCCAGGTCGAGGAGCGCGACGCTGTAGCGGCACATGCTGGTCTCCAGGCGATGGATGATGCCCTTCAGGTCGGGCTGGTCGTACGCGTTCTCCCTGAAGCAGTTGATCACCGCCGAGGCCGCCCCCACCGCGGACAGCCCTTTGCCGCGCACGTCACCGATGAGCAGCCGAACCCCGTACGGCGTGTCGGCCACCTCGTAGAAGTCGCCTCCGATCCGGGCCTGCTCCTGGGCCGCGAGATACAGCGACTCGATGTCGACGTCCTGGACGCGGCGCGGCAGCGGGCGCAGCAGCACCTGCTGCGCCGCGTCGGCGACCAGCCGGATCTGGAAGAGGGTCTCCTCTCGCTGGAGTCGGAGATGGCTCGTGTAGGCGGCTGCCAAAGTGACCGCGACGATCGCAGCCGCTGTGTAGGGCGTTCCCAGATCGGCGTAGACGAGGCTGAGCCCGATCATGACCAGCAGGCAGAACGCGCCCAGCAGGATCGTCGGGAGCACGGGCCACATCGCGGCGGCGAGGGCGGGTGCGGCGGGCAGGAGACGGCTGAAGGCGATCTCCCTGGGGGTGGCGAAAGCCAGGCCGGTGATGAGGACGGTGAGGATCACGGGTGACAGCAGTACGGTCTCGCGTCGGCCACCGTAGGGAGGGCGGTGGCGTCGATGCCGTCCTGTCCTGATCACAAAAGGTATCTTATCCGGGCATAACGGGCTTCGTTGCGACCGGCGGAGCGGAGGGGCCGCCGCGCAGCCCGGCCGCCTGGAACTTCGGCTTTGCCACACCGGTGTTATCAAGGGTGTATGGAGGTATTCTCCGGGCGCCCTCGGACCCCGGAACGTCGTCCGCCCGTCGGATGCTCGCGCCCACGCCGGGCCTCCCTGCTGGACCTGCGCAGTGCGGCCGGTCAGGTGTTCCTTCTCCAGGTCGTCATCGTGGTCCTGCTGGTGGTGGCCGCGGTGGCGGCCATGGTGCTCCAGACGGCGCGTGACGCGGTGCAGCAGGGGCGTCGTGAGTCGGTGGTCGCGGCCCAGTCGTTCGCGAGTGCGCGCAGCACGGCCGAGGCGCTGCGCAGCCGGAACCCGACGGCGCTGCTCCAGCCGCAGACCGAGGCGGCGCGGAAACGCGCGGGCGTGGACTTCCTCGTCGTCATGAACACCAAGGGGGTTCGTTACACGTATCCCTACCCGCGGGAGATCGGGAAGAAGTTCGTCGGCACCATCGCACCGGCGCTGAAGGGCCGAACCGTCATCGAGCAGGCCGGCGGGCCGCCCCTGCCCGCGGGCAGGGGGACGGACGTGCAGGCGGTGGTCCCGGTGACCGAGCGCGGGAAGGTGGTCGGCCTGGTCTCGGCGGGCATCACGGTCAGGAACGTGGCGGCACTGTGGATGCCGCAGCTGCCGATCATCCTGGGCAGCGGCGCGGCCGCGCTGGCGCTGGCCATGGCGGGAACGACGCTCGTGTCCCGGCGGCTGCGCCGGCAGACGCACGGCCTGGCCCCGGCGGAGCTGGCGCAGCTGTACGAGCACCACGACGCGGTGCTGCACGCGGTGCGGGAAGGAGTGCTGATCACCGGAGCCGACGGACGACTGCTGCTGGCCAACGACGAGGCGACGCGGCTGCTCGGGCTGCCGGCGGACGCGCGGGGGCGCCCGGTACGGGAGCTGGGAATGCCGGAGCCGATCACGCGTCTGCTGTCGTCGCCGGAGGCGGTCACCGATGAGCTGCATCCCGCCGGCGACCGGTTCCTCCTGGTGAACAAGCGTCCGACATACCCGCACGCGGACCCGGGAGGCAGCGTGGTGACCCTGCGGGACACCACGGAGCTGGCGGCGGTCTCGGGGCGGGCTGAGGCCGCGCGGGAGCGGCTGAAGATGCTGTACGAGGCCGGGGTGGCGATCGGGACCACGCTGGACGTGGAGCGTACGGCCCAGGAGCTGGCCGATGTGGCGGCGCCCCAGTTCGCCGACCTTGTGACGGTGGACCTGCTCGAGGCGGCACTGCGGGGCTGGGAGCCCACGGCGGAGGGCTGGCGGCGGCTGCGCCGCACGGCGATCGGCGGCGACCAGCGGATGATGCCGGTGTATCCGCTGGGCGAAGTGATCACGTTCTCGGCCCGGACCCCGCAGATGCGGACGCTGCACGAACGGCGGGTCATGCTGGAGGCGGACCTGCGGTGGGCACACGGCTGGCGGGAACAGGATCCGGAGCGCTCCCGGAAGGCCCTGGAGTGCGGGTTGCGCTCGCTGGTGACCGTGCCGCTGCGGGCGCGGAACGTGCCGCTGGGCGTGGTGAACTTCTACCGGACGGCGGACTCCCCGGCGTTCGAGCCGGAGGATCTCACCTTCGCGGAGGAACTGACCGCGCGGGCGGCGGTGGCCATCGACAACGCCCGTAGATTCACCCGCGAGCACGCGATGGCGGTGACGCTGCAGCGGAGCCTGCTGCCGCGGAGCCAGCCGGACCAGGACGCGCTGGAGGTGGCCTGGCGGTATCTGCCCGCGGAGGCGGGGGTGGGCGGGGACTGGTTCGACATCATCCCGCTTCCGGGCGCCCGGGTGGCCCTGGTGATGGGTGACGTCGTCGGCCGCGGGCTGCACGCGGCGGCGACCATGGGCCGGCTGCGTACCGCCGTGCACAACTTCTCCACTCTGGACCTGCCCGTGGACGAGGTGCTCGGGAACCTGGACGACCTGGTCGTCCGCATGGACAACGAGGAGAACACCGGCGATGCCGCGTCGGGCGGCGAGGGGGCGGGCGTGACCGGGGCGACCTGTCTCTATGCGGTGTACGACCCGGTGGCCGGAGCCTGCACGATGGCCCGTGCGGGACACCCGGATCCGTTGGTGCTGCGCCCGGACGGGACGGTCACCTGTGCCGGCGTGCCGGCGTCGACGCCGCTCGGCCTGGGCGGCTACCCGTTCGAGACCGCCGAGCTGTCGCTGCCGGAGGGCTCACAACTGGTGCTGTACACCGACGGCCTCGTGGAGGGCCGCAGCCACGACATCGACGTGGGGATGGAGAGGCTGCGCCGGGCGTTGGACGGATCCGGGGGCCGCACTCCGGAGGAGACGTGCCAGGCGGTGATCGACGCGCTGAAGCCGTCATCCGCCAGCGACGACATCGCGCTGCTGACGGCACGTACCCGGAGGTTCCCGCCCTCGCGCGTGGCCGAGTGGGTCGTGCCGCCGGACCCGGCGCTGGTGCCCTCGGTACGGGCGCGCTGCAGGGAGACTCTGCGGGAATGGGGGCTGGAGGAGACCGGATTCGCCACGGAACTGATCCTCAGCGAGCTGGTCACGAACGCCATCCGGTACGGCTCGCCGCCGGTCACGGTGCGGCTGCTGCACGGACGCTGTCTGATCTGCGAGGTGTCGGACGGCAGCGGCACCCTGCCCCGCCTGCGCCGGGCGGCGACCACGGACGAGGGCGGACGAGGGCTGTTCCTGGTGGCGCAGTTCGCCCAGCGGTGGGGAACGCGGTACACGGCCCGCGGCAAGGTCATCTGGGCGGAGCAGCTTCTCGACGGCGGCGCGGCCGCCACCACGGGCCATGCACCGGTCGACTTCCTTCTCGACCAGTTCGATGATCCCGACGTGTGAGCCCTCGGCGCCTCGGCGGTGGGGCGGCCGACCCGCTTCAGGGGCCCCTGCGGCCGCTTGGGGACGTCGTTCCGTGCCGGGCGCGGGCCAGGAGGAGGGCGACGTCGTCGCCGGCCCGGGGCCGGAGAGTCTCCAGCACCCGGTCGCACGTCTCTCCCAGGTCCTGATCGGCCGTGGCGGTCAGGGCGTCGCGGAGGATGCCGAGGCGGGCGTCGATCGGGTCACCGCGCGTCTCGACCAGACCGTCGGTGTAGAGAGCGAGTTGGTCGCCGGGGCGAAAGGAGAAGGCCGTCGTCTCGAAGGCCCATCCGCCGACGCCCAACGGCACACCGGAGGGGAGGTCGAGCAACTCGGCCGGCCGGCCGGACCGGACCAGGGCCGGAGGCAGATGACCGGCCAGGCTGATACGGCACTCACCCCGCTCGGGGTCGTACCTGCAGTAGGCGCAGGTGGCGATGGTGTGCTCGACGTCCTCGGCCAGACGGTCGAGGTGCCGTAGAACCTCTGCCGGCTCGAGGTCCAGCTCGGCGAACGCACGGGTGGCGCTGCGCAGTTGGCCCATGCTGGCGGCGGCGTTGATGCCGCTGCCCATCACATCCCCGACGACCAGAGCGGTCTTGTCGCCCGGCAGACGCATGGCGTCGAACCAGTCTCCGCCGATCTCACTGACGGCTCCGGCCGGCCGGTAACGGCAGGCGATCTCCAAGCCGGGCAGGCGGGACGGCAGCTCGGGCAGCAGGCGGCGCTGGAGGGTGAGGGCGGTGTCGCGCACGTTCTGGTACCAGCGGGCGTTGTCGACGCAGGTCGCGGCGCGGCTGGCCAGTTCGCAGGCGAGGAGGGTGTCGTCCTCGTCGAACGGCGCGGGCGTGCGGACGCGTTCGAGGCTGAGCGCTCCCAGGACCTCTCCGCGGGCCAGGAGCGGCACCGCGAGGTAGGAATGCACGCCGGTGGCCTCCAGAAGGGCGGCGGCCTCGCTGGTGCGGGCGATGTGCCGCAGGTCCCCCCGGGTGGCCTCGGCCACCAGCACCGGCCGGCGGGTGCGCACACACCGGGTGATCAGACGGTCGCTGTCGTACATGGCGAGGCCTCCGGGCACGTCGGCCGCCGCCTGTGCCGCCTCACTGGCGGGTGCCGCGGCGACGGCGGCGACACGGAAGCGGGCAGGGCCGCTGTCCGACGGGGTGCGTCCGCGCAGCACGCTGTCGAGCACGTGGACCGAGGCCACGTCGGCCAGGTCCGGTACGACCACACCGGCCAGCTCGTGCGCCGTCCGCTCCACGTCGAGGGTCGTACCGATGGAGGCGGAGGCGTGGGCTATCAGGGCCAGGCGGTTCCGGGCGCGTGTCGCCGCCTGGGTGGCCTCATGGCGTTCGGTGATGTCGATGACGGACGTGGCCAGACCGATCACCCGGCCGGTGGCGTCGTCCAGCCGGTGGTACGACACCGACCAGGCGTACTCGCGGTCCGGCTCGGCGCTGGTGCGGCCGACGACGTACCGGTCGGACACCGGCTGTCCGGTCTCCAGGACCTGGCGCATACGGGCTTCGACGGCCTCGGCGTCCAGGAAGGTCAGGACGTCGCGGGCGCGCCGGCCCAGATGGTCGGCGGCGGGCAGGCCGTGGATGCGCTCCAGCGCCGGGTTCACGGTCACGTAGCGCAGGTCGGGATCGAGGATGGCCAGGCCGATCGGGGACTGGGAGACCAGACGTGCCGAGAGGGCCACGCCCCGCTCGATCCGTGCCACCGTCGCCTGGTCCACGGCCAGGCCCAGGGCGTAGGTGTCCCCGAGATCGTCGAGCAGCCGCACGTTGCGGAACTCCACCAGCCGCTTGCTGCCGTCCTTGTGCCGGACCGGAAAGGCCCCGGCCCAGTCGGTGCCGGACTCCATGACCTCGGCGAACAGCGCGATCACCTGGTCCCAGTGCTCCTCGTGGACCAGCAGCCGCGCCGCGAAGCGGCCGAGCGCCTCCGGTGCGGTGTAGCCGAACAATTCCTCGGCCTGGGGGCTCCAGAACACCACGCGCCCGTGCGCGTCCAGCACCACCGCGGCGACGCTCAGCTGATCGAGCAGGCCGGTGGGAGACGAGCCGGCCCCGGGCAGGGGCCGGCCCGGGGCGCCGGACTGCGAGGGGCCCGTCCTGCCCATAGGCCGTTCTCCTCTCCCCTCGGCGGGAGCGCGTGCCGCTCGGCCAGTTGCTGCCTTCTTTCTTCATAGTCACCGGGTTCCAGGCGGCGTGCCTCCCAGCGAGCCGAGACGGGCGCCGCCCGCCTGCTGCCCGGTCGGATCAGGGAGGTCCCGTGTCGCCCACGGCCGGTGGCGGAGGCTCGCCGAAGCGGACGTCGATCTTCTCGAAGCCCTTGAAGGACTCCGTGGTCGCGTACGAGCGGTAGGCGCGCAGGTCGCCCGTGGCGAGGTGGACATGATCGGTGAAGGGGGTCAGCAGGCTGCGGGGCCACAGCCGCAGGCAGCGTACGGCGATGATCTCCGCTGTGGTCAGGTACACGGCGGCGGCGAGGTAGATCCAGGCGAGCAGGCCGAGCACGATGCCGAACATGCCGTAGGTCGCGGTGGCGCCCCGCAGCACGTGCCCGACGTAGTAGGAGCCGCCCCACTGCAGTGCCTGCCAGGCGCAGGCGGCTCCCAGGGCCGGTCCGTACGTCACGCGCAGCGGCAGCTTGCGCCTGGTCATCAGCCGGTAGCTCAGCAGGAGGAGGGCGGCGTCGAGGACGACCGCCAGGGCTCCGACGCCGATCCTGATGCCGATGGCCAGGCGGGTTCCGAAGAGGGTGGCCGCGGACTCGGCGGTGGACAGTGCGGTCGTCAGGCAGAGGCCGGCCGCGAGCAGGAGCAGGAAGTACAGGCTCCTCACCCGTGAGCGCAGCGGGTCGGGACGGGCGTGCCGCGGCACTGCGAAGATCTTGTTCAGTGCGTGCTGGACTGCCTGGGCGATCCCGAGGGCGCCGTACACGCTGCCCGTGATACCTACCACGACGGCGGCGCCGTTGCCGTGGAACGAGTGGATGTTGTGGCCGAGTTGGTCGCCGATCACCGGGAACTCGCCCAGTGCCGAGTGCAGCATCGAGTGCTGCAGCTGCGGATTGCCGTGCAGGGCGGCACTGAGGACCGCCACCAGGAACAGCAGCAGCGGAAAGAGCGAGACGAAGCCGTAGTAGGCCATCAGCGCGGCCAGGTAGGTGGCCTGGTCGTCGAAGAACTTGTACACGACCGCGAGCGGCATCCCCGCCCACCGGTGCCGTCTCTGGTATCGGTCCAGCCGGGCCAGCACGTCCATGTGCCCTCCCACACCCTCGGGTGCGAGTCCGCACGTCAGCGGAACACCTCAGCATTCCCGTGCCCCGGCCGGGCTCTCCCACACCGCCGCAGGTGGGAGCCGCCCGGAAACCTCCGGTGGTCTGGGGGGCCTGGCACAGCTGTCGGACACCGCGACAGGAGCGCCGCGGGTCCGCCTCGCCGGTCATCATGGACCTGTGCGTGCCGTGGCGTTCAGCCCGGACGGGCGCGTGGCAGCCACCGGCAGTGACGACGACACGGCGCGGCTGTGGGACGTGGCCACCGGCAAGGACCGGGCCGTCTTCACCGGGCACTCCGACAGTGTGGCGTCCGTGCCGTTCAGCACCGATGGGAGCACCCTGGCCTCCGGTGGCCGTGACCGTGCTGTCCGCCTGTGGGACGCCTCCGAGGGGCAGGGCGGGGTGGCCAGGGTGGAGACGGCCATCGTGTCGGCGATGGTGTTCACGGCTGACGCGCGCACGGTGGAAGTGGGTGATGCCGGTGGGGTCGTGCGGGAGTGGGACGCGGTCACCGAACAGGTGCGCCACGCACGCCCCGTGGGCTTCGGGCTGGTGACGTCGCTCAGCCTTCGCTCGGACCGCCATGTGATGTCCACCGTGACCAGCGCCGACGGTTCGGCCGTGCGGGTGTGGGACATGACCGACCACACGCTCCGAACGACGGTACGCTGCCGCCCTCGGACCGACACCTGCGTGACGGCGGCTCTCAGCCCCGACGGCCGGCTACTCGCCACGGGGGGCACCGGTACGTCCGTGGGGCTGTGGGACGTGGCCACCGGCAGGCGCCGGGCAGTTCTTACGGGGCACACGGATGTCGTTGTCGCGCTTGCGTTCAGCCGCGATGGGCACACGCTCGTATCCGCTGCCGCCGATGGAACACTGCGGCTGTGGGACCCGGCCACCGGGAAAGACGGCACCATCCTCACGGACATGGCCTCAGCGGTGGCGTTGAGCCCAGATGGCCGCGCTCTCGCCGCCGGCCACGACAACGGCACGGTCCGTCTCTGGGACCTTTCCACGCGAACGGTCCGCGGCACTCTCGTGGGGCGGCAGTCCTCCGTGCACGCACTCGCCTTCGGCCCCGGCCAACGCAGGCTGATCGCAAGCGGCGAAGACGGCACGGTCCAACGATGGAAACTGAATCTGCCCGGTCCTACGGGAGCGATCGACATGATCTGCCGAGCCGTCGGCCGGGACCTCACACAGCAGGAACGCCACCGGTATCTGCAAGGAGGATGACGGGGACAGAGGGCCGCACCTGCACGAACCGACGTGAGGGACAAGGCGGAGCTGGTCGCACGGTGCTGACCGCCGACTCCCGCTGATCAGTCGCCGCCCTGCGACGGCACCACATGCACGACCCGCGAGGCCGTGTTGGAAATGCCCTTGATCCCGAAATACGCGGTGGTCATGCTGGTCACCGCGGTGAAGGCGCTGCTGAGGATCGCCACCGAGTCCCGTGTGTCACGCGTCCACCACATACCCAGAACCGCCGCGGCCGTGATGGCCAAGTCTCCCACCAGTACAGCGGCACACCCTGTCAGGGACCGGGTCTTCTCGACCTTTTCACTGACCACGCTGGACGAAGCCGGCGAAGACATCATGACCCCCAGGGTGTGGCGAATCCGGCGGGACTTTCCGCGAGAGCCGATCGCCAGGCGATCGCAGAACGCATCATCACCGGTGGCCGCCCGACGGCCGAACGGACGCGCCGGACCCGTAGCCCGCTTGGCCGCCGAGGAAGGGCCGCCCACGGGCTTTCTGACGCGCCCGATTCGTGGATGTCGAGCCGGTGCCCTACGTCAGGTCGGAAACGGACGAGACCACCACGCCGTAGAGTTCCGTGATCGTCGCGAGTGCGCCGTCATGGATCTGCCGGGCGGTCAGCGTGGCACCGGCCGCCTTCATCGTGGAAAGGGAGCGGGTCGCGCAGGCGCCGGCGACGACGGTCGGACGGTCACCCCGCAGGAACGCACCCTGGGCCGTGAACAGGACACACATGTTGGTCATGAATCCGGCGAGGACGACGTCCTTGCGGCCGGCCTTCTCGACCAGTTCTCCGAGGTCGGTGTCGTGGTAAGCGTTGGGAACACTCTTGACGACAACCGCCTCCCCCTCGACCGGCGCGACATCCGGGTGGATCCGGCCGCCCTCGGAGTCGATGTCATAGCCCGCGTCCTGAACGTGGATGACCGGGGCGCCCGCCTCACGGGCGGCGGCGAGAAGCCTCTTGCCTTCGGCGATGGCCTCGGCGTAGCCGTCCAGCTCCATGACGCCGCCGGTGTAGGTGTTCTGGTAGTCGATCAGGATCACTGTGGCGTCGGCCAGGGAAGCCGGCGTCTCGTCGAAGCCGTTCAACTCGCGCAGGGTCGTCGTACCCATGGGGAACCACCTTCAGGTTGTGGACTGGTTGTCGCGGCCCAGACGTTTACGACGTTAACACAACTCGTAAACAACGCTAACTCGGCTGTTAACATGAGCGCATGACGTCGGCACGAGAGCGCATCCTGGAAGCCACCGCGGAACTACTCGCCGGCAAGGACGCGCCGGCGATCTCGACCCGGGCCATCTGCGAACGAGCCAAGGTCGGCGGCCCTGAGATCTACCGCCAGTTCGGAGACAAGCAAGGGCTGCTCGCCGCGGTGGCCGACGTCGGCTTCGAACGCTTCCTCGCCGGAAAAAGGCGCAATCCGCGCACCGCTGATCCGGTGGCGGACCTGCGTACGGCCTGGGACAGCCATGTCACGTTCGCCCTGGCCAACCCGCACCTGTACCGGCTGATGTTCACGCCGACGGGGGACCCCAAGCCGCAGGCGGTCAAGGAAGCGCAAGGCCTGCTCCTGGCGGCGCTGCGGCGCTGCGGCGACGCCGGGCGACTTCGTATGCCCGCCGAGCTGGCAGGCCAGTCGATCCTGGCCGCCAACGTGGGGGTGTGCCTGATGATGCTGTCCTTCCCCGAGCAGTTCGGGGGGCTGGACATCTCCACGTCGGTGCGCGACGCCGTGATCGGAAAGGTCACCGGCGACCAGCAGGAGGACACCCGGATCAGTGCCGCGACCGTCCTGGCCCGCGCACTGGCCGGCACCCTCACCGGAACGGCGCCCGTGGACAGCGCCACCATCGACAGCCTGGCCCGCGCACTTCGGTCATAGCCGACCGGCGGCGCCGGACCGGCCGACGAACGTGGGGGCACCGCGGCGTACAGCACCGGCATCGCGCGCTGCCCTGCTGTGATGCGCGACGCAGCGCCGGTAGACGCCGTGCGGATGGGAGGCGAAGGACTCGTCGACGATCTCGGTCGTCCCGGTGTCGTACGACGGCTCAGGCGGCGGCATCGCGCAGCTTGGTCACGTGTACGTCCTCAACGCCCAGCAGACCGACGAGGGGAACCCTGGCGGTCGACTGGTCCGGACTGACCGCCAGGCCGGCGCCGCGTATCAGGTCCAGGAGCAGCTCGGCCAGCGGCATCACCGTGTGCCGGCCCCAGCAGCGTTCGGAGGAGTGTCCGAAGGGAAGGTAGCCGGGGGCGGTGTCGGGGTCGAGGCTGTCCCAGCGCTCCGGACGGAACTCGTGCGGGTCCTCCCACAACGTGGGATCACGATGGGAGAGAAGGGGCAGGACGAGGACGTCGTCGCCCGCGCCGATGCGCCGGTCGACGGCAGGGTATTCGGCGCAGGCGTTGCGCAGAACGTTCCACGACGGCGGCAGCAGCCGCATGGCCTCGTGGAGGATGTGCCGGTTCGGCGTGCCGGAGTCGAACGGCGAGCCGAGCCACAGCGCGTTCGCGACCAGGGTGGAGACCGTGAAGCACACGGGAGCCGCCGCGCGCCGGTACATGCCCATGGCGTACCGGCGTTCGTGGTAGCCGGTGGCACCCGCCGTCAGACCCCCGCTGTCCCCGGCTGCCTCGTGGGGATACGGACCGCGAGGCAGCCAGGCGCGTGATCGGTGGATCAGCCGTGGACGACGAACGTCTTGGCCTTGCCGGAGCGGCTGGAGCAGGAGCCCTTCTCCTCGGCAGTCATCTTCCTGGACTTGACGACCACCGCGTTGCTCTGGCCGTCCGTCCCGTTCGGGGCAGGACCGGTGATGGCGTCGGGGACGAACCAGAAGTAGTGACCCCACTTCCGGTCGTCGTAATGGGTCTGCCATGTGCCGGAGACGGTCTGCATCACCTGTGCACGGGAGATCCAGCCGACCTCACCGGGTTTCACCGTCATGTTGACGGAGCTGGTCTCCGAGTGGGTGCTCGACCAGGTGTGGCTGTACGTCGCCGTCACGCTGAAGTCGATGATGTCCGCTACCTTGCCGCCGGCGGTCACCGATACGCCCGCCGAGTCCGTGGAACCGACCGTGTCGGACCAGGTCATCGACTGGGTGGCAGCCGAGGTGCTGCAGTTGTAGAGCGAGTCGGAGACCCGGTGGAAGCCTCCGAGATACGCCTGGCCCAACTGCGGTTCGTTGAAGGTGCACTTCCCTTCCCCGGAATTGCAGTCGGCTATGAGCTGTGCCCGGGTGGGCTGGTCATCGGCCGAGGCCGGAACGGCTGCCGCCGCGACCATGCCCAGGGCAGCCGCTGAGAGCGCCAGCGTCCGTCCTCCATAGCGCATCCTGCGGTTGTTCGCCATACATGTGCCTTTCGCTGTGCATGAGGGGGGTCGGCGATCACAGCAAGTGCGACAGAAAAGTCACCGGATCACCGCCTGCTGCGATCCAGAAGCCGCAACAACTGACTTATCTACACCACCAGTTGAAGAAATCCCAGCCGTGTCGGCCTTGTGCCTGTAAGGCACCGGAGACAGCGAGGCCGCCGAGGCCTCGCCGGCCGGGACGGGGGTCTGCTCGTCCTCCCACAGATGCGGCCTGCCCGGTTCTCCGTTGAGCAGGGTGCGGCTGACCTCGCGCGGACTGGGCGCGGACCGTATGTTCCCGGACGCGGCCGGCCCGGACCGGACATGGTCCTTGCGATCCCGGTCCAGACGGCCGGCGAGGCCACCGACTGCGGCGACTGGGCCGGCCCGAGCGAGGGCCTAACGTGCGGTTGCGTGGAACTGCACGTACTCGATGGTCGCGCCTCCGGGGTGCTGCACGGTCAGGTTGCGACCGGTGGGCACCTCGTTGGGGCCGTCGAGGATGTCTCCCCCGTGTTGCTCGGTCATGCGCAGGACCCGGTCGATGGACTCGACGATCGTGGTGGCGTGCGTGCCTCGGTAGGGAGCAAGGGCTTCCTCCGAACCTGCCAGAAGCAGATAGCCGCCGATGCTCGCGAGCTCCAAGTCCCGGTAGGTGAACCGCATTTGTGGCTGCTCCCCGGTGAGCTCGACGAAGGTCGGCAAGGCCACGTCCAGGTCGTCGACGTAGACCCGGGCAAGGATGGCGAGCACCGTCACGGTCATCTCCTAGATCATTTCGATTTTCCCGAAACGAGGAAGTGATCTGCATACTACGGGTGTCACGCGGACGAGGCCGAGGAGGGCCAGTGGGACAGCCCGACCATGCCGATGTGGACCTGGCTGTGGTGCTCCATGCACTGGGCGATCCGGTCCGGCTGGCACTGGTCCGCCGGATGGCCGACGACGGCGAGAGTGCGTGCAGCCCGGCCGGCGTGGACGTGCCCAGGTCGACGCTGTCGAATCATTGGCGGATCCTGCGCGAAGCCGGAATCACGCAGACCCGGCGCGCTGGAAAGACCCGTCTGATGACTCTGCGTCGCGCCGAACTCGATGCCCGTTTCCCCGGACTCCTCGCCGCCGTATTGGCGGAAGGCAGGCCATGAGCAACGGCCCACAGCGATCTTTCCTGCCAGGCTGCCCTGGGCTGGAAGCAGGACGCGAAGGCCCAGGTCGCTGTCCCGCCGCCAAAGGCGGGCCGCGAAGCGGACGTAGACCCGGCAACCGGAACGACTGCAAGGCATGGGACGGTCCGGAGCCGAAGCCGTCGTCGCGACGGTCGTCGGCCCCCGGACCGCGGGTGGGACCGGCCGGAGTACGACCCCGCGCTCCGACCCCGCCAGTCGGCGCGGTCCGCGCGGCAGGCCCTGCTTCAGCCGGTGGACTGTCGCGTGGGCGAGTCGGCCTCTTCGGTGGCGGCCCAGGAGGCGAGCAGACGCAGTGCCTCTTCGGAGGGCGAGCCGGGTTCGGCGGTGTAGATGGTGAGGGTGAGGCCGGGTTCGGCGGCCATCTCCAGCCCCTCGAAGGCGAGGGTGAGTTCGCCGACGGTCGAGTGGCGGAACCGTTTGGTGCCGGTGCCGTGGTGGCGGACGTTGTGGGCGCCCCAGCGGGTGCGGAATTCCTCGCTGCGGGTGGACAGCTCACCGACGAGGTCGTGCAGGTCCTTGTCGTGGGGGCTGCGGCCTGCCTCGGTGCGCAGGATGGCCACCGCCATGTCCGCGAAGAGATCCCAGTCGGGGTAGAAGCGGCGGGAGGCGGGGTCGAGGAAGTTGAAGCGGGCGAGGTTCGCCTGGTTCTGGGGGGCGGCGTAGACATCGCTGTAGAAGGCACGGGCGAGCGGGTTGGCGGCGAGGATGTCCAGTCGGCCGTTGCGGACGAACGCGGGTCCGGCCGTGACCGCGTCCAGGGTCCACTGCAGGCTGCGGTGCGGCGTCCACTGCCGGGCGGTACGGCGCCGAGGCCGGGCGAGGACGTCGGAGCCGTCGGCGGCCTGCGCCAGATGATGGAGATGGGCGCGTTCGGCATCGTCCAGTCGCAGGGCGCGGGCGACGGCCTCCAGGACGGCCGGAGAGACGCCGGCGAGATTGCCCCGCTCCAGTTTCGCGTAGTACTCGACGCTCATGTCGGCCAGGGCCGCGACCTCGCTTCTGCGCAGGCCAGGGACGCGCCGCCGGCTTCCGGAGGGTAGGCCGGCCTGCTCCGGGGTGATGTTTGCTCGCCGCGAGGTGAGGAACTCGCGGACCTCGTCACGGTTGTCCACACCTCGACCGTACGGCGTGTACGCCGCGGCAGGGATGTACTGGCAGTACACCTTTCACCGGTAACTCGCTGCCCGCGCGGAAACCCGGTTACCTGGAGGCGTGGCGCTTTGCGCTGCTGCGCAACAAGCCCCATGGGCCGCACCAGCGGCCCGGCCCTCAGCACGTAAGGACCTCCCCCCATGCGCGGAGCAGTGATCCACGCCCCCGGCGATGTGCGCTTCGAGACGCTCGACGACCCGAAGATCCTCAAGCCGACCGATGCGATCATCCGTACGGCCCTCACCTGTGTGTGCGGCTCCGACCTGTGGCCCTACCGCGGCCTGGATCCGACCGGCGAGGCTCATCCGATGGGCCATGAGTACGTCGGCTTCGTGGAGGAGGTCGGCAGCGAGGTCACCGCGGTCAGGCCGGGTCAGTTCGTCGTCGGCTCGTTCGCCACCTCGGACAACACCTGCGCCAACTGTCGCAACGGCTTCCAGGCCAACTGCCTCAACCGCGAGTTCATGAGCACCTGCCAGGCCGAGTACGTGCGCATCCCCCACGCCCAGGGCACCCTGGTCGCCACCGACGAGGTCCCGGGCGAGGAGTTCCGGCCCGGCCTGCTGGCCGTCTCCGACGTGATGGGCACCGGTTGGTGGGCTGCCGACGCCGCCGAGGTCGGGCCCGGCGCCACCACCGTGGTGGTCGGCGACGGAGCGGTCGGGCTGTGCGCGGTGATCGCGGCGAAGGAGATGGGCGCGGAGCGGATCATCGCGATGAGCCGCCACGAGAGCCGTCAGAAGCTCGCCCGGGAGTTCGGCGCGACCGAGATCGTCACGGAGCGCGGCGAGGAAGGCGTCGCCCGGCTCAAGGACCTCACCGGCGGGATCGGGGCCGACGCGGTGCTGGAGTGCGTCGGTACCGCCCAGGCCATGCAGCAGGCCCTGCACGCGGCGCGGCCGGGCGGCAACGTCGGCTTCGTCGGTGTCCCCCACGAGGTGCGGATCGACGGCCAGGAGCTGTTCTTCTCCCACGTCGGCCTGCGCGGCGGCCCCGCTCCCGTGCGCCGCTACCTGCCCGACCTGATCGACCGCGTCCTGTCGGGCCGCATAGATCCGGGCAAGGTCTTCGACCTCACCCTGCCGCTGGAGCAGGTCGCCGAGGGCTACCGGGCCATGGACGAGCGCCGCGCCGTCAAGGCACTCCTCAAGCCCTGATCCAGGCCGCGCCCCCGGGAGAGCGGCTCGACGTGCCTGCCACCCGCATCACTCACAGAGAAGGTACGACCTTGCGGATCACCCGAAGCTCGATCACCACCCTCAGGGGCCCCGCCGACTGGTTCACCGGCGACGTCTACATCGACGCCGTGGCCGCCGCACCGGCGCCGTCCCGGGTCAGCGCCAACCTGGTGCACTTCATGCCCGGCGCGCGCACCCACTGGCACCGCCACCCGTTGAGCCAGACCGTCTTCGTCACCGAGGGGGTCGGCCTGTGTCAGCGCCGGGGCGGACCGATCGAGGTCATCCGTCCCGGCGACCGCGTCCTGTTCGAGGCCGACGAGGAGCACTGGCACGGCGCCGCGCCGAACCGGCTGATGGTCCACCTGGCCATCAACGAGAGCGACGCCGACCATGACGTCGTGCACTGGCTGACTCCCGTCACCGACGAGGAGTACGCCGCCGCCCCGGCCGTCGACTGACACCTGTCCCGACCCACCCCTGGACCGCTCACCGAGGAAAACGTCCCCATGCGCGTCAAGGCCTACGCCGCCCAGGCGGCCGGCCCTACCTGGAGATCCACCCACGTCGTCCCTGTGCGGGCCGACTGCCAGGTCGCCTCCGGCTTCGTCTTCGTCTTCGTCTTCGTCTTCGAGGCAGAAGACGCCGACACCGACGGACCTGGTCCCTCCGTCATGTCCTGGGCGGAGCGTCCAGACCGGGCTTGCGGGGTTCGCCGCCGTCGAGGACCGGGGCGGCCATGTCTGTGATGAGAGGATGCCGAGCACATGGGCTCGGGCGACCAACGCCGGGCGGGTCGCGGCGTCGAGCAGGGCACGCAGGCGGCTCAGGTGGTAGTCCAGCGTCTGCCGGGACAGGCGCAGCGTCTCTGCGATGTCCGCGTTGGTGTGCCCGGCCGCCAGCAGGGCCAGTATGCGGACCTGGGCGGCCGTCAGGTCCGGGCGGGGCTGATGGCGCAGGCCGAGGTGAGTGCCGACGGCCCAGACGCCGGACACACCGGGAGCCCTGCCGCACACGATGCTCAGATGGATCCGGGTCCGGCGCCGCCAGCCGTCCCGGTCGACGAGTACGGCACAGGTGCGGGCGCTTCGGCGCCGACCGCTGATCAGGTCGTCCCAGATCCGGTGCAGGGCGCTCCGTTCGGGTGTCCTGGCAAGCAACGTGTCGGCCGGCAGGCCCGTCAGATCGGAGAGCCGGATACGCAGGACGTCGGCGACCGCGGTGCCGGCCTCGCTGATCCGCCCATCCGGGGTCAGGCGGACGCAGAGCAGTCCGCCTTGAAATCAGCTTCGTCCACGTCCCACTCCTTCAACCCTGCACCACATCACTTTGGGTGATTCCTCATGCGTATCCCGTAAGGGATGGGGCATGCGAGCGGGGCAGACGCTCGGTGCTGTGGCGTCGGCGGCGCCAGCGCATGACGCACCCTCACCTGGCGCGGATCGGCGGCAGCAGTAGGGCGTTTGCCTGAGTGCCTGGGGAATCCCGGCACCTCGGACGCGGGCGGGTGCTGGTTCGCTTGAAGGAGATGGCGTGACAGTGGTCGATGTACCGGCGCAAAGGAGTTGGAGTTCCGTGAGCAAGGTGCTGTACGTGCATGCCAAGGGCGGCCCTCCGGTGGGCCATGCCCTGACGCGGGTGGCCGCGAGGTCCGTGGTGCACCTACTGGCCCTCAGTGAACTGCCCGCGCCCGTGGCCGATGACGCGGCGCGGCTGTGCGCGTCGGTCGTCACCCCCCTGGACGCCCGCGGTGGCGACCTGGTCGAGCTCATCACCGCCCGAGCCCGCGAGGTGGGGGCGGACGCCGTTCTCACCTTCTCGGAGTACGCGGTGGTCGCGGTCGCCGAGGCGTCCCGGCGGCTCGGGCTGAGGGGTGCGGGGCCCGCCGCCGCCCTGGCGCGCGACAAACGCCTGATGCGTGCCGCGTGGGAGCGCCGGGGTATACCGCAGCCGCGGTTCCGCGCCGTCACCAGCGCGGCCGAACTGGAGCGCGCAACCATCGAGTTGTCATGCCCACTTCTTTTAAAGGCGGCCTGG
Source organism: Streptomyces sp. NPDC007205 (assembly GCF_040634095.1). Classification (NCBI taxonomy): domain Bacteria; kingdom Bacillati; phylum Actinomycetota; class Actinomycetes; order Kitasatosporales; family Streptomycetaceae; genus Streptomyces; species Streptomyces sp. NPDC007205. The sequence goes on from NZ_JBEYEW010000015.1 coordinate 121,962, forward strand.
AGCGCCGGTTCGACCGCACACCAGATCATCGAGCGGCCCGCGGACGCGCCGGACGCCTGGCAGCGGTCGCGCGCGGTGATGGCCGAGTCCGCGCTGCTCGGATTCGCGGAACTGCACGTTCCCGGCGCCTCGGAGGACTTCATCGTCGAGGAGATCGTCAGCGGCTGTGCCGAGGAGTGGTTCGACGGCCCCGGCTGGGGTGACTACGTCAGCGTCGAGGGCGTGGTCGTCCACGGACAGTTCCGTCCGGTCTGCCTGAGCGGGCGGATGCCGACGGTGGCGCCCTTCACCGAGCGCGCCGGTATCACCCCGGCCGCCGTGGGAAGCGAGGCCCAGCACCTCATCGTGGACCTCGCCCGGCGCGCCGTGGACGCCCTGGGGCTGGAGAACTGCGGCACCCACACAGAGATCAAGCTGGGCAGGGAAGGCCGTATGTGGGTCATCGAGACGGCCGCGCGGTTCGGCGGGGCGATGACGGTGCCGCAGATCGAGGAGGTCTTCGGCCTGGACCTGGTCGGCATGTTCACCGACCAGCTGCTCGGCGGCTCACCCGTCTGGCCCGCACGGGCGTTGACGCCCGAGGATGCCACGGGCGCCGCCGGATCGCTGGTGGTCCTCGCCGTGCAGGGCGACGGCACCCCTTGGCCCCGCCGTCATCGATGGGACTCCTCGGCGGTCGTCCGTTCGGCGCCGGTCGGCGCCGGCAGCACCCTGTCCGTCGTCCGCGAGAGCTCTCTGCCGGACGGAGCTCCCGTGCCGGTCTACGAGCCTGCCGCCGGGGCCAACACCATGGCGGGCCTGTGCCTGTTGTCGGCGGACCGGCCGCAGTCCGTCGTCCGTGACTTCACCGCCCTGGTCGAGGCGCTGCCGCGCATCCTGCCCACGGACGCCACCGAGGGGGCCCGGCCATGACCCGCGCACCGCACAAGGCCGACACCCCCGACACGGCGGGCGATCGTACCGTCGTCGGCGCCAACCTCTCGCTGCCGTTGTTCCGCGCGCTGTCCGGCGTGCTCGCCGGACACCCGTACCTGAAGATCGTGGTGGACAGGTCCGAGGACACCTGGCACCTGCTCGACACCCGGGTGCACCCCTTCCACGTCGACTACGTCGCCACGCGCATCCTCGGCATGGGGATGGACGAACTCGACACGGGCCTGGACGCGTTCAACGCATCCGTGTACATGGCGCCCGACCGCCGCTTCCTGCTCGGGGTGTTGTCCCTGCACAGCGACGAGGACGCCGAGGGCTCCGAGCGGCCCTTCCTGGTCCTGGAGACGACCGAGTCGGACACCATGCACGCCGCGCTGCTGGAGGAGTTCTACCAGTATGTGCGCGCAAGGGTGGACGGACGGCTCCCCCTGCTGCTGAAACCGGCGAACCACGGGCAGGAGCACGAACTCGCCTCGGTCAGCGAGGCACGCGTACCGCGCATCCTCAGCCAGGAGCTGTTCGGCAACCGGACCCGGACCTGCCTCAACCCGGGCGTGGCCGAAGGCCGGCTGCGCTACTTCCGCCATCTGGCGGAGTACCGCGACGCCGCCCCACAGCTCGGCTGGGCGGACATCGTCGCGATGGCCTGCCTGCCCGACGACGTGCCCCGGGTGGCGGGGTTCGTCAACACGGAGCCCACGACGCCGCTTTCGCACACCAACGTCCTGGCGTCGGGCTGGGGCATCCCGAACGCGATCGTCCGCGACCTGGACGCTCTGGTGCGGCGACACGGACTGGACGGCGCATGGGTCCGCTACCGGGTGTCCGAGGACGCCATCACCCTGGAGCGGCTGTCCGACGCCCCGGTCCTGGAAAGGCCGGCCTGGCACCAGCAGCGCATCCGCGTCGACGCGCCGCTGCTGGACGAGGCGCCGGTCATGGCTCTGCACCGGCTGCGGCGCGCCGACCGCGACAGCTACGGCACCAAGGCCGCCAACCTCGGCGAACTGCACCATGTCCTGGACAGCCGCACGGCGGACCTGACCGCTTTCTACGCACGCCCGCGCCCGCCGCGGCCCGATCTGCTCAGCCACCTGGCCCTGCGGCTCGGCGAGCCGGAAGCGCCCGTGGATCGGCTGCAGGTGGTGGCGGCCGAACACGTGGCCGCCACCATCCGGGCACCCGAGGGAGTGGCGCTCCCGTTCCGCCTGCACCATCTCTTCCTGACCTCCTCGCCCGCTGTGCAACAGGGCATCGGCAAGCTGAAGATGGCGCTCGAACTCGAAGCGCTCGACGTGATCGACTCCCTCTGTCTGGACCTGCAGCGCCTGATGCACGGCACGCCGATCCCCGACGAGGTGGCACGGGCCGTCACCGGTGCGGTGCCGGGTCTGCTGGCCGGCGGACGTCGTCTCGTGGTGCGCTCGTCCTCCAACGCCGAGGACCTGCCGGGCTTCTCGGCGGCCGGGATCTACGACTCGGTGACCACCGTGCGCGGTGAGGAGCAGTTGCTGGACGCGGTGCGGCAGGTGTGGACGTCGCTGCTGTCGCCACGGAGCGTACGTCTGCGGCACGAGGCCGGCATCGTGCTGGACGACACCTACATGGGAGTGATCATCCAGCGGTATGTCCCCGCCGGCCTCGGGGGTGTGCTGGTGACCTGCAATCCGACCCGGCGTGAGGACTTCCGCAACGTGTACGTCAACTGCACGGCCGGTTCGCCGGAGCGGGTGGTCGACGGCAGGGTCCTGCCCCACCAGTACCTGTTCAACACGGTCGAGGGCGGCGGGCGCACCGTGGACGTCGGCTCCTCGGGGGAGGACCTCCCGTCTGACACGCGCACGTCCCTGGGCGAACTGGCCTTCGTGGGGCGTCTGCTGCAGTCCCACTTCAGTGAGGGCGACCCCGACGACGCTCTGGACATCGAGTGGCTCATGACTGCCGAGGGGGCGTTCCATCTGGTCCAGGTACGCCCGTACGCCCGGTGAGGCGCTCCATGGCGTCTGTGCGGCGCCGCTCCGCGGATCCGGCCATGACCCCGGCCGCCCGCCGCATCATCCGCCTCAACAACGGGTTCCAGCTGTTGTTCAACCTGTTGTGGTGGATGCCCGTGTTCTACGCCTACCAGCGTGCCGCGGGTCTGTCGGACGGCCAGATCTTCGGCATCCAGAGCATCTACTACGTCGCCTTCTGCCTGTTCGAGATACCCACGGGAGCCGTCGCCGACCGCGTCGGTGCCCGCAACTGCCTGCGCGCGGGCGCGGTGGTCATGACGGCGGCGAACATCGTGCCGGTGCTGGCGCCCTCGTACACGGGCTTCCTCGTGCACTTCCTCGCGATCGCCGCCGGGCGCTCCCTGACCTCGGGCGCGGCGAGCGCCTGCCTGTACGACGGCTTGCGCGCCGAGGGAGCGGACGCCCACTACCTCAGGGCGGAGGGCACGGCGCGTGCCCTCGGGCTCGCCGCCAAGGTCGTCTGCTGGCCGCTCGTCGGACCGCTGATGTCTCTGGCCCACCAGTCCCCCTACGTGCTCAGCGCGGCGAGCGCGGCGGGCTCTCTCGGCTGCGCCCTCGCCCTGCCCCGGATCGCCGCCGGTGACACGGGCGCGGGGGCGGGCACTCGTGGGCGGCGGAGGGGGACCCTGCTGCGGGACACGGGCGCCGCCCTGCGCACCCTTCGCTCGTCACCGTGGCTGGCCCTGCTCATGGTGCAGGGCGTGGCGGTCTTCACGCTGTCGCGGATCTGCCAGGTCAATCTGTTCCAGCCGGTGCTGTTCGAGCACGGCATCGCGGAGAGCAGCCACGGCAGTGTCCTCGCGGCGATGACGGTCGCCGAGGCGGTGGCCTCCGCCCGGCCCCAGTGGCTGAGCCGGCGGCTGTCGCCCGCGGCCTGGGTGTCCCTGCTGAGCGTCGCGCTCGCCGCCGCACTCGCCGGCACCACTGTCGGCGGCCCCTGGGCCGTGGTCGGGCTGCTGTGCGCGTTCGCTGCGATCACGGGGTTCGGCTATCCGGTGCAGCGCAAGCTCGTCAACGACGCCATCCCGAAGGGGGTTCCGCGTGCCACGCTGCTGTCGGTGGAGAGCATCGTGGACCGCGGCGTGTGTGCGGTGGCCGCGGTGGCCGCGGGCGCGTATCTGGCGGCGGGCCGGCTCGACGCGCTTCTGTGGCAGTCCGCCACGGTCACCTGCGTGCTGATGCCGGTGCTCCATCTGGCGCTGCGCCGTGTGAGTCCGGCGTCGGCCGCGCGTGGGACGCGTGGAGCACACGGTGCCGACGCGGCCTCCGCCGAGGAAGTCGCACAGCCGGTGGAGGAGCCCGTTGCGCTGCCCGTCGACGAGGGCGCGGCCCCGCACCCCTGACCCGGCCCGAGGCGGCACCCGGGTGTGTCCCGGCTGCCGCCCCTGGCCTGTGGGGAATCAGCTCACGTTGACCGCGGTCCAGGCTGCCTCGACCGTCTTGTACTCGGTGCTTGAGGCACCGTAGAGGTCGGATGCCGCCTTGAGGGTGCCGGCGCGGCCGCACTTGTAGTCCGTCGTCGAAGTGAAGTACGTGGTCAGCGCCTTGTACCAGATCTGCAGCGCCTTGTCCCGGCCGATGCCGGTGACCTTGGAGCCGTCCTGAGTGGGCGAGTCGTAGCTCACGCCGTTGACCGTCTTCGCGCCAGGGACGTCAGCGGGTCGTTGTTGCCCTCGCCGTCGCCGTACGTCATGAAGAAGCAGCCGTCGTCCCAGAAGGCGTTCACGTACGAGTCGCCGTAGTGCACGCGGGAGTACGCGCCCACACCGTCGTTCTTGATGCCGCAGCGGCCGAAGGTCTTCTTGTAGAAGTCCCAGGTCTCCTGGGCCCCGTAAGCGGCGTCCGCGGCGGCGGTTGCCGCGTTCGACACCGTTCCGTCGCCCCAGGTGTCGCCGGACTGGGAGAACAGCGTGCCGGTACCGGAGGTTCCGTGGTCGAGGTTGGAAGAGCTTCTTGCCGGTGGCGGCGTCGGTGATGACGTGCAGCTGGTTCGGGGTGCCGTCGTCCTGCAGGCCCCCGACGACCGTCTCATAGGCGAGAACGGGCTTGCCGCTCACCGCCCATACGACCTTGCGCGGAGCCTGGTCCGCGGCGGTCTTCGCCGATCCCGCCGCCTTGGCCAGGCCCGGGGCCTGCTTCTCTGCCTTGGCGGCGGCGATCTGCGGCTTGAGCGACGCGAGCTTCAGCTTCTCCGTCGTCGCTCTGGTGGCGTTGACGACAAAGCGTCAATCCGGGAACGGGGTCCGAGGCGCGTGGGTGTGTCAGGCTGTTCGGCGAGCATCAGGGTGATGCTCGCCTTCAGGCACAGACCTGTTGCGTCGTCGGCCGCGCTTGAACCGGGACGGCCCGTCCGCCACGGCATGGGACATATCGGGCCGTCAGCCGCTCACTGCGAGGACGCCACGACTCGGAAGAATCGAGGTCAGACCTCCTCGACATCTACGAAGAGGAGCCGCACACCACCAGTCGCCAGCTCGAAAGCCTTGGCGACGAACGCCGATGCCTCTTCGGTCGTTACGGCCCTGCTGGCCGCGTCGTAGTCGGTGAAGTACAGGTCGAGTACGCGATAGGCCGGCGTCGCGCTGCCGTCCTCCTTCGGCCAGACCTTCGCGCTCTCGATCCGCTGGACTCCGGGGATCTTCTGCGCCAGATCGATCTGCTCGTGGTGACCGGCCTCGAAGGCCTCGGGGGATTTCGGGTTCTCGTAGATTGCAGTGATCTTAGTCGGCATCATTCTCTCCTCGCGTCGCAGGCGCTACTGCGCTTTCCACTTCGCATTGTCGGGAATCGATTTGTCCGGCACTCGGACCTGGATGATGGATGGGCTGTTCGAGTTCTTCAGAGCACTCGTCACGGCATCCCTCAGCTCTCCATACGTACCGACTTCCCACCCCCGGCAACCGAACACCTCCGACAGGAGGCTGTAATTCCACCGGTGCAGGATGCACGGTCTGTAGAACGGCTTGTCGGCATGGAAGACCGATGAATCAGCGAGCCACTGTTCCACGGCGTAGACGCCGTTGTCGATGACGAAGATGATCGGATTGAGCTTGAAGCGAGTCTGCGTCGAGAGACATTGGGCGGTCATCTGGAAACCGCCGTCACCCGTGAAGACCATGACCCTTTGGTCGGGCCGCTTCGCCAGGCAGATACCCGTCGCAGCCGCCGCGCTATAGCCTATCGATGAGTACGACGACTGAACGACGAACCCGCCCGGTCCTGGCACATCGAGCAGCAGGCTCCCGAAGTAGTTCATGCTCGCATCGGCACCGACGATAGTGTTCCTGTCGATGTACTGCTGGATGAAGTTGTAGAACCCCTGATACGTGATCACGTCGGACGGGCGCACGACCGGCGCGCTGCGTGCCGGCTTCTCCGGCATTTTCCGCACCTTGGGCGTAAGCTTTTCCGCCAGTATGCCGTCCAGCAGATGCTCCAACGCGACCTGAGACCCGAAGTAGGTTCCGAACTTGACCGCGTCGAACGACGCAAATGCGGTCTTGTCGTAGTCCGGGTCCCAACCCAACGAGTTGATGTCTGTCAGCCACACGCCGAGGGCCAGCACAAAATCAGCCGTCCTGACCAGATCCGTAACGGCTGTCGCTGATGCCTGGCCGTCGAGTACGCCGGCAAACAGCGCATCATCCTCGGACAGGACGGACTTGCTGAGGAGTTCCGTGACGAATGGGACGTTCAGTTGCTGTATCAGGCTCATGGCCTTGTCCTGCAGGCCGAGCCGGTCGATCTCCACGCCCACCCAGATGAGCGGGTTCTCGGCGCTTTCAAGCTTTGCGCAGATCTGTGCGACCGACTGCTCCAGGCTGGTCTCGTCCGACAAGGTCCTGGCCGGCTTCAGAGCGCCCCTCGGCGGCTCGCATTCCAAGTCGACCATGTCCTGGAGAAGCTCGATGTAAACCGGGCGCCGTTCGGTTATGCACTGGGTGAGTGCATAATCTATCAGCATCGGCGCAAGGTCCGGGTTGTCGACGCGTACGGTGGCGGCCGTAATATGCTCGAACGACTGCATATCCGTTTCGCGTCCGCTGATGAAGTGATGCGCGCTGAAGCCCGTCTGCTCGAAGGTGATGGTCTTCTTTATGCTCGGAGTGCCATTGATCAGCACGAGCGGAACCTTCTCGACGTAAGCGCCGGCGACAGCGTTCACGGCACACAGGGCGCCCGCGGAGTAGGTGACACAGAGGGCCCCGATGCCCTTCAGCCTCGCGTATCCGTCCGCCGCATAACCGGCGTTCACCTCGTTGACTTCTTCTATGATTTCAATGCTGCTCGGCGTGACGTAGCGGTTCAACCAGTCTATCGAGTAGTCGCCCGCGATGGAGAACAGATGCTCCAGGCCCAGTTGACGGAGCCGGTCTACCAGGTACTGTCCTACAGTGCAGGTCTCGTTCATGGGCTGAATACCTCCGCGGTCAGTAGTCGCTCGCGCCGCTGAACAGCCGGGGCATGTAAATGTCGAATATCCCCGGGCACTTGCGTTCGGGATACCGCTGGAGCATGAAATCCTTGAAGGCGTCGCCTGCCAAGCCGTTGCCGATTGCCTGCCGAGCGGCCGAGAGGTACTCGATGTTGCGGGCGACTTCATTTTTGTCGGCCGGCAGGCCGTGGCCCGGCATGAACAGATCGCAGTCCGACAGCAGCATTTCCTGGAGCACCCGGATCCAGTGGCCCATATGCGTCGTCAGGTACAGATGGGTGCCGCTGTAGATCAGGTCCTGAGCGAAATACACTCCCAGATCAGGAAGCCTGATGGTCAGGTGGAAGTCGATTTCGGTTTCTGTCACCCGGTCGAAGACGTACCTGACGCCGTCGATCGTCTCGGTGCCGGGGCTGACGGCTTGCTTGGGCACGACTATCTGGTCCGGAGCGAGGTCGCCGAGTTTCCAGTGGTCACTTCTCGAGGCTTCTCCGTGCTCTTGGATGAAGCTCATGGTCTCCGGCAGCGCGTAGATCGCGATGTCGTTGAACGCTGTCCCCAAACCGAACCAGTGGTCGGGGTGCCGGTGGGAAAGGTACAGCCTCTCGATCGGCTTGCCAAGGCTGTCCGCGTAGTCCCTGAACGCCCTTGCATAAGGGACGAGAAACTGCCCGTCGACAAGAACCAGCTGGTTCCTGGTCTCGATGATATGCGTGGCGTTCGCGATATTGCTGTACGCGAAAGACGAGACGAAGGTGTGAATACGCACATCGTCTGTCTGCTTCACGACCATGATGACGGGATCTGACACCTGGGCTAGCATTCGGGACCTTTCCGAGGCACTCGGGCGGAAGGAATGATGATCTGCTCTCGCAGTTCCTCCAATGCGGCCCGCGCGACGTCGTAGGCGCTTTCGACGTCGGGCACCGGGTCGTCCTCGCCGGGCCGCCAGAAGCGCCGGCGTGCCATGCGCATAGAGCTGACGAACGGCGGGATCGCGTTGAACACCTCGATCAGGTACGGCCCGCGGTACACCGGATCGACCTCGTTCAGGATGATGTCCCACGGGATCCAGCTGTCTTTCACCGCACCCCGGTCGGGCGCCGATATATGAACGTAGTGAAGCCGATCCTGCCGGGCGGCTTTCGCGACATTGCCCTTGAAGACCGACGGGCCCTGGCTCTCCATCACGGCTTGCGCGGTGTCGATCGTCACGCCAGCCTGCGAGTGCTCGAGGCCATCGAGGAAGTCCAGTGCCTCCGAGACCATGTTGGGTGGGGGCGTCTCCCAGCTCTTGACGGGTTCGAGGGCGAGCTTCACCTCTCGTGCCGCGGCGTACTCCGCCAGATCCTCGAAGACGGAACGCGCCGCCTGATAGCGCGACTCCATCCAGTCCTGGAGGGCGTCGCTCCATATCGGCTCACCAGCGTCCGTGACCGGAAAGACGCCGTAGGGGTAGAGGAACGGCCCTGACATGATCGAGTCGCCGCCCAGGACCCGCGTGATGTCGACGCGTGACTTGAGGTAGGACAGGGCCTGTCGGCGCTGCTCCTCGTAAGGTGAAGTCGGGTCGAAGGTCCGCGTGGTCCCGACATTGGTCGTGAACTTCACCTCCTTCAGCCCTGCCTGGTCGAATGCCTTCTTGAGGGCGACGTAGCTGTCGGTCTCGAGCTTGTGGTCGACGGTCGCGGGCTGGGAGGCGATGTGCAGGTCGAAGCCGTCGTAGCCCATGTCGGTGAGGGCCTTCAGATGGTTGATCAGGACTGCGGTGTAACGTGAGTCCTGCGGCCTCAAATCGGCCGTGAACATGAAGAAGCTGAAGAACACGTCCCGTTTGAATGTCGCGTTCATTCCCGGTGTCCTCCGTTCGCTACCAGCCCAAGATCTCGGCGAGGTAGGCGCGGGCCTTCTTGGCGTACTCCAGCGGGACGGCCTTGTTCGGGTCCTGCTCGGCTTCCACGACCAGCCACCCCCGGTAGTCGGCGTCGGCCAGCACCTCGAGGAGGGGCCGGAAGTCGATCGCGCCGTCACCGGGCACGGTGAAGACGCCGAGCTCGACGCCCTCCTGGAACGACAGGCCTTCTTCCCGCACCCGGCTCACGACCTCGGGCCGGATGCTCTTCAGATGGACGTGGCCGATGCGGTCGGCGTAGGCCTGGGCCATGTCCAGTGGATCGTCGCCGGCGAAGGCGATGTGGGCGGTGTCGAGCAGCAGGTGAACCAGGGCCGGATCGGTGGAGGCCATCAGCCGGTCGACGTCGGCCCGGGTCATGACGCCGGTACCCATGTGGTGGTGATAACTGAGCTTCATCCCGGCCGAGTTGGCGATCTTGCCGAGCTCGTCCAGACCCGACGTCAGGGCGTCCCACTGGGCGTCGGTGAAGATCGGACGGTTGGCGAACACGTCGACGGGGAGCAGGTGCGACGAAGCTCCGAACTCGGCCACGACCAGCTCGGTCCCGCCCAGCGCCTTGACATGGGCCAGCGTCTCCTCGAAGGCGGCGATCGTCTTCTGCCGCATCTTGCCGATCGTGAAGTACGTGCTCGTCCAGGGCTCGGACACCTGCAGGCCGCGGAGATCGAGGGCGGCCTTGAGCTCGGTGGCGTCCGAGGGGTACTTGTGCCCGATGCTGCAGCCCTGGAAGCCGGCGAGCGCCATCTCGCTCACGGCCTGGCCGAAGGAGATGTCGGCGTCGATGGCGGGGAAGTCGTCGTTCCACCACAGGGTGCAGCAGATGCCGAGCTTCACCTTGTCCGGGCCGAGGCGGTCAGCCAATCCTGTCATTTCGTCGCCCCTTTCAGGTAGCGGTCCTCGATCCGGGGTGGCTGAGCCCAGGAGCCGTAGCCGGGCCCCTTGGCACCCGGAGGATTGGCCCCGATGGCCCGCCACAGCAGCCCCTCCTGGTAGGAGGCGGCGGTGACCGTGGACGCTTCGCCCGCAGCTTGGGCCCCGTAGCGGTCGGTCCACTCGGGTGGCAGCGCGCACCACATCCCGGCGTACCAGAGTTTGATCACGTTGCGGGCCACCGGGCCGAGGCGCTCGTCGCTGAAGACCCGGTGGCGCAGGGCCCGGTCGAGCAGGATCCGGTCAAGGCTTCCGGCCTCACCGGCCGCGTCGGCCCGGGCCGCCCGGTGGGCGTCCAGGAGGGCGGTGACGATCTCGTCGCCGCAGGCGGCCCGTACCTTGGCCAGGTACCGGCGGGCCAGACCGGTGCCGAGCAGTTCGGTCTCCTCGAAGGCGGTGAGGTCGACCGACAGGCGGAGGAACTCCTCGAACGACGGGGCGGTCACCGGGTCACCGCCTGCGCTGTCTCACCGGCGGACCGAGAGGCCTCCGGATCGCACCCGGCCGCGGTCGGGATCTCGAAGGTAGGAGCGGCGTGCAGGCCGTCGCTGCCCGGCAGGGGGTTGCGTACCAGCCGGTTGAACCCGTCGCGCAGGCGGAACATGTCGCAGACGGCGTCCTGCAAGAGGTCTGGCTGCCCGTTGAACGCTCTGGTGAGCAGGGCGAGGAAGGCCCCGTAGTCGGCGTTGAAGTCCCGGGCGACACGGGCGAGTTCGGAATCCGCCGGGAAGTCGGCCAGCCGGGCGCTCACCTTCACCTTGTACACATCGTCCCAGCTGATGCTGAGCGGCGGCCCCGAAGGCGCGTCGGGGTCGTCGCCCACCTGGTAGTAGCGGCCGAGCTGCAGCTGCCGGAACCGGTAGTAGTGGGCCAGCTCCCCGTCCGCGTCGTAGATGCCCGAGTCGAGGCCCTCGCCCTGAGCGGCGATGAATCGGAGCGCCTGCCGGGCCGAGTCCAGATCGGAGACGACGGTCACCACCCCGCCGCCGGAGTAGTAGTACTCGGGCCCCACCTGCAGGGCCGGATTCCCGCAGAAGAGCCCGGGGTCGTCGGCCGCCACCTTCTCGAGCCCTTCGATGATCTCCGCGTAGAACTCGCCGATGCTGTAGAAGCGCATCCCCTCGACCGTCGGGCTGGAGGCCAGGAGCGGCCTCCCGGTGTCCGTTGTGCGCAGCAGCCGTGCGCCGGGGGCCTTGCCCGGCCGCTCGATCTTGCAGAACGTCTCCACCGCCTCGGGGGAGAAGGGCCGCAGGTCGACGGTGAAGTCGTCCTCCCCGTCGGGCAGGTAGGCCGGGTAGGACGGCACGAAGCCGGGGCGGGTCAGGTCGGGTTTCCCGCCGATGGCGTTCAGGACGTTGGCGACCAGGGTCAGGTGCAGCATCTCCTCCACCGCGGCCACCCTGATGATGTGGGCGGCGTCGGAGTTGGTGGTGGAGTGTATGGAGTAGTACGCGGTCAGGTAAGGAGGGATGGTCGCGTGCTCCAGCGCCATCGCCGCGTGCAGGTAGCTGATCAGGTCGTCACGCTTTTCGATGGTCGACGCGGTCACTGGGCCACCTCCTGAGGCTGGCGCCGGGTGGCGGCGTTCGAGGTGACGTCGATCGGTGCGGTCTCGGCGTCGAGCTGGGCCAGCATGGCCCGGACGCTGCGCAGGCACAGGGCGGCGACGGTGAGCGTCACGTTCGACGTGCCCACGGTGGGCATGCTTCCCCCGCCGACCAGGTAGAGGTTCTCGTGATCCCAGCACCGCTGATCCGGGTCGACCACCGAGGTCGACGGGTCGCGGCCCATCGTGTGGGTGCCGGCGAGATGGTTGCCCCCTCGGATCTCGTACCCCTCGCCGGCGTGGACGGCGTAGCCCCAGAAGTTCGGGTCGTACGCGGTGTGGTCCTCGGCGCCGAGCCGGGCGAAGATCCGCCTCGACAGCTGCCGGGCGTACGCCACCCCCCGCATCGTGTAGTCGGGGATGTCGTAGGTGAGGATGGGCCGCATGTTCCCCAGGTGGTCGGTGTAGGCCGGGTCCACGGTGATCCGGTTGCTCGGGTTGGCGGGGACCTCGACCATGAACGCCAGCTGCAGCTGGCGGGACACCCGGTCCACCAGGCCCTGGCGGAGGGACTCGCCGTAGCGGCCACCGGCGTCCACCAGGTCGATCAGGTCGGTCATCGGCGCCCCCCGCGCCCAGCCCCAGCCGTCGTTGTGGATGTCGACGCTGAATGCCGCCTGGCGGCGGCGGAAGCGGCCCCCGCGCAGGTCGGTGATGCCGCCCGTGCAGTTCGTGCCCCGGAAGGTGCCGGCCACTTCTGGCAGCAGGGCCCACGCCAGCAGGTAGGCGTGGTCCATGAAGTTCCGCCCCATCAGGCCGCTCGAGCTGCGCAGGCCGGAGGCCAGCATCAGCCGGGGGTTCTCCACCGCGTTGGCGGCCAGGATGAACAGCCGGCCCCGGGCTCTCATGGTGGTGAAGCCGGAGCTGTCGGGCCGGTCGTAGCGGCGGTATTCGATCTCGGTCACCCGGCGGGTCTGCTCGTCGACGTGCACCTTGTAGGCCACCGCCTGGGCCACCAGGTCGACCCGGCCGCTCTGGAGGGCCACGGCGAGGGTCTTGCCGGCGTGGTACTTGGCCTGCACCGGGCAGATGGGCACGCAGTTGTTGTTGCCCTGGCACCGCCCGCCGACCTCGACCTGGTACGTGCTCACCGCCCCTCGCGGCACATAGCCCTTCCCACCGTCGAAAGCCGGGTTCGGTATCCCGTTCCGCCCCTGCGGGAAGGGCCGGACCCGCAGCTCGCACCGCTCCCCGTCGAGCTCGACCGGCATCCCGTTGAGGTCCTTGGCGACCATCCGGTCCAGGTACGACAGGGGCAGCCCCTTCATGGGGAACACATAGCCCTCGTCGAAGGTGATTCCGAGGTAGGCCTGGTCCTCCACGTCGGCGGAGACGCCGATCTCGCGTTCGGCCTCGTTGTAGTACGGGGCGAGGTCCTCGTAGGTGAGTGGCCAGTCGGCCCCCTCGCCGTAGAGCGTACGCATCCGGAAGTCCTCCGGGAGCATCCGCAGCGTCTTGGCCTCCCAGTGCATGGTGGTGCCGCCGAGGACCCGCGTATAGGTGGTGTCGGTGGCGAAGGGCCCGCTCTGGACGATGTAGGCCGAGGCGTCGGGCGCGCCCGGAAGGATCCGCCGTGCGTCGGTGCCGCGGGGCATCGGGGCGTTGGCGACGACCGGGTAGGGCGACTGGTTGTCCTTGGTGGTGGCCGAGTAGAAGCGGTCGAGGTAGCTCTCGTAGCCCCTCAGGGTGAGGTCCTCGGCCGGGCCCGCTTCGAGTATCAGTACCCTCTTGCCGGCGTCGCTCAGCCGCGAGGCGATGAGGGCGCCGGCGATCCCGCCGCCGACGATGACGGCGTCGTAGAGAATCTCGGCCGCCGCCGCGGGGTCGGTGCGCTTCGCCGCCCCCTCGGGGAACTTCGCGTACATGGGGCAGTCACTCCTCCGCTGCCAGGCGCGGCCGGGACCGGTGTGGTGGTGGGGATTCGAGTCGGTCGGCCACGGGTCACACGGCCTCGGCCCGGGCCCGCATGGCGGACAGGTAGGCGGCATAGCTCCACGTCAGGTTGTGCACGCTGCGCTCGAAGCCGGTGGTGCCGTCGAACTGCTCGGAGAGCTCCAGGTTGTCGCTGTGGTAGATGACGGCCCGCACCATGGCGTCACCGGTCGCCGCCAGGGCGGCGGCGGCTGCCGCCGGGGCCGTCGACGTGTCGATGCCGGACTGGGCGAAGAAGGGTGCGGACAGGTCGTCCACGGGCACCTTGCCGCTCGCCTTGATCTCGGCGGCCAGCTTGTAGTGCAGCTCGGCGACGTTGCACGTGGAGAGGGCCCAGGGATGGCCGCCGAGCACCGGGTGCGCGGTGTCACCGTCGTAGACGTCGCCCGGGTAGCGGCCGAACAGCGGCCCGATGCCGAACGCTTCCTTGTCGGCCTTGTTGATCGGGTAGAAGGCGATGCCGCCCTCCTCCCACTGCGAGCGCAGTTGGGCCGTTGTGGCCAGCAGCTTGGTGTCGGTGACGGGAACGGCGCCGTAGACGGCCGACTGGACGATGTCGATGTTCGGGTCGTAACCGCTGACGACCGGATTCTGGGGCGATGGCTGGGCCCCGTCACCGGGGTCGGCCAGCATGCTCACGTACTTGCTCCCGTCCCAGTGGCCCGCGAGGGCCTGGCGCAGCCACTTGATGGCGGGCCGCAGCTTGGTCGGCTTGTCGATGCCGACGATGGCCGAGGCCTGGATCTCCTCGAAGCAGCGCAGCTGGACGGAGCGGGCGAAGAAGCTGTACCCGCTGTGCTCCTCCCACAGGTTCGTGGTGGGGCCCTGGTAGACGCCGAGGAGGTAGGCCACGTTCGAGTTCACCAGGTCGACCGCCCGCTTCTGGGTGCCGAGATCCAGTTGGTCGTAGGCGGCCAGGACGGTGATCGTCTGCAAGGCCGGACCGTCGTTCTGCTCGGTCCACGGCCGGGGGTCGCCGGCGATGTTGAAGCAGGCGTGACCCTTGGTCAGCGGCGGCTGGACGTTGGAGTGGCAGAGGTCGGCGAACTGCACGTAGTCGTTGAGCGTCTGCACCGTCCCGCCCGGGCGGGTGGGCATGTCGGCCTTGGCCACCTCCATGGCCGTGATGGCCCCGTCGCGCACCCAGTTGAAGACGTAGTCCTCGTCGATGCCGGGGGTGTCGGCCGGGAAGGACGGAGCGGCGATGATGCAACCCGGCTTCGAGTCCCGGGAAATGTCGCCCGGCGACTGCGGATCGCTGAAGACGAAGCCGTCACTGGCGATGTTCCGGAACATGAAGGTATACATGATCGGCACGAGCGACGGTAGATCGACCGCTTGCGCAGCAAAGGAGATATGGGCGTTCGCCCGCTCCCGGGAAGTGTCGGCTGGCCGGTTCGTGCGGGCGGGCGTGGTGGACTCGGACATTACTGAACTCCCCCGTCATCTTTCGAGCGGAACTATCGGAGCCGGTCGGCGCGCTCTGGTCGCGTGGATCGAAAGGCTTGGATTCGGGTGCGTCCATGGGTTGCCTTCACGGAGTGCGTGGGCTTCCGGCGCGAGCAAGCCGGATGGACGGCGCAAGAGGGTGCGGATTGTTCATGGGGACTTCGATGGTCGGACTGCGCGTCGGTATCGTTGCTGGAAACGTCTGGCGCGCAGATCACTGCCGGGTCACCAACGATGCGCGGGAACCATCGAGACCACCGAGTGGGCCGCGGGCGCGTTCCGGTCGACCCGGTCGGCCTGGGGCACGACCTGCCCATCGCCGCACCCTGGCGGCCGCACGGGTGCGGCAGGCCTCTCGGGAGGCACGCGCGTGGACGGCCGGCAGGATGCGCGGGCAACAGTCACGGGACTTCCCTTGGCGGGACGAGTTGCCTTGACCTGAATGAGCATCAGAACCCGTGCCTGTGTGCACCTTCCCAGGCGGCGCGCAGCCCCGCGGGACTCCGGCGGTGTCACACGCCTGCCGGGCAGGGCAGGCAAACCGATCGCCCCGGAATCGTGTTTTCGCCCTGGGGACGGGGCGAGGAGAGTGGTGCACGAAAACGCCGTCAGGCTTGCGCTGACACTCTGAACCATCTGAATCAGATGCCTGAGTCGACACCATTCCCATAACCGCGTTAATAGGGAATGCATCCCTTCGTCCCCCCGTTTTCTCAGAAAGCGCGCGATGCAGAGACATTCCGGTGGCGGATCCCATGGCAGCTTTTCACTGAACGGCACAGAGAAATTTTGAAGCAGCCTGAGACGCGACCGTTCCACGCGACGGGTATGCCACTTGACGTACCCTTATCTTTGCGTACCGCAGGCTACAGTTAGCCGGGGACGCCCCGCAAGAGGAAATTCCAATGTTACGTATGAGGTTGAGATAAACGGTTGTAGTTCACCGTTGCATAACTGTGCATCGAATCCTGATGGTGCACCGGAGCATCTCCCCCGTCCCGTTTCCCAATGACTGCGTCTGTGGCCTCGACGTTTCCCCGGCGCCAGTCAGGGCCAGGGCCAGGTGCCGGACCGCGCGATCCGCGCGGAGGGTTGAACGCCGTCTGAGCACGTGGCGCCTGTCGGCTCCGCGGGGGGGCGGCCTCCAGGGGATGGAGCATCGACCGGGACCGCCCCCGCCGGCTCACGCGTCAGCGGGCCGAACTCCGTGCGCCGGCCATCGGCTTACCCAACAGCGCCCCTGGGCCGGTGCGTCGAGGACCGCACCGACCGTCCCGCCTCTTCAGCCTGCGTCGCCCTGTCGCCCCACAGGTGCGAAAGGGCCTCCGCAACGACCCGGATCCTTAGCGTTCTTCATGCCATGCACCCGACCGCACCGAACCGTCCCGACGGGACCTGATGGACGCCGCCTGAGCCTGTGGCCATTCGATCAACCAACACCAGCCGTCCTGTGAGCTGTCTCACCCCTCGCTGCCTGCTCCGCGCGCGAACTGCCTGACCAGCGCCCTTCCTGACCGCCCTGGAGCCGCACGCTGGCCGGATACGTCAGTAATCTGTCATTGCAGCCAGTGCGACATCCGATACAGGCTGTGACCGTGTTGGAGCGACGTGTTGTTGTGGTGGTGTACGCGGGCGCAATGGCCCTGGACATCACCGGACCGATTGAAGTGTTCGATACCGCGAATCGGCTCCTGGGTCCCTCGGGCACCCCCTACCGGACCGACTTCGTCTCCGCCGACGCGCCACTGGTGCGCATGAGTTCGGGGGTGGTGGTGGAGGCCTCACCGCTGGAGGCAGGGCAGGGCCCGATCGACACGCTCCTCGTGCCGGGCGGATGGAGTCTCGACAACGCGCTCAGGGACCGGGCGCTCGTGTCCTGGATCGGCAGGGCAGCGACCCGGTCGCGCAGAGTCGCCTCCGTATGCGGCGGATCCTTTCTGCTGGCCGAGGCAGGGCTCCTCGACGGCAGACGCGCCACCACGCACTGGGCGTACAGCGAGGCGATGGCGTGCCGCTATCCGGATGTGACGGTGGACGCCGAGCCGATCTTCGTCTGGGACGGCCCCTTCGTGACCTCCGCGGGCGTGTCGACGGGCATCGACATGGCGCTCGCTCTGGTGGAGGCCGATCACGGATCGGCGCTCGCGCTGGAGACGGCACGGTTTCTGGTGCTGTTCCTCAAGCGGCACGGAGGACAGTCCCAGTACAGCGCCGTCCTCGACGCCCAGTTGGCCGACCATCCGCCGATCCGCGCGGCGCAGGAGTGGATTCTTGACCACCTGGAAAACCCGCTGCCCGTGGCCGAGATCGCGCGGCAGGCCAACATGAGTCAGCGCAACTTCGCCCGGGTCTTCCGGCGTGAGGTGGGCACGACACCCGGCCAGTACGTCGAGCGGACGCGCATCGCCCGCGCACGCGAACTGCTGGAAACCACGGACCTGTCGATCAGCCAGATAGCCGGCCGCTGCGGATTCGGCGCCACCGAGACGTTCTTCCGCTCCTTCGGACGAACCCTGGGACTCACCCCCAAGGAATACCGGCACCGCTTTCAGGTGATCTCGCCGTCCGGCCTCATCGACCAGCACCACGAGAGGGAAGGCAGCCCCGCATGACCACCACGACCTCGGAGTTACGCGAGACGGAAACCGTACGCCTGGCCGACCATCTCGCCGCGGAACTCGCCCGGGCCGGCGTCAGCCACATGTTCGGCGTCGGCGGCGCGAACATCGAGGACCTGTATGACGCGGTGCACCGCGGCGGCGCCGTCCGCTGCGTCGTCGCCAAACACGAGTTCTCCGCCGTCACCATGGCCGACGGATACGCACGGACCACCAGGCGCCTCGGAGTTGTCGCCGCCACCTCCGGCGGTGGGGCGATGAACCTCGTACCGGGTCTGGCGGAAGCGTACGCCTCCCGGGTGCCCGTGCTGGCCCTGGTGGGCCAGCCGCCGACCGGCCAGGAAGGGCACGGGGCGTTCCAGGACTCCAGCGGCAAGGCGGGCTCCTTCGACGCCCGGGAGGTCTTCGCACCCGTCTCCCGGTTCTGCGCCCGGGTGGATGACGCGGACTCGCTCACGGAGTTGCTGCCCCGGGCCGTCGCGGCGGCACAGTCCGATCCGCGCGGGCCGGCCGTGCTGTTGCTGCCCAAGGACGTGCAGCAGGCGCGGATCCAGGTGCCCGCCCGCGACGCGGCCCCGGCACCGGGCGGCCCCGCGACGGCATCCGCGGCGCGGCTCGACACAACTGCCGTCAGCACCGTGTCGGACGCCCTTCGCCGGGCCGGTGACGTCCTCGTCATCGCCGGTGAGGAGGTCGCCGCCGCCGACGCGCGTGGGGATCTGGCCGAACTGGCCCGGCGCCTCGGGGCGTGGGTGGCGGTCACCCCGGACGCCAAGGACGTCTTCGACAACCGTGACCCCCGGTTCGCAGGCGTGGCCGGGGTGATGGGCCACGCCAACGTGGAGGACTGTCTGCGCCGGGCAGACCTGTGCCTGCTGGTCGGCACCCGGCTGCCGCTCCTGGCCCGCGGCGGCCTCGACCGGGCCCTGGCCGACACCGACGTGGTCTGCCTCGGCCCGGAAACGCCGTTCGTGCCAGGCACCGCACTGGGCGGGAACCTGCGGGACGCGCTGCGCGCGGTGACCGCCCGGCTGCCGTCACACCCACGTCCCTGCCCGCCGCACGCCGGCCCCGTTCCCGCACCCATGCCGGGTCCGCTCCTGCGAGCCGGGGAGCGAACCGTCCCCCACGCCCAGGCGGTCGCCGCGGTGGAGGCGGCGCTTCCCCAGGACGCGCACGTCTTCGTGGACGCCGGCAACGCGGGGGCCAGCGCGGTCCATCTCCTTCCGGCGCCGCGCCACGGCCGCTTCGTGGTGGCGGTCGGCATGGGCGGCATGGGCTACACCTTCGGCGCCGGCATCGGCGCCGCGCTCGCCACGGGCCGGCGTACCTACGTCCTCGCCGGGGACGGGGCCTTCTTCATGCACGGGATGGAAGTGCACACCGCTGTGGAGTACGACGCGCCCGTGACGTTCGTGATCTTCAACAACAACGCCCACGCCATGTGCGCGATGCGGGAGGAGTTCCTCCAGGGCGGCGTCCGCAGCGACGACCTGTTCGCCCGGACCGACCTCGCCGCCGGAGTGACCGCCGCCTTCCCCTCCCTCGATGCCACGGGAGCCGCCGACGCGGCGCACCTGCGCACAGCACTGCTGCGCAGCAACGCGGGCGACGGCCCGGCGTTCGTCGCAGTGGACTGTGACCCACGGGAGATCCCCCCGTTCCTTCCCTTCCAGTCCTTCACCGACATCACCAACAACACCCAGAACAAGGAGAGTTCAGATGAGCGAGGAGTCGTCCACGTTGGCTGACATCCCCGGTCTGGTCCGGATCGAGAACGCCGGCAAGGAGGAACTGACCGCCCACTGCATGGAGCTCACCCACGCGGTCTACCCCCACCATCAGGTCTACGGGCAGTACTGCACCATCCACGAGTACGTCGACTGCCCCCCGGAGCAGGCCTACGACTATCTGCGCCAGGGGCACCACCTGGAGGAGTGGACCTGCAGCCTGCGGGACTTCGCGCCCACCGGCACCCCGGGGCTGTGGGTCGGTCACGACCGGCTCGAGGACGACACCAGGATCTACTGCAAGGTGCTCGCTAACCCCGAGGCCATGACCGTGGACTACCACTGCTCCTGGGACCAGGGCGAGAAGCTGTGGATGATCTACCTGATGCGGGTCGTACCGGCCCCGCTGGTGCTGGACAAGCCGGGTTCGGTGATCACCTGGACCAACTGCCGGCACCCCTACTACGACGACAACCCGCGCCCCGACCTGGCTCCCCGCCCGGACCGGCCCTGGGTGGGCGACTACTGGGATCTCTTCTACGCGGGCCACACCGTGGAGATGCGCAACCTCAAGGCCATCCTGGAGCACCGGCACCGGAACGGCCTGCCGGTCGGTTCGGCTCCGGCGAGGGCGGTGGCGCGGTGACCACGGTCAGCCTCACCGACGTCGCGAGCTACCTGCCCGGCGAGCCGGTCCCCGCGGAGTTCTACACGGACTTCCCCGGAGCCGAGGACAAGCTCCGCAACCACCCCATGTTCAGGGTCCCGCCGTTACGGCATCACGTGGCCAGGGGCGAGACCAACGCGGACCTGGTCGAGCGCGCCGTACAGCCCCTGATCGAACGGCACGGCCGGGCGGAGATCCGAGGTGTCGACGTGCTCTTGGTGCACAGCCAGTTGCCGGACCTGCCGTTCGTGGGCGCCGGAACCGAGGTGGCGCGTCGACTGGGCCTGAACCCGGAGTGGCTCGTCGACGTGGCCAACGCGGGCTGCGCGTCCTTCGTGTACATGGTGAAGCTGGCCCGGCAGATCCTCACCTCCACCGACGCGAAGACGGCGCTGATCTGCAACGCGCAGAGCGCCGCGGGGCAGTGCTTCACCCAGTCCGAGGTGCGCAAACTCGCCCAGGCGGCGATCCCGGGCGACGGCTGTGGTGTGGGGTACGTGACGACGTCGGCGAAGTCGCCGGTCCTCGACGTGGAGACCCGGCACATCGGCGAGTACGCCGGTGACATGACCGTGGCGCTCGACGACGGTCGCAAGTACTGGGAGCCGGGAGAGTCCCAGCTGCGGATCGGGTTCACCGACGCGAGCGTCGCCAAGGTCCTGGCACGCGGGAACCGCCTCGTCCCCGAGGTGGTCACGGACCTGTGCCGGCGACTCGGCGTGGCGAGCACCGACATCGACGTACTCATCACCAACCAGCCCAACCGCACCTTCCTGCGGAACTGGCGAGAGGCGCTGCAACTGCCGGCCGAGCGCCACCTGAACACCTTCGACGACTACGGGAACCTGTTCGGAGCGGCGATCCCGGTCACCCTGGACCGCGCGATCAGCTCCGGGCAGGTGGAGGACGGTGATCTGATGGTGCTCGGGGGATTCGCCCACGCGGGCGACTTCGCCGGTGCCGTCGCCGTTCGCTGGCACGGCGGACGGGACTGAGCCATGGACATCCCCGTGCTGCACCGACTTGCCCTGAACGAGAGCCCGTATCCCCCGTTGCCCTCGGTGCGCGAGGCGATGCACCGGGCCGTCGCACAGGCCCACCGCTATCCACAGTTCCACCCCGACGACCTGACCGAGCGGATCGCGGCGTGGTGCCAGGTGACCCCCGACCGCGTCGCGGTCGGCAGCGGATCGGTCGGCGTGGCCCTGCAGCTGCTCCGGGCAGTGGTCCGGCCCGGCGACACAGTGGCCTACGCCTGGCGCACGTTCGACGCCTATCCCCTCCTGGCCACCATGGTCGGCGCTCAACCTGTCCCCGTCCCCCTGACGCCGGAGGGACACCAGGATCTGGGCGCCCTGCTCGCGGCGCTCGACCACCGCACCCGCGTCGTGGTGCTGTGCAATCCCCACAATCCCACCGGAAGCCTCGTCACCGCCGACGCACTGTCGGCATTCCTGCGTCAGGTCCCCCGACACGTCACCGTGCTCCTCGACGAGGCGTACGTGGAGTTCGCCCGCCACACCGACCTGCCGGGCACACCCGCGCTCCTGGACGCACACCCCAACCTGCTGGTCCTGCGCACCTTCTCCAAGGCCTACGGCCTCGCCGCCCTGCGCGTCGGCTACGGACTCGGCGCCCCCGGTCTGGTGGAGCGGATCCGTCGGCAGCAGCTGCCCTTCGGGATCAACGCGGTGGCAACGGCGGCGGTGAAGGCATCACTGCGGGCCGAAAGCGAGCTGCGCCTGCGCGTGGACACCGTCGTCGCCGAACGCGAACGGCTCCGGCGTGAACTCGTGTCCCTCGGCTGGCGCGTTGGCCCCAGCCACGCCAATTCCGTCTGGCTCGCCACGCCCGATCCGGTCGATGAGGGCGCCGCAGCACTCACCGAAGCCGGCGTCACGGCGCGCCACTACCCCGGCGAAGGACTCCGGCTCACCGTCGGCGACCGGAATGCCAACGACACGGTGCTGACCGCGCTGGCGGAACTGCCCGCGCACGAGGGTGCGTCGCGGATGTGAACGTGTCGGTGGGACGCCGACGGCGAGGTCATGAGCGGAGCCGAACGACGTGGAGGTCGCCCGTACCCCGGCCAACAGCTCCGGCTCGACCGGACCGAGGCAGGCCCGGGCAGGACCGAGCCCGTCGGCTGCGGAGGTTCCACCTGTCGCCGTTGCCCCGAGCGCCGGCCCGGCGGTCGGGGCTCGGCGGTCGGGGCTCGGCGGTGCCCCGAGCGGATCAACGAGGCGCGCGCGTGCGGCGGCCCCTCGCGACGGCGGTCACGCCAGCTCCAGGACGAGCTTGCCGACGTTCTGCCCGCGGAAGAGCATCTGCAACGTCTCGGGGAAGTCGTCCACGCTCCCCCGCACCACATGTTCCTTGACCTTGATGCGGCCGGCACCGATCCAGGCGGAGATCTCCTGCGCTGCCTGCGCGTAGCGCTTGGCATAGTCGAAGACGACGAAGCCTTCCATGCGGGCGCGGCGCACCAGCAGCGAGAGGTAGTTGGAGGGGCCCTTGACCGGTGTGGCGTTGTTGTACTGGCTGATCGCACCGCAGATCACGACGCGGGCGTGCATCGCCAGCCGCGTCAGGGCGGCGTCGAGGATGTCCCCTCCCACGTTATCGAAGTAGACGTCGATGCCGTCGGGGGCGTGGCGGCGCAGCGCTTTCCTGACGTCTTCGGTGCGGTAGTCGATCGCCGCGTCGAATCCCAGTTCGTCGGTGAGCATGGCGCACTTCTCCGGCCCTCCGGCGATGCCCACGACCCGGCAGCCCCTGGCCTTCGCGATCTGTCCCGCGATGGTGCCGACCGCTCCCGCCGCCCCTGACACCACGACGGTCTCGCCGTCCTTCAGTGCCCCGACGTCCAGCAGGCCGAAGTAGGCGGTCATGCCGGGCATGCCCAGCGCGCCGAGATACGTCGAGGGCGGGGCGAGGGAGGTGTCGATCTTCATGGCGCCGCTGCCGTCAGAGACCACGTACTCCTGGACGCCGAACAGGCCGACCACATGATCGCCCGGCTGGAAGTCGGGGTGGTTGGATGCGGTGACCTCGATGACCGATCCGGCGCGCATCACCTCGCCGATGCCGACCGGGGGCAGGTAGGAAGGGCGGTCGTCCAGCCAGCCCCGCATGGCCGGGTCCAGGGAGATGACGCGCGTCCGGCCGGCGAAATGGCCGGGGCCCGGCTCTTCGACGGGCCCGGAGCAGTGCTCCCAGTCCTCGGGCTTCACTTCGCCCACGGGGCGGGCTGCCAGACGGATCTGTCGGTTGGTCACGGACATCGCGCCTCCTGTGGTTCAGGTCATTCAGGGCTTTGCGCAGGGTACCGACCAGTAGGTATGTCGAGCTGTGTGATGTTCACCACGAGCCGCACCCGGTGCCGTCCACCCCAGTCTGCACGGCCGGACCGGTCAGCGCGTCGAGACATTCCGCTCGAACCGGCCCTTGCGGCTTCGGTCCTGCAGCAGTCGCGCGGTCTGTGCGGACACCGGCGCGGCCAGCAGCGCCGTGACCAGGTCGACCAGTCGGCTGGTGAACAACCGGTCGTCCCTGCGGGGGCGTCCGGCGGCCCGGGCGGCGAGTTCGGCGTGGCAGAACCGCATGGCGGTGAAGCGGGTATGGAACACCGCGGTGGACTCGGGAGCCAGCAGCGGCTCCACCAGGCGCCGCCAGGGGTAGATGCTCGACCCCTCCGTGACGACGGCCTCGACCAGGGGTTCGGGGCGGTTGAGCAGTTCGGCCACGATCTGCAGGAACTCGCGGCCGCCGTCGGGATCGGCGAGTTTCGCGGCGGCCGGCAGCACCAGTGCGGCGGCGAGAGAGCGGAGATCCGCGGCGCCGCTGTCCTCGTACTGCTGCAACAGCACCTCCCGGCGGGCGTCCACCGCGGGGAGGTGCTTGTCGAGTACGGCGCGCAGCAGACCCGCCCGGTCGCCGAAGTGGTACTGCAGGGCCATCGCGTTGCGCTGGCCGGCGGCACGCTTGATCTCGTTGAGCGACGCACCGTCGACGCCCTTCGCCGCGAACAACCGCTCGGCGGCTCGGAGGAGGGTGGCGCGCGTGTCACCCGCCTTCCGGCTCCGAGGCGACGTGGCCTGGGTCTCGTGTGCTGTCACGGATGTCCATGCTAGCGTCGCCGCGCCGAAGTAATACGCGTGCATTAATAGCTGATAAAGGCGCCTTGACGCGCTGCGGGAGTCAATCCAGTGAAGGCACTGACCTACCACGGCCCCCACGACATCCGCTTCGAGGATGTCCCCGACCCGGCCGTCACCAGCCCCACCGACGCGGTCATCCAGGTCACCACGGCCGGCATCTGCGGCAGCGACCTGCATATCTACGGCGGCAACGGGTTCAGCCCGGAGACCGGTTACACCCCGGGACACGAGTGCGTCGGCGTGGTCCTCGACACCGGCGACCGGGTCACCCGCTTCAAGCCGGGCGACCGCGTCCTGGTTCCCGCCTCGGTCGGCTGCACGCTGTGCGGAACCTGCGCGAAGGGACTCACCGCCAGGTGCGAGCGAGCCCATGCGCCGACGGACCTCTGTTACGGCGTGAGCCCGCACCTTCCGGGAAGTCAGGCCCAGTTCCTGGCCGTCCCCCATGCCGATGTCAACCTCGTCCACCTGCCCGAAGGCATCTCGGACGAGGCCGCCATCGTCCTGACGGACAACGCCCCGACGGCCTGGTACGGCTGCCGCCGAGCCCGCATTCAGCCCGGCGAAACCGTTCTTGTCATCGGCCTGGGCCCGGTCGGCCTCATGGCCGCGCAGTCTGCCTTCATGATGGGTGCAGCCCGCGTGCTGGGCGTGGACCTGGTCGCGGAGCGCCGGGCCTTCGCCGAAACCCTGGGCGTCGAGCCCGTCGAAGGTGAGGACGCGCGAACGGCCGTACGGGAGATGACGGCAGGGCGCGGACCGGACGCCGTGGTGGAGGCCGTGGGCTCGGACGCCACCATCGGGCTGGCCCTCAAAGCCGTCCGGCAGGCAGGACGGGTCAGCGTCATCGGTGTCAGCCAGAGCAAGGCCTTTCCCTTCCACATGGGACTGGCCCAGATCAAGGAGCTGGAGTTCGCCATCGGGCTGTGCTCGATCCATTACGAACTCCCCGCCCTGATCCCCCTCACCCAGGCCGGCCGGATCACGCCGGAGGCCGTGGTCTCCCACCACTTCGCCCTCTCCGACGGCCCCGCGGCCTACGAACTGTTCAACAGCCGCACCGCCGGTGTCCGCAAGATCCTTCTCGACCCCTCCCGTTGATCCGCCGCCGTCGGCCGATCTCCGCCCGGCGGAACCGCATCGTCCCTGAAACGTGACCCACAGCAGACTGACAGGCATCCCAACCAGTCGGTATGGTGCGCCGGCCCGACGTATTCCTCCCCCGTTGACCTCCACGGATCCGAGCCGTGATGGAAGGCAGGCCAGGCCATGACATATGCCGACGAGAACCGGTACCCGCCGTCAGGACCCGACTGGTACGGGCAAGCCACATGGGACGAGCCGTATGCGCACCAGGCTCATCCTCACGATGACGGCCTGACCGCCCTCCGCTCGGCCTACCGCCTGCTCCGCCGGATCTCCACACTGACCGCGCTCGGCTCCTTCGTGGTGTACGTGGTGCTGTCCTGCTGGGCGCCGGGCCTGATGGGGTCCAGGATCGCCGGAGAGCTGAGCCTGGGAATGGCCCTGGGAGTCCTCCAACTCGTGGTCACCTTCGCGGCGGTCTTCTGGTACGGACGCAGCGCACAACGCACGGTGGATCCGCTGGCCCGCGCCGTCAGGGAACGGGCGGTCCCCACGGACCGGAACACGGGAGTGGCGAGATGAACGACTTCGGTTCCGGGACGCGGACCACCGTCCTCATCCTGTTCACCGCCCTGGGCACGCTCACACTGCTGATGTGCGTGATGGCGGGACCGGACCGCGACGACCTGACGGACTTCTACACCGGGTACCGCTCGCTCACCCCGCTCAAGAACGGCCTTGCCATCGCGGGTGACTACATCTCCGCGGCCACGGTGCTGAGCACCACCGGCATCGTCGCGCTCGCCGGATACGACGGCTACGTCCTCGCGGTCAGCACGGCCTTGTCCCTGGTGCTGCTGATGTTCCTGCTCGCCGAACCCCTGCGCAACACCGGCAGGTTCACCATGGGCGACGTCCTGGCCCGCAACATGCCCGGGCGGGCGGTGCGTGTCGCCGCCTGCGTGGTGACGCTTGCGGCGACCCTGCCCTTCCTCGTCGTCCAGCTCTCCGGGGCCGGGTCGCTGCTCACCTTCATCCTGGACCTGCCGCACGTGACCGGTGCCAGGACGGCGTGCATCGTCATCGTAGGCAGCCTGATGATCATCTACGCGGCGCTCGGCGGCATGAGAGGCACCGCGCTCATTCAGATGATCAAGATCGTGCTCCTGCTCGGCACCAGCGCCGTCGTCGCCGTCCTGGTCCTGAACCGCTTCGCCTGGAGCCCGGACGACCTGCTCAGGGCCGCCCAGCACGGCAGCGGCGCGGGCCCCGCCTTCCTCCAGCAGGGCCTTCAACTGGGCACCTCGGCCGCTGAGCGGCTGGACTTCATCGGTCTCCAGATCACCGTGGTCCTCGGTGTGGCCTGCCTGCCCCACATCACGATGCGCCTGTACTCCGCGCAGGACGTGCCGGCGGTGCGTCGCTCCATGTCGTGGGCGGTGGGCACGGTCACCACGTTCTGCCTGCTCGTGATCATCATGGGAACGGGCGCGGCGGCGCTGGTGGGATCGCGGTACGTCACCGCGGCCGACCCGCAGGGCAGGACGTCGGTACTCATGCTGTCGCAGGTGCTCGGTGGGGCACCCGGCTCCGTGGGCACGACGATTCTCTACTCGGCCGTGGCGGGCATGGTCTTCATCACCTTGCTGTCGTCGGTCGCGGGGATGACCCTGGCCGCGGCCTCGTCGCTCGCCCACGACGTGTTCGCCCATGCGGCGCGGCGGGGGCTCGCGCAGCCGCGTACGGAGATGACGGTGGCGGGGTGGACGAGCGTGGCCGTGGGAACCGTTGCCGTCGGGCTCTCCGTCCTGGTCCAGAACTGGAACGTCGGGGTGCTGACCACGCTGGCCATCTGCATAGGGGCTTCGGCAGTGGCACCCGCGCTCACCTACTCCCTGTTCTGGCGCGGATTCACGCGCACCGGCCTGCTCGCCACCCTCTACGGCGGAGCGGCCTGCGCGCTGCTGCTGATGGTCTTCTCCAGGGCCGTGTCGGGCACACCTTCCGCCGTCTTCCCGAACGCCGACTTCGACCTGTTCCCCATGCAGTCCACCGGACTGGTGTCCGTCCCGTTCGGCTATCTGGCGGGCTGGCTGGGCAGCCGTCTCGATCACCGGCGCCGCGCCGCCGCCGGCCGGGAGCACCGACGGCTGTACGAGGAGAGCGAGGCGCGCCTGCTCGCCGCAGCCGAATGACCGCGGCGGCGGGGGCCCGGGACGGCTGAGACGGTCAGGCGAGCGTGCCGGTCAGTGATTGTTCGGTCCACACGGTCTTGCCCTCGCGGGTGTAGCGGGTGCCCCAGCGCTCGGTCATCTGGGCCACCAGGAACAGGCCGCGCCCGCCCTCGTCGGTGGTACGGGCGCGGCGCAGGTGGGGTGAGGTGTGGCTGGAGTCACTGACCTCGCACACCAGACACCGTTCCCGGATCAGCCGCAGGGTCGCTGGGCCACTGGCGTAGCGGTAGACGTTGGTGACCAGCTCGCTGGCGATCAACTCGGTCGTGAACGCCAGGTGTTCCAGACCCCATTCGTTCAGCTTGGCCGAGGTCAGTGCGCGGGCCCGGGCGGCGCTGGCAGGCTCCGGGGGAAGACTCCAGGAGGCGACGTCGTCCGGTGGCAGCATGCGGGTGCGGGCGATCAGCAACGCGACGTCGTCGGTGGGGCGCGCGGGCACGAGTGAGTCGACCACCGCTTGGCACGTCCGTTCCAGCGCGTCCGCGGGACGAGCGAGCGCTGCGCACAGCTTGGCCAGGCCGAGGTCGGTATCGATGTGCCGTTCGCCGATGAGTCCGTTGGTGTACAGGCACAGCAGGCTGCCCTGGGCCAGTTCGACGTCCCGGGCCTCGAAGGGCAGGCCGCCCAGGCCGAGTGGTGGGCCGGCCGGCAGGTCGAGCAGAGCCACCTGTCCGTCCGGAGCGGTCACCACCGGCAGCGGGTGGCCGGCCCGGGCCCCGGAGCACCGCCCGGAGACCGGGTCGTACACGGCGTACAGGCAGGTGGCACCGACGACCTGCTCGCCCACGGGCCGTTCGCCGGCTGCTTCCTGTTCAGCCGCCAGGAGGTTGACCAGGTCGTCGAGGCGGGAGAGTACTTCGTCCGGTTCCAGATCGAGGCTCGCGAGCGTGTGAACGGCGGTACGCAGCCGGCCCATGGTGGCGGCTGCGTGGATACCGCGTCCCACCACGTCACCGACGACGAGGGCGACGCGCGCCCCGGACAACGGAATGATGTCGAACCAGTCGCCGCCCAGGCCTGGGGCCGCGCTGGCCGGCAGGTACCGCAGGGCCACCTCGACGGCCGACTGGTCCGGAACCGCCCTGGGCAGAAGGCTGCTCTGCAGGGTGAACGCGGTCTGTTGCTGCTGGGTGAAGCGCCTGGCGTAGTCGATGGACACGGCGGCACGCGAGGCGAGTTCCTGGGCGAGAGTGAGATCGTCCGCCTCGAACGGATCCGGGCGACGCGAACGCCACAGGGTCATCACGCCCAGCACGAGGCCACGCGCGGCAACAGGTACCACGATCAGCGAGTGGGCGCTCAGGTCCGGAGCGTGGGTCCCCTGGCGGGTGTCCATCGAGAACCAGTCGGGCGGGAGAACCGGTTCCAGGACGGGCCGCCCTTCGGTCAGGCATCTGCCCTGGGGTGTGTCGGGCGCGAACTCCACCGGCTCGCCCTGGGGGTGGGGAGGGCCGGCTTGCTGGGCACCGACGCTGCAGGCCCCCACACGCACCACCGGCCCTGTCAGGCCCTGCGCCGGCTCCTCACCGCGCGTCACCGGCTGCAGCAGGTCCACCGACGCATGGTCGGCGAGGTGTGGGACCATCACCTCGGCGAGTTCCCGGGCAGTCTCTGCCACGTCGAGGGTGGTTCCGATACGGCTGCCGGCCTGGTCGAGGAGCGCCAGCCGACGCTGGGCCCGACGGCGTTCGGTGATGTCCTCGATCATCTCGGCCACCCCCAGGATGCGGCCGGAGGGATCCTCCATCGGGAAGGACGAGACCATCGCGACCCGCTCTCGTGCCGGATCCCACTCCAGGCGAACGAACTGCTCGGAGTAGACCATCGGCCTTCCGGTCTCCATCACCTGGCGCACACGGTCCACGGCCCTGCGTGCGTCGTCGGGGAGGAGGAAACAGCCGGTGGGCAGCCCCCGAAACTCCGCTTCCCGAACGCCGGTGAAGCGTTCGATGGCCCGGTTGACCCGGAGAAGCCTCAGGTCGGGGCCGTGGACGACCAGGCCGATGGGGCACCGGCGGTACAACCCGTCGAGTACGGCGCGGTCCCTCTGCCACTCCAGGACGTCAGCCGTGGGTGCCCCGGCAAGGAGCCACTCGCGGATCCCGTCGCCGCGTGAGAGCGGATGGGCCCTGAGCCCCATCTCCACGAGCCGCCCGTCGCGGTGCCGCACGTTCAGCACCCCGAACCAGCCGTCGGCTCTCCGGCAGCTCGCCACGGCCTCCCTGACAGCCGGCAGATCACAAGGATCGACGAGGACCTCGGATGCCGGACGACCGATCACGGCTGCCGCCGGATGGCCGAGCAGCTCCTGAGCCCGCCGGTTCCATCCGACCACGGTTCCCCGGTCGTCGAACACCGCCAGGGCGGCGAGGTGCGGGGCGAACGGATCGTCGTGGCTCTTGCTGAACTCCTGCATGCGCTTCTCCACCGCTGTACACCACCTTGCACTCGGTCGCTCGGCGCTCCCCCATGCACGCTGGCCTGCTGATGCCATGTAAGCCCATAGAGCCCGGTGGGCCGCGGTCTCACCCGTCGCGTGGCGCGGCGTGGCCGGCGGGGAGTGACCACAGACGCGACGGCCTGCTCATGACGCCGAAAGGAGAGGGGCGCTCACGGTCCGCGTGGACGCCCCGCTGAGACGCCCCACCCATGGCGGGGACAACGGCTCACGCCCGGCGTCGGCCCGACGACGTCCGCGCAGTACACCAGGCCGGCAGGATTCGCCCGGGTCGAGCCGCCCGGTCAGCGGTGGCCGGGGAACCGCAGGGCGTTCGCCCAGAGCCGGGTGACCGTGGACACGAGTTCCTCGAAGCCCACCGCATCGCCTTGCTCTTGCCGTTGGCCGAGCACGAAGGCGTTGTAGGCCATCACGCTGACCATGCCCGACAGCGCACGGGAGGCCATCATCGGATCGACCTCACGGTCGGCGACACCCCGCGCCTGCAGGTCCGCGATGCCGCGGGCATTGCGGCGGACGAAGGCGTCAGCGCGCCGGCTCCGGAATTCACGGAACTCCGGCACCACCTGTGCGAC
This sequence comes from Streptomyces sp. NPDC007205, assembly GCF_040634095.1. Classification (NCBI taxonomy): domain Bacteria; kingdom Bacillati; phylum Actinomycetota; class Actinomycetes; order Kitasatosporales; family Streptomycetaceae; genus Streptomyces; species Streptomyces sp. NPDC007205. The sequence goes on from NZ_JBEYEW010000015.1 coordinate 152,705, forward strand.
CTGCTCACACCTTGCGCGCGGCCTTCACCAGAGCGGCCCGCGCACGCGCTCCTCGCTTCGTCGTGGGCGGCTCGCGAAGGCGCGAGAGGGGCGCCACGGGCGGTGCCTCCTACACGGTCAGGCGGTGATTCCGAAGCGCTCGCCAAGTTGGCGGCGGGTGCCGGCGGCACTGGTGTGCAGTACGCCCCCGATTCCGATCCTGGCCGCTCCGTCGAGGTTCTGCTGCAGATCGTCGATCATGACTGCTTCCTCGGGATCGAGACCGAGGCGTTCACAGGCGATCGCGTAAATGCGCCGGTGTTGGACACCAGCGCAACTGGACGGCCGGCGGCCCGTAGATCGCCGAGCAGCACGAGCATGTTCTCGTCGATCGACAATGCCGCCTGCCTCTCTCTCGCGGTCGTCCCTGTTACCTGGCTGGTATGCCGAGTTCAGGCCACCTCGAACAGGCCGGCTGCACCCCTGTCCGGCATAGTTGAATCCGACGTCAAGTTCACATAGACGCACGCCACGCGCTCGCACTCTTGACACCCCGCCCTGCCACCTGAAGGCTACCGACCAGTCGGTATGAGGAGGCCGGGGGTGACCGCGCTGAGCATCTCCACCGTCGCGGGCGTGTTCGACGCGCTGGTGTCGGCTCCGCCCATGGGTCGCCCGGTGCTGCTGCTGCACGGCTTCCCGCAGACGGGGCTGGTGTGGCAACGGCAGATCGTGGCGCCGGCCGCGCACGGCTACCGGGTGGTCGCACCGAACCAGCGTGGGTACTCGCCGGGCGCCCGCCCCCAGCGGCCCGAGGACTATCGCATCGGCCTCCTCGTCGACGACGTGGTCGCGATCACCGAGAAACTGGGCTGGGCGGCGTTCGACCTGGTCGGCCATGACTGGGCAGGCGCGGTGGCCTGGTGGACCGCTCACGCCCACCTCGGCCGACTACGCACCCTGACCGTTGTCTCGACCCCTCACCCCGGCGCTCTGGCCACCACCCTGCGCACCGACCAGGATCAGCGCGAATGCTCCCACTACAGGCGCCGTCGGGGCGGCCGGCCCGGTACCAGTTCAGCGCCGCGAGTCCTGAGCCCCAAGTGAATACCCCGTTCGTCGACTCTCCGAAGAGGTGACCCGTGAAGACAGCGCGCGCGGCCTGGCGCCGCCTCGAACCCGTACACGCCATGATCTACTTCGTCCCCGAGGGAAGGCGACGATACGCGGACCTCGGACTGAGCGGACGCACCGGGTACTTCGCCTCCCGGAGCGCCGCTTTCGGCAGAGCATCCGCCGAGCTGGTCATCTCGACCTTCTACAACTTCAACCCCGCTTTCGTACGGGAGGCGGTCGACGGGGCCTGGGACGCGGCGACGCCGCAGCAGGTGCTGGACGCGCGGTACGCCGCGGCTGGCGAAGCCCTGCGGCGGGCGGGAATCCACGAACTGCCCGCCTTGGAAGAGGTGCTGGCTCTGACCCGCCGGGCCGCCGAGGCGGCCTGCGCACAAGCGCAGGGCCGTCCGCTGTTCGCCGCCCATGCCGCACTCCCCTGGCCGGAGGAGCCGGTGCTGCAGCTGTGGCACGCGCAGACGCTGCTCCGGGAGTTCCGTGGGGACGGCCATGTCGCGTGCCTGCTGAGCGAGGGCGTCGGAGGCCTGGAGGCGCTGGTTCTGCACGCCGCCACCGGTGAGATTCCCGTCGACTTCCTCAAGGCGAGCCGCGCTTGGCCCGACGAGGAGTGGGCCGGGACCGAGGAACACCTGCGCAAGCGGGGTCTCCTCGACGGCGATGCCCTCAGCCCGGAGGGGGTACGGCTGCGCCGGCACATCGAGGACCGCACCGACCGCCTGGCCCTTCCCGCCTACGCCGCCCTGGGTGACGCCGACTGCGAGCGTCTCGCCGAACTCGCGCGCCCCTTCGGCCGCGCCGTCGTCGAAGCCGGCCTTCTCCAGTTCGGCTGACCCGTTTCCCACCTGCGCCGCAGCTCGAGCGAGAGCGTCGGATCCAGGGGCACGGCGCTCGGCGCCGGCGTGCGCAGGACGCACCCGTCTCCTCAGCCCACCGTGCCACGAACTCGGCGCTCCCGAACTGGCGGAGCGGATCTGCCGGCACCATCTGCCCTTCGGGATCAACACGGTGGCGACGACGGCAGCGAAGGCCTCGCCGCGGGCCGGCAGCGAGCTGCGGCTCCGCGTGGAAGCCCGTCGTCGCCGAACGCGAACGGCTCCGGCACGAACGCGCCGGCCTCGGCCGGCACTTACCCCCTGGCCACGCCAATCCCGTCCGGCCCACCGCGGGCAACTGTTGGCACCGCCGAACGGCCCCCGCCCCACGGAGCATTGAGTCAAACAGTGTTCGTGGGACAGGGAGAGGACCATGCCGGCGTCCACCCGGCACAGGGCTCTCGAAGCGCTGCTGACCCGGCCCCTCCTTGAGACCATCCGGCGGCGGCGCACCCACCAAGTCAGCCGCGGTGCGGCCGTCCCCGCGGGCTCGATGAGCTATCGCTCGACGCCGGCCGACCGGGGCATGAGGCCGCCGGTCGTCGTGGCCGGCGCCGCCTACGGCACCAATGCACACCTGCGGTCCGCGCTCTCCGACCGCAAAATCGGCTACGTGCTGGCCGTCCGGGCGAAGGTGACCGCCCGCCCGCTCCAGAAACAGCCCGTGGCCCCGCCCTGCAACGGACCCATCGGATGCCGGCCCCAGCCTCGATACCACGTATGCCGCACGGCCCGGCATCGACGTGGAAATCGTCCGGTGCGCGCCTGCTCAAGGAGGGTTTCACCCCAGGTCAGCGGGCTCCGGCCGGGTTGGTGTCCTCGCCAAGGTAGGTGCCGTATCCCTCGACAACCAGCGGGCCGTCGAAGATCAGCACCTCGTTGACCAGGCCGCCCTTCTGGTTGCGGTAGTTGATGACCAGGCAGTTCACGCCGACGTAGCTGCCCAGTACCTCGAACCGCAGGTCAGGAATACGCCGCAGGCCCTCCGTCCAGTAGGCGCGCAGTGCGTCCTTGCCACGGATGACCCCGTCACCACCGAGCAGTTGCGCGGCCACTGGAGACCGGAACAAAACGTCCTCGGCGTAGTGCGACAGCACGGCGTCCAGTCGGTGCGCGTTCCACGCCGTCACCCAGGAGTCGACGAACTGCCGCGCGGTCGCGTGATCCATGGGCGCATTATGCCCCGGGACCGGGACGGCCCACTCGGCCGGCGCCGGTTCCTCACAGCGGTGCGCACCGGCAACGCCTTGGCCAGGCCCGGTGCTCACCGCCGGGCTGCGTACCCACCCTCGGTCCGTGCGACTGCCCACAGGGCGATCTGCGTGCGGGAGCGCAGGCCGAGCTTGTCGCGGATCTTGTCCAGGTGCGTGGCGACCGTATGGATCGAAAGGCCGAGCTGGTCCGCGATCTGTCGGTTGGTCATCCCTTCGGCGACGAGTTCGGCCACCGCGGACTCCCTTGCGGTCAGCTGCAACCGCCCGGCGCCGGCCCGCACATCACGCCTCGTTCGGTGGTCGCCGCTCCCTGCCCCGAGCGCGTACGCGACCAGCCGCTCTCCACACAACCCGCGGGCACCTGCGACGGCAGCCTCCCGCGCCGCTGCCGACAGCCGTGTCCGGGCACGCGCCGCCGCTTGTTCCATCCTGTGCCGCCAGGGAGCCTCGGGCTCGGTGTCCAGACGGCGCCGCGCCTGCACGCTCGCCTCGTACAGCCGCAGCGCACGCTGCATGTCGCCGCTCTCCGCGGCCACGAGCGCGAGGCCCTCCACAGGGTAGAGGGCGTGGAAACTGGCCCCCGGAACGATCCGCAATACCTCGGCGAACAAGCTCTCCGCGCTGCGCAGTTGCCCCAAGGCCAGCCGTACGGCCCCCGCGGTGTGCAGCGCGGCCGCGGTCCGAGGCCACGGCGCTTGTTCCCGCAGAACGGGCAGACACCGTGTCATCAGCTCGTCGGCCTCCAGCTCCGCGCCGGCCTGGAGCAACGCCCAGGCCAGGTGATGGGTGCACCAGGCGGCGTCCTGCGACCTGCCAGGGGAAGCGACGACCTCCAGGCACTCCCGTAGATCCGCCACGGCCTCGGCGAACTCGCCACGGCACAGCCGCGCCGCCGCCCGGGCGTCCAGGGCGTTGGCCAGTCCGGCGGCGTCACGGCGCATCCGTTCGCTCCGCACCGCCTGCTCACCCAGGCGCAGCGCCTCATCGAGATCGGCCTGCTGGCAGGCCACACGTGCGGCGAGCGCTGCCACCTGCCCAGCCAGCGCCAGGTCGCCGGGCTCCCGCAGCAGTCCGGTGAGCAGCGCACGGGCGGCCGACGGCTGCTCCTGCTGGTAGTGCACACGCGCCAGCTCCAGTGTCAGCCGCGCCCGTACGGCGTCGCCGTGGCCGGCGCTGCAGGCCAGCAGCGAGGCGAGATTGTCCCGTTCCGCCGCCAGCGGGCTGCCGGCCTGGTCGGCGAACACGTCCCCGAGGCCCCGGTCGGCCAGCTCGGTCAGCCACGCGAGGGCCCGGCGCAGGGTGGCGTGCAGCTCGCCGGATACGCGCAGACGGTCCAGGGCGCAGACACGGATGGCACTCAACTGCCTGAAGCGTGTGGGCGCCGTCTCCCCCGGCAGACGTACGACGAGTGACTTCGCCTCCAGGGCGCACAGGATGCGGAAGACCTGCCGCCGGCCTATGCCGTCACCGGCGCAGACCGTCTGTGCGGCGGCCACGTCGAACCCGCCGACGAGGACCGAAAGACGCCGGAAGACCGCCTGCTCGGCCGGGTCCAGCAACCGAAGGCTCCAGTCGACCGCTGCGGCGAGCCCGCTGTGGCGTGGAGGTCCGGTTCTGCTTCCCCCGGACAGCAGGTCCAGCTGGGAGAACTGGTCGTCCAGCCCTGCCAGGATGTCGCTCAGCGAGAAGGCACCGACGTGACGGGCCGCGAGCTCGACGGCGAGCGTCAGACCGTCCAGGCGCCGACAGATCTCGGCCACCTGATGGCCGTTGCCTCGATGGAGCGTGAACCCCGGGGAGTTGCTCGCGGCGCGGTCCACGAAGAGCCGTACGGCATCGGACTGCAGGAGGGCGGTCACATCGTCTCCGGCGTCGGCCGGTGGCAGGGACAGCTCGCCGACCCGGAACACGGTCTCTCCGGGGACCCTCAAGGCCTCCCGGCTGGTGGCCAGGATCCGCAGGCCGGGGCAGCGGCCCAGCAGGGTCGCCGCCAGCCGGGCGCACGGCTCGGCCAGATGCTCGCAGTTGTCCAGAATCAGCACCCGACAGGTGCCACCGATCGCCCTGACCAGAACGTCGACGCCGGTCCGGCCCGCTCGTTCGCCCATCCCCAGCGCGGCGGCCAGGGACTGCGTCAGCAGCGCACCGTCCTGGAGGGAGGCGAGTTCCAGGAGGTCGACTCGCGCGAAGCGCTTCGGTAGTCCCTTGGCGAACTCCAGCGCCAGGCGGGTCTTGCCCACCCCGCCCGCACCGGTCAGCGTGAGGAGGCGCGAACTCCTCAGCAGGGTGCGCAGGCACGACAGTTCATGCTGCCGGCCGACGAAGGAGTCGAGCGCCGGCGGCAGGCCACTCCCACCGGCCGTCGGGACCGGCGCCGTGAGGTTCGAAGCCGCCCGTCGCCGCAGCGCCCGCTGCCGGCAGGCGTTGGAACAGTATCGAGCCGGCCGGCCCCCGTGCCGCCTCACGATCAGCGCTGCGCCGCACACTTCACATGTTCGACTCCGGCTCATCCCCGATTCCTCGCCGCACCGCCCCGGGGCGAAACGATCGCCTTCAGCCATGTGTCTCCACGAAGACCGCGCCGGTCGGCTTCGGCAGGAGCGGAGCGGCCGTCGGCACGCGCGTGTGGCCGACACCGTTGCGGGGCCGGCCACCGCAGGCATCCGGGTACGTCAGGGTGTGGCGGCGGGATCGATGCCGAGTACGACGGTTGCGGTCACGCCCTTGCCGAGGTCACTGCCTGTCTGGGCGAGGGTCAGCAGGGTCGAGGAGCCGCCGTTGCGGTAGATGCCGTCACGCGCGTTGAGCGTGCGGGTGGCCGTGTTGTTCCGGTATGGGGACAGAGCGGCGACCCTGGTGTTGTACGCCTCCGGGAAGTAGAGCTGCCCCGTGTGGGACACGTGACCGCCGTGGTAGGTCCCGCTGGACACGGTGCCTCCCTCATGCGTCTTGACGTGGATGTGGAGGGCCCGGCCGACGTACCAGCCGGGGTAGATCGTGGTGAACTCCGCGACACCGGCGGAGTCGGTCAGCTGCACGCCGCGCAGGAAGGTGGTGTCCGGGGTGGAACCTCCGGCGACATAACCGGAGTAGACCCCGAGCGCGTCGCAGTGCCAGATGTCGACCGCCGTCTGGGGCAGCGGGGCGCAGGTCGCTGCGTCGACCACCGTCACGCGGAGGGTCAGCGGGACGCCGGCCTTGCCCTCGGTGATGTTCTTGCGGACCGTCTCCAGGTCCAGGTAGTACGGCCCCTCGGTCTGCTCGGGCGTGAGGACGCAGGCGACGGCCGGCGGGGCGGCGGGCCGGGGCCGGGTGGCGGCGGATCGGGGCTCGGCGGCGGTCGCCTGCGTGGCGGCGACACCCAGGGCGGCCACGCCGAGGGTGGCGCCGCCCAGGGTGGCTATGACGGACCTGCGGGTGGCGCCTGCGGGAACGTCGGACGGCTCGGAGCCGCGCTGCGGCTCCGTGGCGTTGTGGTGGGGGGTGTCAGTCATGGTGTGAGCATGGCGCCCGTGCCGTCATGCGGGATCGCACGGACGACCCACCAGGCAACCGCGTTACGAAACCCTCCACCGGCGCCGCGTGCGCGCGGTACGGTCGCCGCATACGGTCCTGGCGGCGCGAACCACCACGAATCGCCGCTGCTCGCACCCACCCTGGACCTGCTGGACGACCTCGGGTCGCTGCCCGACGACATCACTGTGCACTTGGACGCCGGCTACGACTCGGACAGGACGCCGCACCGAACTCACCGCCCGCAACCAGCGCGGTCGCCTCGCGTACAAGGGCATGAAGGCGCAGATCCAGGCGAGCCGGCAGCGGCATGTCGAGCGCTCGCACGCCTGGCAGAACGTGTGCCACCGCCTCACCCGCTGCCACGAGCGCCGCGCGAGCGTCGTCAACGCCTTCTTGACTTCGCCGACACGGTCATCAGCGGCCGCAGCTTGATCCGAAGGGCCTGGGCCACCCACGGCTGGGACGACCACTCGGAGCGACGCCCCTGAGCGCCTGCTTACCTACGCGGGCTCTCAGCTGATGCGCGTTCCTGTGCCGCTGACACGGACGCGCGGGTCACCCGTGCGCAGCGTGACCGTGAGCTCGCCAGGGCGGCCCAGGTCCTCGCCCTGGTGCAGGGTGAGGACGGCGTCCTCGGGGACCAGGCCGAGTTCACGGGCGTACGCCCCGAACGCGGCGGCCGCGGCGCCGGTCGCCGGGTCCTCGACGACGCCGCCGACGGGGAACGGGTCACGGACGTGGAAGACGGTGGCCGACTCCCGCCACACCAGCTGGAGCGTGGTCAGGTCCAACCGGTGCATCAGGGCTTCGAGGCGCGCGAAGTCGTACGCGAGATCCGCGAGACGCTCGCGCGTCGCAGCCGCGAGAACGAGATGGCGGGCGCCGGCGAACGCGACCCGGGGCGGGAAGCCCGGGTCGAGATCGGCGGCCGGCCAGCCGAGCGCGGCGAGCGCCTCCGTGAGGTCGGCGTCGGCGATCTCCGCGATGTGCGGCTCGACACTGGTGAGTGTGGCCCTGACCGTCCCGCCCTCCTCGGCCACCTCCACCGGCACGGTGCCGACGCGCGTCGCGAACACCAGCTTCCCTGGGCCCGTCCGCTCGGCGAGCGCGACGGCGGTCGCGATGGTGGCGTGCCCGCAGAACGGCACCTCCGCCTTGGGGCTGAAGTAGCGGATGCTGTACGCCCGCCCCTCCTGGCCGCCGAGGCCCTCCGGGGGCGCGGTCAGGAACGCGGACTCCGAGTATCCGAGGTCGGCGGCGATGGCCAGCATGTCGCTGTCGTCCAGGGCTGTGGCGTCCAGAACAACGCCGGCGGGGTTTCCGCCGTCGGGGACGCTGGAGAAGGCGGTGTATCGCAGCACCCCGGGCCGCGGCGCATTCGTCGTCATGCTGCGGCAACAAGGGCCGGCCCGCCGGTATTTCGCAGGGCAGCCGGACCACAGGAGCTGCAGCAGTTCGTCGCCCACGATCCGGCCGCTGATGCGAAGCGGGTGGCAAGCCGGCGGTCCCACCCGATCCGGCGGCATTGTCGTGTTCGGTACGACATGCCGGTGCCCCTCTGGCAGCCTGTCGACGAAGGCATCACGAGGAGAGCGGGGGGCAAGGATGGATGACGTAGTCCTCGACGTGGCACGGGCCATCCGGCCATATCTTCCGGGCCTGGTCGGAGAGGACGCGTCGCGGTTCGACCAGCGGATCGTCGCGCTGCTCGACCGTGCACGGGACGGCGTGGACGTCGACGAGGCCGTCCTGGAACTGCTCGGCGAATCGCCGGCGACGCTCGCATGGGCGGCGTCCGTGCTGGAGGACGAGCGGCATCTGCCTCCGGACCTTCAGCACAGAGCGGTGCGCTCGGGGGACAAGAGGGGATATTCCCCGCTGGCCAATCCGCACGGCGGCGATCCCGTGGACGCCCAGCGGTACCTCTGTCCCGAGGACGGCGCCTACGCGTGGTGGCGCACGTCGGTAGGGCAGGAGATTCCCGGGTGTCCCGATCATCCGGGAGTCAGGCTGGTGGCGAGTTGAAGGCGCACTGAGCATGGGGGCGTTCTGGTCGGGGGTGGGCGGCAAGCTCGCCGAGCGATGGGCCGCGGTCGCGTTGCCGGCCCTGGTGTTCTGGCTGGGCGGGCTGCTCGCCTGGACACTCGCCCGAGGCGGGCCCCACGCGTGGGAGGCACCCGCACACTGGCTCGGACGGCAACCCGCCGGTGGGCAGGCGGTGGTGCTGCTCGCCCTGCTCTGCGCCGTCGGCGCCTCCGGAGTCGTCGTCGACCGGCTGACGGGGCCCGTCCTCGCCCTGCTGGAGGGCTATTGGCCCGCGCCGCTGCGGCCGGTCCGCCGACGGCTGGTCCAGCGAGCGTCGCGCGGGGCGCGCGCTGCGGGGGACGAGTTCCAGGCCCTCGCCGGGGCGGTCCACGACGGCAGCGCGACACGCGAACAGCGGGAACGCCACGCGTCCGTCGACAAACGCCTGCGGCGCCTGCCGACCGGGCCGCGCATGCTGCCCACGCGGGTCGGCAACGTCCTGCGGGCCGCCGAGACCCGCCCCATCGACAAGTACGGTCTGGACGCGGTGGTGGTCTGGCCCTGTCTGTGGCTGCTGCTCCCAGACATCGCACGGGCAGAACTGACCGCCGCCCGCCGGTCCTTGGACACCTCAGTCGGCGCCTGTGTGTGGGGACTGCTCTTCCTGGCCTTCACCCCGTGGACGCCGTGGGCCCTGCCCGCCGGGCTCGTCGTCGCCCTCTCCGCGGCGTTCGTATGGGTTCCCGCCAGGGCCGAGGTCTTCGCCGACCTGCTGGAAGCCTCCTTCGACCTGCACCGGGGCGCGCTGTACGCCCAGTTGCGCTGGCCACTGCCGGCCAATCCCGCCGAGGAGCGCGTCACGGGACGCAGGATCACGGCGTACCTCCTGCGTGGACTCGACGGGACGAGTCCGACGTTCACCGGTACCGAGCCCCCGAACCCGCCGACACACTAGAGGTCAGGAGGACCCCAGGACGATGACGGAGCACGGCCCGGCCGACCGGCTCGCCGCCCTCATCGGCGCGGACACCCTCGACGAGGTGGCGCAACTGATCCGCCGACACGGCGAGTTGACCGGCGACGCGAGCATGGACCTGCTGCGGGAGCGGGAGGAGCGGGCGGCCGACGCCCAGGACCGGCAGACCGCCGACGTCTTCTCCTTCCACGCGCGGCTGCTGTACCGCTGCCGTGTCGTCGGCGTGGCCGAGACCTTCGGGGAAATCCGGGGGCACCCCGTGGGAGTCACCGACACCTGGGAGATCGCCCTCGCCGCCACCGCTGCCTTCGAGGGCGGCGGTGGCGGGACCGAACGGGCACATGCCGAGGAGGCATGGCGGCGCGTCCTGGAGCTGGTGCCCTACGAAGCCGACCGCGTCTCCCCGCAGGCGCGCACCGCTGCCCTGGACGGACTGGCCCGTCTGCTGTTCTCCCGTCTGGTGACGGACACCGACCCGGAAGGACTCGCGCTCGACGAGGTGGTGGCGCTGTGGCGGCAGGCCGTCGGACTGCCGGCCGGTCTGAGCGAGGCCGGTGCGGCGGGGGTGGTCGGCAGCCTGTGGCGCGTACCCGACATCACCACCACCCTCCTCGTGGCCTGCTTCTACCAGAACTGGCGCCAGGAGGGACTGCAGCCCGCCCAGGCGCTGCGTCGGGCGCAGATCTGGGTGCGCGACAGCACGAACGGCGACAAGGCGCAACGCTTCCCGGACATCCCGGAGGTGACGAGGCCGGGGATGCCCGCACTGCACCGCCGCTTGTGGCAGAAGGCCCAGCCCCACACCGGCCCCGCCCACTGGGCCGCCTTCACCTACACCGGCATGTGAACAGTGTGCGCCGCGGCCCGGCTCACTCGCCCACGTACACGAACGCGGCCCAGCAGGACGGGGAACGATGCGCCCGTGCCCGCTCCCACAGGGGCTTGGCCGTAGCCGGCACATGACCGCCGCTCAGTTCCCCGATGCCGGAGCAGAGGTCGCGCTTGGCGCCGTTCGGCGTGTCGCGGACCCACTGCTGCGCCCGCCGCAGCGCTTCCGGCGGATCCAGCCCGTCCGAGCGCCACAAGGCGTAGAAGCGGGCCATCAGTGCCATCGTGCTGGCGTCGGAGACCGCCCACAGCGAGCCGACGACACCCGCCGCACCGGCCTGGAGCAGCCCGGTGGGCAAGCTGACGACCTCGTCGGGCAGATCAGTGCCGGGCACGGCCGTCTCGCAGGCCGACAGGACGGCCAGCCGGGCGTCGAGCGGTCTGCCCTTCAGCAGGTCGCGAAGGGTCAGCGGCTCGTCGCCGGCGAGCAGGAGCCCACTGGCCAGGGGCTGGTCGATCTCGGCGAAACCGTGGCAGGCGAAGTGGAGTACCGGGTAGTCGCCGAGCGCGTCCCGGACCGCCGCCAGGGTGGCCCAGCCACCGCCAAGACGGCAGGTACGGGTGAAGTGACCCAGGGCCTCCCGCACCTCGCGGCCGGCGGCCGGCAGGGGCCGCGCGGACACCGGATGGGGGTCGTCCACCGCGAGCAGTCCCTCCTGGCCGGCAGTGGTGGCCCGCTGCGCCGCGGCGATACGGGTGCGCGCGTTGGGAACGCAGGTCAGCAGCAGATCGTCGAGTGCGTACCGGCGCCCGGTCGGTGCCGAGGCGTCCTCGCGCCAGGCGGCGTGCAGCGGGAGCACGCCGAGCAGGCCCGCAGGCACCAGCGCCGCTCGGCCGGCGGGCGCCAGGGCCGCGACGACGGGTTCCATGACCGCGTCCCAGAGCCATCGCGTGACCTCGTCCACACAGCTCTCCCAACCGGTGGGACAGCTCGATCGCGCACCGTACGCCCTCAGATACGTCTCCACCCGCGCGCGCAGCGACTTCTCGGTCAGCGACGGCAACCAGCACACCTGGACGTGGTCACCGGTGACGAGCAGGGCGAATCCGGTCCGTTCCGCCGCCGCCAGGTAGACGAGCGGGGTCGTCGCGGCCGCCCGGATGTCGTCGAAGCGCGGCGGGTCGAGGAACCTCTCGTAGCCGTCGACCCGCCGGATCGCGGTGATGACGGCCTCCAGGTCGGCCCGGGCGGCCCGCAGTGCGTCGGTGAGACCGGGGTCGTGAGCCGGCACCGGGTGTCCCGGCACCGGGCCGGACCCGGCCGCCGAATCGAGCGCCTGGTGTTCGAGTGCTGCCAGGGCCGCGCTGCCACGCCGGTAGCGCTCGACGAGGTCCGCTCGACCGGCGGCGCTGAGCTGTTCCAAACTGGCCCGGCCACGTTCGAGCGCCTCGGAGAGGAGCAGGGCCCGGCCGCGTTCGAGCGCCACCGCCGCCCCGGTCGCGTCGCCGGACCTCGCCAGCGCGTGCGCGGCGGCCACAGCCAGTCCTTGCGCGTCACGCAGCCGTGACTCCTTCGTCGTGCGGGTGAGCTGCGCCCGGAACAACTGCTCCATCGCCCGCAAGCCGTAGCCGTACGCTTCCGCCGCCTCGCTCCAGGACTCCCGCCGTACGGCCCACCCACCCCACGACACGCTGTCGGCGCGGGCGAGGTCCGGGCAGATGACCAGCCCGGCGGTCACGGCCCGGCGGAACAGCGCTCGCGCCTCGTCCAGGTCGGCCGCGTGGCCCACCGCGTCGATCTCGTAACGGCAGGTCAGCACACTCGCCAGACAGCTGGGCAGGAACACCCGGCTGTGCACGCTGCCCTGGTCCGCCTCGATGCCGCCGCGCAACAGTGTCTCGGCCTCGTCGAGATCGGTGGGGTCGCCCCCGCTCAGGAAGCTGTCCAGCAGCGCGTGAGCCAGGAGGTTGGTGGCATTGGGGTAGGACGCCGACGACGGTGGGACGAGGTCCAGTGCCTTGCGCGCCATCACGATCGCTTCCTGGAGGTGTGCACCGTCACCGGTGTGCCGATGACGGTCGAAGAGCGCGACGGCGAGACCGCCGAGAGCCACTGGCAGGAGAGACTCGTCGGGCAAGTCGTCCTCGAGCGCCTCCCTCCACTGCGCGATCGCCTCGTCCAGGTCGGACAGCGCACCGCTACGGGTGTACAGGTGGCGCAGCGCGACACCGAGACCCGTCAGGTGCACCCATCGGCCAGTAGCGCCGGGTGGTGACAGGGCGAGTGCGGCGCGGGCCAGTTCCACGGACCGGGCGAGGTCGGCAAGGTCGCCGTCGCGGAAATAGCGGTCGCGCAGGACCATGCTGAGCGTGCTCAACGCGGCCTCCCGGAAGGCCGTCCCGGGCGGGCAGAGCGCCACGGCCTGCTCGATGAGCGTGACGCTGTCGGTGAGGTCGTCAGGCCGCTGTGTCAGGTCGTAGCGGGCGTTCAGCGCGTGACCCAACCCCAACAGGGACACCGCGCGATCCGGTGCCGTGGCGGGGGTGAGGGCCAGGGCCTGCCGGGCGGCCTCGATGGCGTGGTCGAGATCGGCCGGCCGACTGGTGTGCACGTGACGCCTCTGCAACGCGGAGGACAGGTCTCGGAGCACGGCGGCGCGGACCGGGGACGGGTCCGGTGTGTACCCGAGCGCCTCGCGGCCACGGGCGATCGCGCCGTCCAGGTCGGCGAGGTCGCGCAGTCGTTCGTACCGTACGGACAGCGCCGCGGACAGTTTGCACAGCACCGTGAGCCGGCCGGCGGCGTCGGGCGGGGTCAGCTCCTCGGCCGACCGCAGTGCCTCCAGGCCGGCCTCCAGGTCACGCGGGTCGTCGTCGGCGACGTACCGAGCCCGCTGGTAGTTGCTCAGCCGCAGGAGGAACGCCGGGCGTAGCGGTGAGTCGCTCGGGAGGAGTGATGTGGCCCGGTCGGCCAGTGCGATCGCCTCGTCCAGGTCTCCTCGGTCACCGCTCTCCACGTGTTGCTGGTAGAGGCCCTCGGCGAGCGTGGTCAGACAGTCGGCGAGAAGGGGGGAGTCGGGCGGGAGCACAGCGGCGGCCTGCCGAAGCGCGTCCATGGCCCGGGCCCGGGCTCGCGGATCCCGGACGCGGTCGTGGTAGCTCCACAAGGCGCTGCCGAGCAGGGCGAGGGCCTCTCCCCGCTGAGGCGAGGACACGTCGGTGGACCGTGCCGTGTCCTCCTTGACGTCCTTGACGTCCTTGACGTCCTTGACGTCCTTGACGTCCTTGACGTCCTTGACGTCCTCGTTTGCCTCGTCTGCTTCGTCTGCTTCGTCTGCCTCGTCTGCCTCGTCTGCCTCGTCTGCCTCGTCTGCCTCGTCTGCCTCGTCTGCCTCGTCTGCCTCGTCTGCCTGCGACAGACGTACCTCGTGGACGCATCGCGCCAGCCGGGGAAGGTCGACCACGCTGTCGACCGGGAAGATGCCGTGCAGATGGTTGAGCAGGCTGCGGAGGATGTCGATCGCGCGGCGCAGCTCGGCGTGCGTGCCGGTCGCCAGCAGCAGGAGGGTCCGCTCCGTCTCCACCGCGATGATCCGCGGCCCCGCGTCGTCGGTGAAGATCTCGACGGCCTGCCGGAAGGCGGCGCGCGCGTGCGAGGCGTTCTCCTCCGCGTTGCCCCGCACCCGCTCCATGTGCGCCCTCGCCAGGTCGTTCATCGTGAAGGCCCACAGGATCGGCCGGGCGGTCCTCGACTGCCGGGACAGGGATGCCCCGAGCGCGTCGAGCGCGTCCTCGACGTTCTGGGCGCGATCGCCCGTCCGGTCGCCGAGCAGGGCGTCGCCGAGCATTCCCTGCAGCGAGCGCCACACGTTCGGCGCGCTGTCCGGGGAGGCCGACTCCAGGGCACGCCGGATGCGCGCGACATGCCCCGGCGGGTCGCAGGCGGCCGTCGGCGCCTGGGACAAGGAGGCAAGGGCGGCCCGCAGTTCGGGCGAGAGGTCGTCGCCGCTCATCTCTGCGATCGCGGCCTCGACGCCGATGTGGCGGGCCAGCACCAGAAGGTCGAGGTACTGGTTGTAGAGACGGCTCCCGGTGGGTTCTCCGTCCTCCCGCAGCCGTTCGGCCAGATACTCGAAGAGCTCCACACCCGTGTCACTCAGCAGCTCCGGGTGTTCGTCGAGCGCGCGCCGGACGTCTTCCCAGCCTCGGGCGAACGTCAGTTTCCACACCGCGTCGCCCAGCTCGTCCCGGGCTGAATCGACCGGTTTCCCGCTGCGTGCGGCCTCGGGACGGCGACGAAGAGGCATCCACTCACCGTACAGGTGCCGTCGCTCAGCGTTGAGGGCTTTGCGTTACTCAGTGTCGGGGGTTGGAGGTCGAAGCAAAGGCCCTAAGCGGTCGGCCCACACCCATCCCTCTCCCCGCTTCCAGTACTCCAGCTGTAGATCGTGATCCAAGGGAGGCGCGTCGGCGAGGGACGGCCATTATTCCAGCCACATCCCGTCGCGCATGATGACTCTCCCGCGTAGTTCTGGCTCGCCGCGCCAAGCGTGCACAGTCCTCGGGACCACGCGTACATACAGAAAGGAACCCTGTTCCGCGCGTGGATCCCAGCCGAACTTGTCGGCGAACGCCTCCGCTGCGCCTCCGGGCACCTTCTGGTCCGGGAAGCACTCCGCCTCACCCTGGAGGAGCACCACGTCGAAGGTGTCCGGCAGCGACAGGCGAACGCGCGGCTCTTTGCGGACGTTTCGCGCAGTCACGGAAGTCGCGCTGGTGCACATCCACACGGCTCGCCCGTCCCACAAGAACCACAGCGGCACCTGGTGCGGCCCGTGATCAGGGTGAGCCGTCGACACCCATACATCCCGCTCGGAAACGAGCCGCGCCAGAGCGTCGCGCATACGCTCCGCCGTCTGGCGACGAACGGTTCCTGTGGTCTCCATGAGGACCGACCCTAGCCAAGCAGGCGCGAAGCGCGCCTGAGGCGCAGGACCTACTCCCAGCGACCGATCAACCCCTCAGCTTTTGGCTCGGGGCGACCAACTTCGGTGCTCAGAGCGGCCAGCGGAAGGGTTCTGACCGCTCTTGGGGTGGGCACGACTCGCTCACCAGGCTGGCCATCTCGACGCCGGCCCCGCCGCCCCCGATGACGGCGAGCCGGGTGGGCACGGTGCTGGAGTCGGTGCCGTGCCGGTTGGTCCAGTGCCGGGTCTCCTGGATGCCCGGGACGCCGGGGAGATTCGGCCGATGCCGGTGGCGATGGCCACCGCATGCCGGGCGGTGAGGGTCTGGCGTGTGCCGTCATCACGGGTGCCGGTGACGCGTCGAGGGCCGTCGAGGCGGCCGTGGCCACGGAAGAGGTCGGCGCCGATGGACTTGACCCACCGGGCCTGTCCGGAGTCGTCCCAGTCGGTGACGTAGCGGTTGCGGCGGGCAAAGACGCCGTCGGTATCGAGACGGCCGGTGACGGCCTGCCGGGCGCCGTCCACGCGGCGCGCGTCAGCGACCGCGATGACCGGAACGCGTACCACCCGCACTCCCGTTCAACCCTCACATTCCGGATGCCGAGTGGGCAGAAACTTCGACGCGTTCCGTGACGAATGAAGGTACTTCTTATGACGAAGGCACTTCTTATGACGGGCAAAAGCAGGAACGATCGCGGCCGGAAATTCTGCGAAGAGGCCAGCAGTTGGAAATGCTGGACTACTCTGAGGGTCAGCTTGCCGGAAACCGGAAAGCGTCTGAGAGCAGGCACGACATATTTCGTACTCAATGCCTGCGGGGCCGTACCGGTCCTGCGGAAAGGTGCTTCTCATGCAGTTCGAGAATCAGACCGCTCTCGTCACCGGCAGCACGTCCGGCATCGGTCGCGAGACGGCTCTCCTCCTGGCCCAGGACGGCGCGTCCGTCATCGTCTCCGGCCGCAATGCCGCCAAGGGCGCTCAGACCGTCGCGGCCATCGAGGCCGTCGGCGGCGAGGCGAGGTTCATCCCCGCAGACCTGAGCGATCTGGATTCGGTCCGACACCTGGCCGACGAGGCAGGTGAGGTGGACATCCTGGTCAACAATGCCGGCGCCTACCCGTTCGCCCCCACCCTCGAACAGGGCCTCGACACCTTCCAGACCATGCTTCACACCAACGTGCGCGGCACGTATTTCCTCACCCAGGCACTGGCGGGGAAGATGGCGGCCAAGGGCTCCGGAAGCGTCGTCAGTGTCACCACGGTCGCCGGTCTGACTGGCATGGCCGGCACGTCCGTCTACGGTGCGTCGAAGGCGGCCGTAGACTCGTTCACCCGCGCCTGGGCCGTCGAGTTCGGCCGGCGTGGAGTGCGCTTCAACGCGGTCGCCCCTGGCCACACGAACACCGACAACGTGGCGAACATGGTCGGCCAGGAGGACTTCGAGGCGCTGGGGGCGAAGGTGCCGCTGGGACGCCTTGGCGCGGCACGCGAGATCGCCGAAGCCATCGTCTTCCTCACCTCGCCCCGCGCCGCCTACATCACCGGCGTCACCCTCCCCGTGGACGGCGGCTTCCTGGCCCTGGGCCCCACCGACCAGTAAGTGACGTAAGGCCGCGAGGCTGTGGCGCGGGCGCTGGGATCTGCAGCCCGTTGCAGCCTTGTGGCACGCCTCGGCAGCATTGCGCAGCTCCTGCCCCCGCCCCGCGTACGACGCGGGGTGGTCTGGAGTTCTCACCGTCGTCGGTATGGCAGCGGCCGCAGCCTCCGGCACCGGACGTCATGGGCGCCATAAGCCAAGGCTGTGGCCGGTCGTGGATCCGGCGTTTTCGGCGTGGTGCGATGGGGGCATGGAGTTGCGGGAGTTGCATGCCTTTGTGGCAGTGGTCGAGGAGGGCGGCTTCTCGGCCGCGGCCCGGCGGTTGCATGTCAGCCAGCCGGCGCTGTCCCAGACGGTCGGTGGTCTGGAGCGGGAGCTGAGGGTGAAGCTGCTGGTGCGCAGCAGTACCGGTGTGCGACCCACGGACGCGGGTGTCGCCCTGCTCGGGGAGGCACGTGCGCTGCTGGCCCGGCGCGATCAGGTATTGCGGACGATGGCCCGGTACACCGGCGGGGGCGGCGGTGTGCTGCGGATCGGCATTCCGCTGGAGTTCCCTTCGCGGCTGCTGAGCCCCGCCCTCACCGAACTGGCCGAAGCCTGCCCCGATACCCGGGTACAGGCCCGCCATCTGTCCACGTCCGAGCAGCTGGCCGGGTTGCACGCCGGCGAACTCGACCTTGGACTGCTGCGGGAGCGTCCGACCGGGCAGGCGTTCGACGCGATGCTGGTCGACAGTGAACGGCTGGGCGAGTTGCTGGCCGCGGACCAGGCGGCGGAGCTGTCCGGTCCGGAGGGGATCGCGCTGGACGCGCTGGCCCGGCTGGAATGGGTGGCCTTTCCGCGCTCGGACAGCCCCGCCTGGTACGACGAGCTGACGGCGATCCTGCGCACCCACGGCCTTGATCTGGGAGCACAGGCGCCGGAGGGGCAGCGGCTGATCGCGGAGGTGAAACTGGCGGCCGTCAGCGCCGGGCGGGCCTTTGCGCTGGCCCCGCCGGACTGGTCGCAGCCCATTCCCGAGGGCGTGGCGTGGCAGCCGCTGGTCGGGCACCCGCTCATCCGTCGGACGTGGGCGGTGTGGCCGGCGGATTCGCGGCGGCAGGATCTGGGGCGCCTGATCGCCGCGTTCGAGCAGCCCTCCACCGGCTGATCGCCGCCACGGCGAGGCGGAATGGATGAGCTCAGACGGCGGTGCGCCCGCCGTCGACGGGCAGGACCGCGCCCTGCACAAAGCTGCTTGCCGCGTCGTCGGCGAGGTACAGGATGGCGGCCGCGATCTCCGCGGCGGACGCCGGCCGTCCGGCGGGCGCCTGAGCGGCCAGACTCTGCAAGTCCTCCTCGGCCCCGGCGGTGGTCTCGGTCCGCGTGGGACCGACCTGTACGGCGTTGACCCGCACTCCCTGCGGACCGTACTCCGCCGCCCAAGCCTTCGTCAGGAGGTTCACAGCGGCCTTGCTCGACCCGTAGAGCGCCATGCCCGAGAACCCGAGCGCAGCCGCGATGGTGCTCACGTTGACGATCGCTCCGCCGCCCCGTTCGGCCATGGCCGGGGCGAGTTCGGCCACCAGGTAGAACGGGGCTTTGACGTTGAGCGCGTACACCGCGTCGAAGAGGCTTTCATCCGTGTCCTTCGTCGGCCCGAAGGGGTAGACGCCCGCGTTGTTGACCAGCACGTCGACCCGGCCGCCGCCCAGCCGCAGGGCGTCGTGCGCAAGCCGTCGCACCGCCTGGGCGTCGCGCAGATCGGCGCTCACGAAGTCCGCCTTCCCGCCACGCTCCCGGATCGCGCCTACGACCCTCTCGCCGCGGGCGGGATCACGCCCGGCCACCAGCACGTGCGCGCCGCGCCCGGCCAGCGCCTGCGCTGCGGCAGCGCCGATGCCGCTGGTTGCCCCGGTCACGAGCACGACCTTCCCCTCCAGGGATGCAGACGTCATGGCGATTCCTTCCGTCTCAGAGAGGGGCAGGTACGGCCGCCGCACATCCACAGCATCACCGGCAACGGGGTCCCGCAAGCGCTCCGGGGCAGAGCGCCGGCCGGAAAGGCCGGAGCTGTGTGCAGTCAGCCGAACGGACTGACTGCCGACAGATTCTCCAGACGGCGGACGACGCTTATACCGGCTATCGCTACGGCCTATGGCCTTCACGGAATCCCGGCGAAGAAGCGAACGCTGTAACCGCTCGGGACCCCAACGCGGGGCCTGGCACCTGGCCGGAAAGTCGGCACCGATTTCGAAGCCAGCTCCATATGTGGCATGTAGCGAATTACTGGACGGACTGGAAAAGAACCATGGGAATGTTGGACGGCAAGGATGCTCTGATCACCGGGGGAACATCCGGGATCGGCCGAGTCAGCGCGCTCCTGTTCGCACAGGAGGGTGCCAAAGTGGCGATCACCGGGCGCCGGGAGAACGCGGGCCAGGACGTGGTCGATGAGATCACGCGGAACGGCGGCGAGGCGCTGTTCGTCAAGGCCGACGCCACGGACTTCGGCGGCGCGAGGGCAGTGGTGCAGCAGGTGGTTGACCACTTCGGCCGCGTCGACGTGGCCTTCAACAACGCCGGTACCGCCGCGGTGGGCCCGCTGACCGAGCTGGACGAGGCGGCCTGGGACCACCTGATGGACGGCAATCTGAAGGGCACGTTCTTCTCCCTGCAGGCCGAGGCCGATCAGATGAAGCGCCAGGGCGAGGGCGGGGCGATCGTCGTCAACGGATCGGTGTTCGCCGAACTCGGCACCCCGGGCATCTCCATCTACAGCGCCAGCAAGGGCGGCGTCGCGGCACTCGCCCGTGCGGCGGCGGTGGAACTCGGGCCCGACGCGATCCGGGTCAACACCGTGAACCCGACCGTCATCCGCACACCTCTGACCGAGAGCGGCATCACGAAGAAGGAGGACGGCTCCGAGTACCACCCGCACGGGCAGAACATCCCTCTCGGCCGCGTCGGCGAGGCGCACGAGGTCGCCCAGGTGGTTCTCTTCCTCCTGTCCGACCGGGCCTCCTTCGTCACTGGGCAGTCGGTCATGGTGGACGGCGGACAGAGCGTCAACTGACCCGACAGCCAAGCGCCCCGTGTCCCGGTCGAGCAGGACACGGGGAGCTTTGCGGGGCGGGGCGTTCTCACGGAACAGCTCGGTTTCGGTCGGCCCGGGAGCAACCGAATCGACGGTGACCCCCTCGGCGGCGAACTCGCCCGCCCGTCAGCTGTGCGGCGGTGCGGACCCTCAGGTCGTAGACGGCCTGCAGGACGTCCAGGCCGACGGCGGGCAGCGGAGCGGGGCGGACGATTCCGACGTTGTTGACCACGGCATCGACGGCCCCGCCGCGAAGGACGGCGTCGAGGGCATGCGCGGTGGCGGCGCGGTCGGCGAGGTCGAAGGGCAGCGTCCTCGCCGAGCGCCGGGTCGCAGACAAGGGTCCTCAAAGGAAGTGGTGTTCGGGATCCACGATGTACGTGAGGACCCCGTGCCAGCGGGAATCGGGGTTCTCCAGGGCTTCCGGATCCACGGACATCATGGCCCTCCGGACTCGGACCTGTGCGGCCTCGGGGTCGTAAGGCACCTCGATCTCGCTTTCCCATTGCGCGTCGAAGTGCGGGCGTTCCAGTTGGAGGAGGTACAGGAAGTGCACGAAAGACCGGAGCGAGCTGTTCCACAGGTAGATCTCGGAGTCGTCGGGCAGGCAGTAGACCGTGCCAGTGCCAGGATCGAAGGCGAGACCGTCATAGGGGATCATGCCCAAACTGATCCACTTGTCTGCTCCCGTTGGGACGACGGCGTAACGGTCGGTGAGTTTGCCATCCCAATCCTCGACGCGTCCGAACCGCTCTGCCAGCTCAGCGTCTATATCGAACCACGGATTGCCCCAGACCGGAATTCCCAGCGTTCCCAGGACTTCCCTGGCGTCGGGATCGCCGATAGCGGGTAGGTTTCCTTCCGACGCAACAATCAATTCAGCCGGATCAAACACTGTTTCCAGCATCTCACGAGTGAGGGCGAGCGGACGGCTCATACTTTTTTCCTGTCATTTATTGCCGACCTGCGAGAATGTCAGGATATCATCTATTGGTGTGCAGTTCGGGGAGATGCAAATCCATTTCATCGTTCCCCGCGTCGAAACCGTGCGTGACCATGGTTTTGATAAATCTCTCGGCCATCCATCACTGCAGTTCACCCCATGGCGCACGGCGCTCTCTCCGTATAGAGCTGGAGTTACTCCAGCAGCCGCATCAGATCAAACTGGCACAAGGCCATCCTGCGCTCTCCTCCGGTCGAACTTCCCGTTCCTCAGGGAGACTTGCACGGTGGCCTGCCCCTTGTTCCGGGAGCAGTCACCACCAACGGGTGCACGCCCCGGACAGATACCCGCGCGTTCACGACTCGCGACCGGCTACACCACTCGGCGGGACGCCATCGTGCCGCGGACACACCGCGTCAGAGGGACGCCCCTCTGGCCTTACGACGACTCCAAGGACACATAGCCGCCTCGCGATCTGCAGGAAAGCAGAGCGTGGCTCGGCGGGGCGTCTTCCTTGCTGGGTACGTTTCCACGCGCAGGACTTCAACGATTCATGTGACACAGGTCGCGGCTCAGCTAAGGGCTTACAGAGAATCAACATGCTGATGTGTGCACTTACCCACGTTCGTCTGCCCGCCCCACGTGAGTCGCGGGGCGGGCAGATCGCCGGGTCCTCAGCGATCTCAGTGTCCGTTGACGGCGAGTTCGTAGTCGCCGATCAGGTCGCCGAGCAGGGTGCCGGCGGTGAGGTCGCTGGTGACGTGGCCGGCCATGTAGAGGCGGGAATAGAGGACTTCGTCCTGCATCCACCCGTAGTCCTCGGCGCGGTGCGGGGAGAGGGCGCTGAGGAGAGTGACGGCCGCGGCGGAACGGGCCGCGTGTCGGGAGGGGTAGGAGTACGGCCCCTTGGCGCCCGGCTTGACCTGCTTGTCGGGGCGGAGGGTCGGGTCCAGGACGAACGGGGCGGGCTGCTTGTCCTTGGCGGCCAGCTGGTCGCTGATCGTCTTGGCCAGCTTCAGGGCCGCCTTGAGCTCGGCCTTCTCGGCCGTGCCCTGCGCGGTGGGGATCAGTTCGCGCTGGTCGTGAAGGTAGAGCTTCCAGATGTCCTTCTTGCCGTAGAGCTCCAGCCAGGTCGCGGCCTTCTTGCCGGCTGCCGTGCGGGTTTTCGCGAGCTGCTGGTCCGCACGGAGTTCGGCGGTCCGCTCCTTCGCCGTGGGCGGTGCCGGGGCCTGCTGCGCGGCCCAAGCGGCGAACGCCTTGTCGTCGCGGGTGGTGCCATGCGCCTTCTCCCACTGCGCGAAGAGGGCATCCGCCTTCTTGTGCTGGGCCGCGGCCTGCTTGCCGATCGGGGCGATCTCGGCGTCGGTGAACAGCGTGGGCGGCGGGTTCTGCTTGATCAGCGCCGTCGCGCCGGGTTTCTTCGCGGAGCCGCCGGTGGCGGCCGAGACCAGCTGCGGTCGTACCACTCCGACGGCGACGGCCGCGACGGCGAGCAGTGCGATCAGGGCGTACGGCCATGTGATGCCGCGCAGCACGTTCATGCGGCGGGGATCCTTTCGTAGAGCGGTACCGTGCTCGCCCCAGTGGTGAAGTGGGTGCGAGCGAGGCGGCGTACGTCGTTGTCGGGGAGGCCGGGGGTGAGCAGGGACTGGCCGATGACGTACTTGCTGAGGGAGACGGGCCTGCCGCCCAGGTTCAGCAGCAGCCGGTCGGCCGGGGCCGGCCGGACCCCGCCCTTGGTCTCGACGAGCACCTGGCCGGAATCAAGCGCGGCGGTGCGGTCGCCGTGGTGGCAGGTGAGTGCGCCGTCGAGAGTGACGCGGGTGCCGTGGTCCAGGTCGGCGAGGGCTGCGCGGACGTAGCGGACCTCTGCGGCGGGGGCCAGTTCCTTGGCCGTGACGGGGATGCCGGATGCGGCCAGCACCTGTTCCACGAACTCGGCTGCCTGCGCGTCGAGTTCGCCGTACGCGGTGGCCGGGACCTTGAGGGCGTTTTTGACCGTGGCGCCGCGGCCGTCCTTGGTCTTCACCTCAACCCGGCACAGCCCGTCCTCCGCGTACAGGCGGGTGCGTACCTTCCAGCGTCTGCGACGCCGTTGCACATGGGCCCGCCATGCGGCGAGCTGCTCGGTGTCGAAGTAGGTGCTGAGGTAGCTCGTCGTACGACGGCCGGCCAGGTCCAGGACGCGGTGGCTGTCGGCGAGCCCGGCGACGAGGTGGCGGGCTCGGTCGAGCGGGACGAGGTACTTGCGGTCGGTGCGGTGCTGCAGGGCTGCGGCCACGTCGACCTCGGCCAGTGTCGCGCCGCGCAGTGCCGAAAGGCCCAGTCCGACGGCGAAGGAGGACGCGGAGGTCATGACACCGTCACCTGCTCGCGCGGTTCGGCGTCCGGGGCAGCCGTCGGCTCCCCGGGCTGAGCGGGGTAGCGGGCGGAGACCCGAGTGGTCTCGCGGACGTAGTCGACCTCGTCGACGACCACGCACAGCGGCGCCTGCCCGAAGCGGAGCGCCACGTCGTGGGCGATGAGCGCGGGCTCCGGGTAGATCCGGTCAAGGGTGAGCTTGACCGTCCGGGTCGGTGGTTCGTACGACTTCGGGTCGTCGACCAGCAACACCGCCAGCAGCACCACGGCGTCCAGTACGGCGACCAGCCACATCTGCCGGTGCGGCAGACCCGTGCACAGGGCGATGACCAGGGTCACGAAGGTGTAGGCCACGTCGCGTAGAGTGAACGCCGCACTGCGCAGCCGGACCAGGGAGAGGATGCCGAAGAGGCCGAATCCGACCCCGGCCGGGAACTTCCCGGCGCTGATCGTGCTCATCGCGGCGAACAGGCCGATGTTCAGCGCGGCCAGCACCAGCGGCATCGCCGGGGCGCTGGGGCGGCGCCGGTAGAGCCAACCGACCATGACCAGCAGCGCGATGACATCGACACCGCCGCGGGTCATCAGGTCCATCGGAGCGATGTGGCCGGCGATGCCCTTGGCGGCGAGCACCAGTGCGTGCATATCTGTCCCTTCCGTCCCGGCGCGTGGGAACGGCGGACCGGTCGCGGTCCGCGGAGCACCGCGACGTGAACGACGGTAGGGAAGTCACATGAACAGACCATGAAGCCCCCGGCACCTGGAATCCGGACACCTGCGCGGGCGGCTAGCCTGGCCGGCATGCACTACCTGGTCGTCGACGACGAGACCCGCCTCACGGACCTGGTCGTCCGCTACCTCACCGAATCCGGGCACAGCGCCGAGGGCCACTACGACGGACCGTCCGGTCTCGCCGCCGCCCGCGACCCGCGCGTGGACGCCGTGGTCCTCGACGTCATGCTGCCGGGCATGGACGGGGTCGAGGTGTGCCGGACACTGCGCGCCGAAGGCATACACATCCCCGTCATCCTGCTCACCGCGCGCGCCGCGATCAGCGAGCGGGTCGCCGGGCTTGACGCCGGCGCCGACGACTACCTGGTCAAGCCGTTCGCCATGGAGGAGCTGCTGGCCCGGCTCCGCGCGATATCCCGGCGCCGTCCCGAGCACTCCGGGCGCCTGAAGGTCGGCGACCTCGTCCTCGATCCCGAGCAGCAGCGCGCCTGGCGGGGAGACACCGAGCTCGACCTGTCGCGGCGGGAGTTCGACGTACTGCGGGTGCTGATGGCGAACGCCGGGTGCGTGGTCACCCGCCTGCAGCTGCTCGACGAGGTCTGGGACGGCGAGACCGACCTGCGCAGCAACGCCATAGACGTCCACGTCTCCAAGGTGCGCGCCAAGGTCGACCGGGCCTTCGGCCGTACGACGATCACGACCCTGCGCGGACGCGGCTACCGCCTGGAGACCGCCCCATGACCCTGCCCGGCCGACTGCGGCCGTGGTTCCGGCGGCTGCCCGTCGTCACGCGCCTCGTGCTGGCCGTCGCCATCACCATGTCCCTGGTGCTGAGCGGGGCGGCTGGACTGGTCTACTGGCGGGTCAGGACCGCCCTCGACCAGCAGCTGAACGATGACCTGACAACCTACCGGCACAGTCTCGATCAGGCGGTGCGCACCGGAACCCGGCTCCCTCCCGGCCCCAGCGGCAGCCTCCAGCAGGTCCTCGACGCACACGGCCGCGTCCTGCGCTCAAGCGACGCCCTCCGACACCAGCCGCTGCTCACCTCCGCCGAACTCCGCGCCGTCACGCGTGGCGCCACGGTCCGGCGTGACGTCGGTTCCCTGCTCCCGATCACCCCCGGCACCCTGCGCCTCCAGGCGAAACGCGTCACGGCGGACGGACAGACCCGGATCGTGATCGCCGCCGTCCGGCGCGGCCACCGCGACGAGGCTCTGCGCGAACTCCTCGCCCAACTGGCCATCGCCTCCGGCCTGACCCTCATCGCCGCCTCCTACGTCGGCTACCGCACCGCCCGCGCCGCCCTGCGCCCCGTCGAGCGCTATCGCAGCGGGGCCGCCACTCTCGCGGACGGCGTCCAGAACCTGCGCCTGGACGTGCCCGCCGACCACGAGGACGAGATCACCCGCCTCGGCCACACCCTCAACCACATGCTCGACCGCCTAGCGGAGTCCGCCGAACGCGAGCGCCGGTTCGTCGCGGACGCCAGCCACGAACTGCGCACCCCGCTGTCGCTGCTCCGGGCCGAGGTCGACGTCGCCCTGCACCGCCCCCGCTCGGCCGGGGAACTCACCGAGACCCTGCGCTCCGTGGACGCCGAGGTCCAGCGCCTGATCGACCTCTCCAACGCGCTGCTGGACCTGGAGGAACTCAACAGCACCCAGCACATCACCCGTGCCCCCGTGGAACTCGCCGACCTCGTCGAAGCCGCCGTCGCCCCGCATCGGCGCACCGCCGAGCGGGCGGGGCGGCCCCTGATCGTCGACGCCGCCCGCGCGACCGTCGACGTCGACGCCCGCTGGCTGCGGCCCGCGATCGGCAACCTGCTCGACAACGCACTCCGCCACGGACAGGGGACCGTCCGCCTCACTGCCACCGTCCACGACAGCGCGCTTCGATTGCGTGTCACGGATGAGGGGTCCGGCTTCCCGCCGGAGTTCCTACCCCGGGCGTTCGACCGCTTCGCCCGCGCCGAGGCCAGCCGCACCAGCGAAGGTTCCGGACTGGGACTCGCCTTCGTCCACGCCGTGGCCACCGCACACGGCGGCACCGCACGCGCCGAAAACACCGGGCTCGGGACCGCCGTCACCCTCGACCTGCCCTGCTGACCGACGCGCGGGTTCGGTGGCCGCGTACGGTGAAGGCATGCCCCCGGTCCCCGTGGAGGACTTCGGAGTCCCCGCCCCGGGAGAGACCATCCTGATCGCCGCCGGCATCTACGCCGGGGCAGGGCGGCTGAACATCGTGGCCGTGGCGTCCATCGCGTTCGCCGCCGCCGTCATCGGGGACAACATCGGTTACCTGATCGGCCACACGGCGGACGCGCCTTCGTCCACCGCTGGGGCCGCTACGTGTTCCTGACCCCGGAACGCTTCCAGGCGGCCGAGGAGTTCTTCACCCGCCATGGCGGCGAGATCGTCACCGGCGCCCGCTTCATCGAAGGACTGCGCCAGCTCAACGGCATCATCGCGGGCACCAGCGGCATGCCCTGGCGCCGCTTCCTCGTCTTCAACGCCCTCGGTGCTGCACTCTGGGTCGGCCCGTGGGCGACCCTGGCTTACGTGGCGGGCACGCACATCACCGCCCATCGGTGCTGTGGCCGTGTCCGAGGCGGGAGTTGAGCATTCGGTCCGGTGTGGAGACGTCGCCGTGGATCGTGTCGGATGCGCTGTGGGACCGCTTGGAGCCGCTGCTGCCGCAGCGCGAGCGGCGCTTCCGCTACCCAGGCCGCAAGCCGTTGCCCGACCGGGACGTGCTGTGCGGGATCCTGTACGTCCTGCACACCGGGATCCAGTGGGAGTACCTGCCCAAGGAACTGGGCTTCGGCCCGGGCATGACCTGCTGGCGACGCTTGCGGGACTGGAACAAGGCCGGAGTGTGGCAGCGACGTCACGAGGTCCTGCTCGCTGAGCTCAACGCGGCCTCGCGGCTGGACTGGTCCCGCTGCGTGGTCGACTCCTCCCACGTCAGGGCGTTAAAAGGGGGCAGCACACGGGCCCGTCGCCAGTCGACCGGAGCCGGGCCAGCTCGAAGCACCACCTGATCAGCGAAGGGCACGGCACTCCGCTCGCGGTACTCTCACCGGCGGCAACCGCAACGACGTCACCCAGCTGCTGCCCTTGCTCGACGCGGTCCCGCCGGTCCGCGGCCGGGTCGGGCGTCCCCGCCGCAAGCCCGACTCCCTGCTCGCCGACCGAGGCTACGACCACGACATCTACCGCGACCAGGTCCGCGCCCGCGGCATCGTGCCCGCCATCGCCCGCCGAGGCACCCGCCACGGAACCGGCCTGGGCACCTACCGGTGGGTGATCGAGCCGACCTTCGCCTGGCTGCACGGATTCCGACGCCTGCTGATCCGCTGGGAACGGCGGGCCGACATCCATGAAGCGTTCCTCAAACTCGCCTGCTGCCTCATCACCCTCCGGCGACTGAGCTCATTGTGTTAGCCGTTGTTAGTACTCCAGTCAGATTTCGTGTCCTGAGCTGGTGGTTGTCGTTGTCCGGGTATGGAGGCGATGGTCGAAGCCGACCAGTGGCAGGGTGAGTTGGAGTCGGTGTTCGCTCGGGTGGCGGGCCGCTTTGCACGGGTGGATCTGCGCCGGCGGATGCGGGACTATGTCCGCGGCCTGCTGGCGCCGGTGGGACGCAAGAACAGCTGGCAGTTGGCCGAGTGGGCCGGCCACCGCGACCCGGCAGGTCTGCAGCACCTGCTCAACGGCGCCCGATGGGACGCCGACGCGGTCCGGGACGATGTCCGGGCCTATGTCGCCGAACGGCTTGGCCCGGGCGGGGTGTTGATCATCGACGACACCGGCTTCATCAAGAAGGGCAGCACGTCGGCGGGGGTGGGTCGGCAGTACACGGGCACCTCGGGAAAGATCGACAACTGCCAGATCGGTGTGTTCGCCGCCTACGCGACCGGCTCGGGACGGTCTTTGGCCGACCGGGAACTCTACTGCCCAAGTCCTGGACGTCCGACCGCGAGCGCTGCCGGGCGGCGAAAATCCCCGATGAGCGGACGTTCGCGACCAAGGGGGAACTGGCCCGGGACATCGTGCGCCGTTGCCTGGCCGCCGGTCTGCCCGCCGCCTGGGTCACCGCGGACGAGGCCTACGGCCAGGACTGGCACTTTGGCCGCCTGCTCGAGCAACTCGACGTCGGCTACGTGGTCGCCGTGCCCAAGTCCCAGCAGATCAAGTCCCTGGCCGGAATCTGGCGCATCGACCAGCTCATCGACGAGGCACCCGGTGGTGCCTGGCAGCGGCTGTCCTGTGGCGACGGAGCGAAGGGGCCACGGATCTATGACTGGGCCGCGGCCAAACTGCCCGCCAACCTGATCTTCGACCCCGATCCGCCGACCCACCACCGCTGGGTGATGGCCCGCCGCAGCCTGTCCGACCCCGCCGAACTCGCCTACTACCTCGCCCACGCACCCGTCGGCATCGAGCTCGCCGAACTGGTCCGGATCGCCGGCAGCCGATGGGCCATCGAGGAATGCTTCCAAGCTGCGAAGAACGAGTGCGGCCTGGACGAGTACGAGGTTCGCCGCTACCTCGGCTGGTACCGACACATCACCCTGGCCATGCTCGCCCACGCCTTCCTGACCGCCCTCGCCACCCAGGCAGACGGTGACGCAAGGGGGGCAGCAGAAACGGATCGGCCCTCGCTCCGCTCACCGTGGCAGAGATCAGGCGCCTGCTGGACAGTCTCCTGCCGCCTCCCCGCCCCCACCAGGACAGACGCCTCCACGCCCTGAGCTGGTCCCACTGGCACAGACGCCACCAAGCCACAGCCCGTCGCTGCCACTACCGAAAAAGAGGCAGCTCAGGACACAAAATCTGACAGGAGTATTAGGACGCCGCCGGGTCGGATGCTCGTCCCAGTCGTCCGGTTCTGGCCACCCCTCCGGCGAGTTCTTGACGTAGTGGGAGACGGTGGTGGAGTCGGCGAACCCGCAGATCTTCGCGGGTTCGGCGGGGCCGGCCATCTCTTCGGGGTCGCCGTCGAGCTTCGGCGAGTTGGTGGTGCTGGCTGCGGCGCGCTGCCGCTGAAGCTCGTGGTGCCACGCCGCCCATACGTCGCCGTCCCAGTGCATGACGCCGTCGATGGTCTCCGCGACGGGCGGGTGCCCGTTGTTCTCCCGGTCGGTCCACAAGTTCTGAAGCGTCGGCTCGCTGATGCCGTGAACCTTGCGCAGGTCCGCGCGTGAGTAGAGCGTGCGGCTGGTCTTGCGGGGCACGGTCGCCTCCTGTGCCGGGTAAGGGTGGCTATCGGCGGCGGCCCAGTCGGCGCGGCCGGGGTGGTCGGCGGGGCCACGCGCCTTCGTGAGCCTGGAACGGGTGAAGCGCTCCCTACGTTGTTCTTGTGCCGCCTGATTCGGTTCCGGCGGGGGCATGGGCAAGCAGCGGTCAAGCAGCGTCCCTGGGCCATGCGTGCGTGACCAGAAGAGGAGTGCCTGGGCAGGTACATATACGCTCGCCCCGAATGGCCGCTGGACGGATGCTGCTCCCGGGGGTCACACACGAGAAGGTTGTGGTGATCCTCGGAGCACCGCAGGAATGTACCCTCGGCCTTGATGTAGTCGCTGATCTTGAAGCCAATGCCGGATACCAAGAACTGCATCGTGGCCTCGACGTCCACCGAACCCATGACCACGTGACCGAGTTTCCGCGGCTGTACACGATCCAGGCGAAGTACTCCCGGCGCACGTTCGCCCACGCGCTCGTAGTATCCGGGGCCGTTGTGGGTCGCCGGCTGCACCGGAGGCTGCTGCACCTTCGGAGCGATCTCGAGAACGACGCGCACGCCCGTCGCCCTGTCTCGTGCGGTTAGCGCGGTCAGGGTGCGGTCGGAGCGCACTCCGAGAGCCAGCAGCCGGTTCGCCGCGGCAGTCAGGTCGTCCGAGTCGTCGACGCCGATGGTGAGTTCGACCAGACATCGTGTGCGGGAACGTACGAGTCGTAGTTGCCGGCCGCCATCTCGAGTTGCGAACCACCCGCCGCCGACGTCGGACAGCCCGAATTCTGCGTAGTAAGCACCCGTCTCTTCCGGGTTGGGGACTCCCATCACAACAGAAGTCAAGCGATGCAATGTCACGTGGCACATCCTTCGAATTTGACGATTCGGCGCTAACCGCTTGTGACGAACGTGTGGCGCAACTCACCGATCCCCCGCACACTGCTCACCAGCTCGTCACCCGCAGTCAGCCATCTCTGCGGAGTTCGGCCGAAGCCCACGCCTGCCGGGGTTCCCGTGAAGATGATGTCTCCTGGCTCCAGGGGCAGAACGGCGGACAGACGGGCAATGAGTTCGGGAATGGAGAAGATGAGATTCCGGGTGCGGGACCTCTGAACCGGCTCTCCGTTAAGGAAGCACTCGATTTCGATGTCGTCCGGGTCGTCGAACTCGTCGACACTCACCACCCATGGCCCCATGGGTCCGAAACCGGGGAACGACTTGCCAAGAGAGAACTGCGGCGGCTGTCCGGTCAGTTGCATCATGCGCTCGGAGAGGTCTTGCCCGACAGTGAGACCGGCTACGTAATGCCAAGCCTGCGACTCGGCCACGTTGCGGGCGTGACGGCCGATCACTGCGACGATCTCGGCCTCCCAGTCGACTTTCCCCTCTGCCGGGAGCGTGATGGCACCGTGGGGCCCCGTGAGACAGTTTTGGAACTTGGTGAAGACCACGGGCGCCTCGGGAGGCGTGAAACCGGACTCGGCTGCATGGTCCAGATAGTTCAGACCGATGGCGAATATCTGACGTGGTGCCGGGACGGGCGCACCGAGATCGGCTCGGTCGAACGCAACGGCATCGTGGTCATGGAGATCGATCCGTGCCACGGCGTCCCGGAACTCGGGCCAGCGTCCGTACACGGCCTGCGGATCCGGACCGAACTGGCCGCTCGTGAGTTCCTGGACGTCGTATGCGTCCTCTGACGCGTCGACGAGGACCAGGCGTCCCTTGAGATTGGCGATACGCATCGCTGCTCCGGAGTGGGTCTGTTGGCATGAACGCTCAGACTTCTCGGGTCCGGGCTTCTCGGTTGTGCCCGGCGCAAGGCTGAGGCTGTGGCTCGCTCGGCCGGAGGTCTTCCACGGCCGGCGACCTCGGATGCTGCGCCTCCCTGGAACTGGAGATCGGCGAGCTAACAGGTGCTGGATGTAAGTGAAGCAGGAGAGATTCGAAAAGTCAACGAAGTTTCGAAAGTTTTGGCTGCACTCGAAAGCTGCTAGGTTCGTGGCATGTCCAGCAGTAAGGGAAGAACCCGGAGCGACGACCTCTACGACGCTGTGCGTGGCGACATCATGGGAGCCCGGCTGAGGCCTGGTGAGCGCCTGAAGTTCCCGGATCTCGTGCAGCGGTATGGCACGAGCGTCGGAGCTGTCCGGGAGGTGCTGGCGCGTCTGGTGGGAGAAGGGCTGGTCCGCAGCCAAGCCCACAAGGGATTCATGGTCACCCCGTTGTCGCACCGCGATCTCATGGAGCTCACCGAGGCACGCATGGAGGCGGAGTCGCTCGTCCTGCGACGTGCCATTCACGACGGAGACACACACTACGAAGCTCGGGCAGTCGCCGCACACCACGTCCTCGAGCGGACGCCGTACCTTGACGAGGCCGATCCCAGCCACCCCACCGAGGCATGGTCCCGGGCGCACGCCGAGTTCCATCGTGCTTTGCTGCAGGGCTGCAGTAACCAGCGTCTGCTCAACGTCGCGTTGGCACTGCGGGATGAAGCGGAGCTGTATCGTGCCTGGTCGGTCGCCTACCACCAGGAGCCTGACCGTGACGTGGTCGAGGAGCACAGGCTGTTGCTCAAGTACACCGTCGAACGGGACGCAGATGCCGCTGCCGAACAACTCCGCCGCCACCTCGCGCACACAGCGAGCCTGCTGATCTCCGTGGCAACAGACGAGCCGAACCCTCAGCCCGCGTCTGAATCGCCCCGAAACAGCCAGCGACGCTAGTCTCGCGTCGGTTCGTGCGACGCTGCTGCGCGCGCCGTGCAGGCGGCGTCGGCAGGCCGCGGATGTGACTTTCACCGGACTGGCTCTCTTCCTTCGGAGCCACTGGGCACCCGGCTGTCCCTGTGGGACGCGCCCACCCGTCTCCTAGGGGGAGGACCGGCGAGGCTGCCACAGGAAGTCAGCAAACCAGTAGCCTCGGGACAGCTGTGCAGTCTGCGAGGTACGACCCTGCTCGCAAGAGGAGCAAACTACGCGGCCGGGTACCTGTTCCCCACTCAAATCGGGAACGGATACACCGGAACCGCCGCCGAGACGGCTGGCAGGCGCCGTGGTTGGGCAGTCAGCCGATGCGGTGCCGAGTGGGCGGGGCAGCCGATGCAGCACGTTCCGGTCCGCCGCACCCGACCGTCGCTCCGCATCAGCGCCTCGGACAGCTCGAAGAGCGCGTCGTCCCGGTCCCGCCCGTATCTACCGCTCGTCAGCCGCGACACCACTGCCCGACACCTGCTGCTCCCGAACGAGCCGACCGTTGACATAACATACGGCGTCCCCGAAGAGCTACCTCGCCGGCCTCCATCTGCGCGCCTCGGTGATCTGAACCAAAGACCTCACCCGGACCACTCGTTGATCACGACGAGATACGCGCCCTGGCATGGCGGCGGACACGAAGGCCTCCATGCGGTGAAGAGCCGATGGTCGCCAGTACCTGCAACCCCGCCGCCGCGGACAACAACGTCGCGACCAAGGAGGCACGCGACTCAAACAGATGCTCACAGTTGTCCAGGACGAGCAGCAGCCGCCGGCCAGCGAGGTAGTCGGTCGACACCTCCACCGGCTCGCGCCCCGACTCGTTGCCCAGTCTCAACTTCGCGGCAACCGTCTGCGCCAGCAGGCTCCCATCCTCCAGCGCCGCAAGCTCCACCAACCACACGCCACCGGGATAGGAACGGCGCACCTCGGTGGCCACCCGCAAAGCCAGCCGGGTCTTGCCGATACCACCCGCACCGGTCAACGTGACCAACCGGCCGCACGACAGCAGCCGCCGCACCTCCGACACCTCGTGCCGCCGACCGACAAAGCTGGTCATCTCAGCAGGCAGGTGCCCGCGTCCCTCACCGTGCCGCCCATGGCCGAAGACTACGCCCAGAGCCGGCTGCACCGGCGAGAACGCGGCGCCCGGTGCAGGTACCCGGCTCACAGGTACTCGAACAGGTAGTTTCACCGTCTCGTAACGCGCGACTCCAGGTGCATGATTCTCCCGCTCTTGGCAGTCGGAGGAGAGACAAGGCAGCAGGAGGTCACACCATGCAACCGACCCAACCGCTTCGGCGCTGGCTATCCCGACGCTGACACAGCTCGATCGTACAGAATTTCCAGTGAACACGAAGATGGCCGGCCGGCGCCACGGTGCGCATAACTCTCGCACCGCAGGACTGGGAACGGGGGCTTCCAGCCGGATCACTGGACGTCGAGAACTCCATGATCTTGGAAGCCGTGCCTGCCCTCGTTCCCACACCGTCCACATGACACATCGCCATGAACGAACGCCACTCGACTATGCCCAGGCCTGGTCGACGCACGGAAGCCCACGTGGCGATTGGGCAGCTAAGTAGGCATTCCCCGGTCCTCAACGCACCACTCCGACGCATACCTCTCCCCGGAACAGCGTTATCGCGCCTGTTCAGGGCCTCTGCAAGATCCGGTACAGCACACGGCGAGACCCGCCAATACGAACCGGACTCGGGCTCCTGCCCAGAAATGCAGAAAATGCGCCCACACGCATGCCAACATGTCGCGGCGACCAGCGGCGAAGCACGTGTCCGCACCTGTTCCCTGACCCGGAGAATGCGCCAGCGCACCCACGAGAGCCATGAGACGCCAACTATCCGCCCCGATCAACATGAGCAGGCAGCCAGCTGCACCCCTACAAAAGATCAGCCACTTGGGAGCCCACCCGTAAATGCAGCCTTGCCCGGGCTACCAAGAAGCAGATGACGTCACCTGAAGACACAGGAGTCGCAATGAGCGTAAAATCCAAACGTAGCTCATCGCTCATCACGATAATTATAGCAGCTTGCCTCGCCGCCTTTGGGCTCGCACTCTCCCCCATGGCCGCAGGGAAAGCCCACGCCGCTGACTGCCCATCAGTGGTCGGAGGATGCGTCTCGTTCATCAGCGGAGTTGACAACAGCAGCGTGATCGACGTACCCGGCGGCAAGACCGATTCGGACGCGCTTCAGCGATGGAGTGCCAACGGGGCCGACAACCAGCACTTCCAAATATATCCCCTGAGCAACGGTACGGTCGAAATCAAATCCAAGCTCAATACGAGCCTCTGCTTTGGAAACGGCGGAAATACCACGGTTGGGTGGACCTATATTAGACTGAACACCTGCACCGGCAGCGATGATCAGAAGTGGTATTTCGAGCCGGACCCGGGCGGTGGCTACCTGATCCGCCAGGTGGCCGACGACGCTGTACTGCCTTGCCTCCGTCGAATCGGCGGGATTCGGCGGCACTCACCCGTTGATCAGGTACAATTGTGACAATGGCTCCGCGCAGAGGTGGACCATCTATGATGCGTCACAGTCGCCGATCAAGGACGGCCCCTACTACCGGCAACTCGCCGTCCAATACGCCATTTCCCACTGCGCCGAAGCAAAAAGTACGAGCTACTGCAAGTGGGTGACCCAGAGCACCGGCGCCACAACCATTGGATTTCCGATTTGCAGGAGTCACTTTAACAATCTCCAAGGCTCCGGAACCCAACAAGTGCAGCTGCCAGAGACAGATATGGTCTCCCATTCAACCACTGTCGGCAAGAGCGTAAGCACCGGAATGGAAGCCTCGGCCTCGCTCGAGGCGGCAGCTGGCGAAGCCCCCCTGACTGGTACAGCGGGCCTAACGTGGTCTTCGTCGTGGCAGAGCACGTTCGCGGACATGTCAGGCACTACGTCAACGGGCGGCGTGACGCCCCAGTACCAGGTTCCCGCTGGTACTGAGGCCTGGCTCGTGGAGATGCCGACGAAACAGTCCCTGACCGGGCACTACACATTCAACCCCGGCGGTTTCGCTGCCTGGAACTATAATGGGATCCTTACTTACAGGGTGCCCGCCACCCAATCCAGCAACTGGACGGCGAGTGACAGTAGTAAGGGCGACGAGCCTGCTGTCTGCAACCTCGACTCCGCGTTCTACAATCCCGGGTCGGGAGGCTCGCAACTGGGTGCGATCCAATCAGCCGGCAACGGCAGGGGTGTGATGGCCCAAACGGACTATACGGGCGCGTACCAGGGTATGCTCCGCGCGGACGGTGTCGGGGAAGGATTCACTCTCACGCATGAGTCCGATGGTTCTGTCGCCCTCAAGAATCAGTCCAATAACATGTACGTGTCGGCCGAACTGGAATATATCGGTGGCGACTATGGGATGCTCCGTGCGCGGGCGAGCAGCGTCGGCCCCTGGGAGAAATTCGACGTCGTAGGTCAGTCGGATGGTTCTGTCGCCCTCATGTCCAAGGCGAACCACGAGTATGTGTCAGCTGAACTGGCCGATACGGGTTCGCACTACGGGATGCTCCGTGCGCGGGCGAGCAGCATCGGCCCATGGGAGAAATTCAGGTGACCGATTCAGGCCGGCTGAGGCAGCTTGACCACCAAATAGGCTGAGATCGGCCAGCAGCCTGACATCAACCTCTATAGCCGCACCGAAACAGCAACCAGAAGAACCTATCGGAGCCGATTACTAATTGCGCGAAGAGTGAGGCTCGACCTGTCGAGCGGAGATGTTTACATCTCCGCTCGACAGGTGTCGGGGTCTCGCTGGTCGTTGTCTTTTCTTCCCCATTCAACCTACCGCGGCTCGTGAAATGGTCCGAGCGGCCTGGTCGCACAAGGGGCACGAAACTTGGTCATGGATCTGGAGGATGACGGGCGCCGGGCAGGGTTCCTGATCCGCGATCGGGATGGGAAGTACCCGCAGGTGTTCGGCGCGATCCTCGCCGACGCCGGGACCGAGACCGTGCTCACTGGTGTCAGGATGCTGCGGATGAACGCGGCGATGGAACGCTGGGTGGCAACCTGCTGACGTGAACTCCCCGACCGGACGCTCATCTGGAACCAACGCCATCTCATCAATGCACTAAGCGAGTTCGAGAGCCATTACAACACCCACCGCCCGCACCGTGCCCTCGACCAAGGCTCACCTCTCAGAGCACGGCCCCCACCGATGGGCAAGCCGGGTTCCGCAGGCCGGCTGAATCGGGCGACAGAGTCCCACAGCGTCGGACAGTTCGGACAACGGGTCGCCCTGGTTCCGCCCGTACCTAATCGTGCGTCAGCCGCGACACCGCTACCCGACGTCCGTTGTTCCCGAACGGCCTGGCCGTTGACATACCAGGCTGCGATTTGCGCGCGTGAGGTGAACTCGAGCTTGATGAGGATACGTTGAACGTGTCCCTCGGCAGTGCGGGGGGCGATGACCAGGCGCGCGGCGATCTCCTTGTTGGTCAAGCCCTCGGAGACCAGCTTGGCGATCTGCATCTCTCTCGGCGTCAAGAGTGTCTCTTCGCCGTTCGGTTGCAATTGCTCGTTGGTCGGAGTCACTGTCTCGAGCGCGTAGTCGATTGCTGCCTGCTCGGAAAGGCCGCAGCCGCGTTGGAACGCGGTGTGGTAGCGGTCGTCACCGAGGGCTGCGCGGACCATGGTGATGTGCCGATGGTGAGCGGTTCCCACCAGGTGAAAGAAGTCCGGTGATGTGCCGACCGTCTGCCACATAGTGGCGGCAGCACCGAAGAGGGTCGCTGCCCGGACATGGCGCGCCTGCTGTTCGCTCACCCAGGCGAGGATGTCGAACGCGAAGGCCATCAAGAACTTGGCGCTCGTCCGGCGGCGCAGGTTCAGGGCCTCGCGCGCTGCCGCTTCCGCGTGCGCCAGGTCATGATCGAGTTCGAGGAAGGAGACGGCCAGCAGGGCCCACGAGCGCCAGATCGTCTCTCGGAGCCGCGCGGTGATGGCAAGTTGATCCTCCAGGAGCGCCAAGCCCCGCTCGCGCTCGCCCCTCTGCCCGAGGATGAGTCCGTGTATGGACATCGCGAGAAGCTTGCCGCTGAGCTCGTTCCCTGATGTGAATCCGGACAGGGCGTCACCGGTGAGCAGCTCCGCTTTCTCCATATCTGCGGTTGATGCAGCTTTCATCCCTTCCACGAGCGTCACGTACGCGCTTTCAGTCGTGAGGCCGAGCCGCTCGGCCAACTCGGCTGCCTCAGCAAGCTGCGCCTGCGCGGTGTCGACGTCCCCTTGCAGCAGGGCAACCCAAGCGTTTCGACGCACGGCAGAGGCTCGCTCCGGCGAAGGCTCAGGACTTGCCGCCAGCGCTTGATCGAGCCAGTGGCGCGTCACGCTGTTGAAGCCCTGGACGCCCAGGTAGGTGCCCAGCTTGTCGGCCATGCGCAGTGCGGCGAGGGCGTCACCGGGCTGGGTAAGGCAGAAGCCGAGGGCCTCTCGCAAGTTGGCGTCCTCGCGTCGCAGCCGCAGAATCCAGGCCTCTTGGTCCGGTCCCATCCAGTCGGCCTGGAATTGGTCCACCATGCGGGCGTACCAGTCGCGATGGCGGCGGCGGACGGCAACGAGCTCGTCGGCCGTCGCGAGCCGCGACTGGCCGTACTCTCGTATGGTCTCAAGCATCCGGTAGCGCACGAAGCCGTCATGCTCGTCGCGAATCAGGATGGATTTGTCAACGAGGGACAAGACTATGTTCGGTATGTCCTCAAGTGTTATCCCATCACCGGCGCCGACGTATTCGATTCCGGCCAGATCGAAGCTGCCGGAGAATGCCGATGCTCGGGCCCATAGTTGCTGCTCGGACTGCGAGCACAGGTCGTAGCTCCAGTCGATCAGCGCTTGCAGTGTGCGTTGCCGTGTGGGGGCGCTTCGCGGGCTGACGGTGAGCAGGCGATAGCGTTCAGACAGGCGCTCCTCGATCTGGCCAAGTGACAGTGCGCGCAGCCAGACCGCGGCCAGCTCGATCGCCAGCGGGATCCCGTCGAGCGCATGGCACAGGCGCGCGATCGCCGCGCTGTCCTGGCCACGGAGATCGAACCCGGGCAGAACGGCGCTGGCGCGATCGATGAACAGCTTTACCGAGTCGTACTGCGCAAGAGCATCCGGCGACCACACTGCTTCGAGGCCGGGTACCGGTAGCGGAGGAACCACCAACGTCGCCTCGCCGTAGACGCCGAGCGACTGCCGGCTCGTCGCAAGGATCTGCACCTGCGGACACGCACGGACAAGGACGTCGACGAATTGCGCACAGTCGTCGATCAGATGCTCACAGTTATCGAGCACAAGGAGCATCTCGCGGGACCTGAGGTATTCGACGATCATGTCGATCGTTGTGCGCGACGGTTGGTCGATAAGGCCGAGCCGCGCCGCCACCGCGTGGGCCAACAAAGAGGAATCGTGCAATTCAGCCAGTTCGATGAAGCGCACGCCGTCCCGAAAATCCCGCCGCATGGTGGCGGCCACATGCACGGCAAGGCGGGTCTTGCCTACCCCTCCAGGGCCTGTGAGCGTCAAAAGCCTGGAGGTTGCCAGCAGGCGCTTCGAATCAGTCACCTGCTGGCGTCGGCCGACGAAACTGGTGACGTCGACTGGCAGGGTTCCGGCACATTCCGGGACGCCAGGCCGAGCTTCGGTTGTCACACTTCGGAAGGCTAATCGATCCTCGAACGGGAAAGTAGTCTACTGGGAAGTAGCTTGAGATGAGTGGTGGTCGCGGCACGCCTGAGGGGCGTTGACGCCGCCGCGTGGCGGCACAGGATCGGGCTGATGCCTTCGGACAGGTCCCGCCAGGTGTTCCTGGGGGCATACCGTTTTGCTGACCAATCGCTTGGGGGCAATGAGGCTGGCGTCTGCCAGCTCAGCATCAACCCCGAGCCTCCCGCCTTCGGCGCATGGCCTTCGAGGACGCGAGTTCCGGCCGCCGTCGCGGCCCTTCTGCGCCGATCCGAGCCCTGGCTAGAAGTGGCGGAGGAGGTCCGCTGCCCGCTCAGCGATCGCGTAGACGGTGGCATTGGTGTTGGCCGAAACGGCAGTGGGCATCACGGAGGCGTCGGCGAGGCGCAGGCCCTGGATGCCTTGCACGCGTAGGTCGGTGTCGACGACGGCTGTCTCATTGGTGCCGATCCGGCACGTTCCGGCGTAGTGACAGTAGTTCCTGAGGTTCTCCCGCAGGTACGTGCGCAAGTGCTCGTCGTCTTGTGCGTCGGTGCCTGGGAGTGCCTCCTGGGCTCGCCACGGGGCCAGTGCCGGAGCGTTCCCCATCTCCCGGGCGATGCGCAGGCCACGGACCATGGCATCGATGTCCCGGATGTCCGTGTAGTACTGAGGGTCGATCAGCGGGGCCTCACCGGGTGTGGTGCGTGCCAGGCGTACCGTGCCGCGGCTGAACGGCGTCATGAGCGCGACGACGATGGTGTATCCCTGCCCCACGTCGGGGCCGGGCAGGGAGGCCTCCCGTAGCGGCACGTCCACGAACATGATCTGCAGGTCGGCCCCTGCCAGTCCCGCGGCACTGCGCACCAGTCCCTGGACCTCGCCGTGGTTGTTCACCGACTGCGGGACCGGTTGCGCCGCCTGGTAAACGACGCCGGTCATCGGATGGTCGTGCAGGTTGGCCCCCACTCCTGGGAGGTCCGTGACGATGTCGATCCCGAGTTGGCGCAGGTGCGCCTGCGGACCGATACCGGACAGCATCAGCACCTGCGGTGTCCCTATGGTGCCGGCTGTCAGGACGACCTCTGCGGAGCATCGCGCGAGGTATGCCTTCCCACCGATGCTGTACTCGACTCTGGTGCAGTGGTTGCCGACCAGGATCACCCGGTGCGCCAGGGCCTCGGTCACGACGTCGAGGTTCGGGCGGTTGAACACCGGCCGCAGGCAGGCGTCGGCGGCGCCCTGCCGCTTGCCGCCGAAGATGCTGAGATCACTCCACCCGAAACCTTCGTCAAAGCCCGCTGCCAGGTCCGGGACCTGGGCGTGGCCGACCTCGGCTGCTGCCTGCAGGCCGGCCTGCGCCAGCGGGTGGCGTTGCACTGCGGGCCCTACCCGCAGAGGGCCGTCCATGCCGCGCACCGAGGCATCGCGTTCTGCGACTCCGGTGAGGTTTTCGGTGCGCTTGAAGTACGGGAGCAGATCGTCGTATCCCCACCCTTTCGCGCCGGCCTCCGGCCAGGCGTCGTAGCTCGAGCGGTGGCCCCGCACGAAGCTCATGGCATTGATCGACGAGGAGCCGCCCAGTCCGCGCCCGCGCGGCCATGGCACCACCAGAGCGTCGAGAGCCGCCTGCGGCACGGTCCTGTCCGCCCAGTCTGCGGACGTCCCCTGCAGTGCGGGCCAGGCCGGCGGTAGGGCCATGAGTTCGAGCGGTTCCGCGCCGCCTGCCTCCAGCAGGAGCACACGCCCATCCGCTTTCTCCGACAGACGCGAGGCAATTACGCAACCTGCGGAGCCAGCACCTACGACAATGAAGTCGCAATCAAATGCAGGTCCACAGCCAACCCCGGAGCCTCGTAAAAGTCGTGACACAACAACATGCATATACTTGCAATGCTTTGTAAATGTATGGGCGTTTTGCGGCAACCTCCGTGCCGCGCCAGTGGCTGGCCCGCATGCCCGCGCTGCTCCACGGCCGTGACTAGAGGAAACGCCCGCCGTAACGTTCGTAGCCCCGGCCGGGATGTTCCCCCGTGTCGGCCGCAATCACTGGCTCCAGCCGTACGAGCCGTCGTCCCCCAACCGGCGTCCCGATTGTCGTCGCTGAGCAGGTCGTCCACCTCGTCCTGGGTGAGTTCGCGCGCCTCGTCCACGGCCTTCAGGATGACGGTTCCGCCCGGGGCCTACTCAGGTGGCCACGCCGAAGGGGCTGTAGCCAGGCCCGAGCTTTTGGTCGTATGCCTTGGGCCGGAGGCCGAGTTCTGGAGTATCCGTCGGACCGATTGATGTGGTCGGTCAGATACGACACGACCTGGGCCAGGCACTGGGGGCGATCTCCCACCCCTCTTCCAGGAGCTGGCAGATGATCTAGGCGATGTCCAGGGCGTCGTGGAAGATTACCTGTTGTGAGCAGGGCGTTGAACGACACCGCCTTCTCCTGCTCGACGGGGTCACTATCGGCAATCTCGCCCTGGTTGCCGAAGCCGATCCATTGGGAGAACCGGTCAACGTCTCGGCCTTGTTCGTCGCCGCGGTCACGCCGCCGTAAAGGTGCAGCGTCACCGAGGAGACGACGCCTTCGCGCCCCAAGATGGCCACCCGCATCCGGCGCTGGAACTGGGGGGCTACGGATGTCCAAGC
Source organism: Streptomyces sp. NPDC007205 (assembly GCF_040634095.1). Classification (NCBI taxonomy): domain Bacteria; kingdom Bacillati; phylum Actinomycetota; class Actinomycetes; order Kitasatosporales; family Streptomycetaceae; genus Streptomyces; species Streptomyces sp. NPDC007205. The sequence goes on from NZ_JBEYEW010000015.1 coordinate 194,248, forward strand.
GGGCGATCGACCCGCGGTCGGCGATATCGGGGGGGTCGTCGTGCCGGTGGTGCGCTCTGGTGGAGTGTGTAGTGCGGGCGGCGTTGCAGTGGTTCTCGAACTCCCCCAGTGGAAGGTGACGTTGGTTCCAGATCAACGGTGTGGTCGAGGACTTCAGGTCAGAAGGTGAGCACCGAGCGCTCCATCACCGCGTTCATCCGCGGCATCCTTGCGCCGGTGAGCGCGGCAACGATCCCGGCGTCGGCGAGGATCGCGTCGAACATCTGCGGGTACTTCCCACCCCGATCTCTGATCGGGAGCCGCGCTTGGCAACCCGGCGTTCTTCAGGTCCGTGACCAGGTTCCGCACTGCAGCCAGTCGCACGTTTGTCACGAGCCGTGGGACAGGAAGCGCTCGAGTACGTCGAGCCAAGCAGTGTTGCGGTTGCCTTTTGAGCCGCCTCCCCACAGGACGACTGCCTTGGTGGCCTTGCCGCTTGCTTGAAGCTCGTATGACCACAGCCTGGGCGGCAGGTACTGGCCGGATTGCCGTCGGTCTCGGAACTGAGGCCACTGGAAGGGGTACATGGGCTTGTCAGGGGCGATCTGCTTCGCCTCGGCGCGGGCCCGTTCGAGCCTGTGCTGCCAGCTGGTCTCGCTGTCCGTCGAGCTTGTGTAGAGACTGGGAAGGAAGACGTCCTCGTGCACCGCGAGGGTGCGGGCCAATGGGTAATAGGCGCGGCTGGTGTTGCCGAGCAGATCCCAAAAGCCGATTTGCTTGTGCGGGGCGACTTCACGCGTCCAAGTCAGCAAGGTTGACAGTTTTTGGAAGTGGCGCTTGGCCACCTTTGGTGTGCCCGTGAGATAGAGGGTCTCGTAGTCAAGGACGAGGGGCCCGGGGTTTGCCATGTGCTGCCGTACCAGTTTCTGGTAGGCATCCTTCGGGGGCAGGACGAGTTCGGTGGTGGGACGGCCGTTGGGGCTGCGCACGGGCTGCCCCGAGAGGGCCGCCACCCGGCCCTCGTAGATGATGTTGGCTTTGACCGCGCCGTACTGCGCCAGATCGAGGTGGGCGTAGAAGGTTGTGTCGTAGACGGTGAATTGGGGTGGAGCAACAGCCGACGTAGAAGGAGAGGGTGCTGGTGAGGGAGCGTCCGATGCTCCGTGTTGACAAGCGGTCAGCAGCAGCATGCCAAGGACAGCGGCAAGAAGACGTCGCACGATGCGAAGCTACCTATCTCGTGTGGGCCTTGACAGGAAACCGAGGAGCCGGGCGACCAGCCGTGTGGGCGGATCCCGTCCTCCTGTTGTTCCTGGAATCGGTGAAGGGCACGGTCAGATCGTCGTCCCCTGGTCAGACAGAGCGGCCGAGTGTTGTGCGCTCCGTTCACAGGCAACCGGTTATCCACCTGAAGTGGTTCAGTCACCAAGGCGCCCGGGGCCGAACGTCCTTTCACGGGTTGTGGGCTGAAGTCATCGATGGTCCAGCGTGTGACGGCTCGCAGGCCACCATCGGACTACTGGTCGGCAGCAACGTCTGACGCCGATGCTCATCGCCTGGGCGTTCTTCGTCCTGAGCATGCGGTCTCCGTCTGGCAGGGGCTGCTTTGGGCAGTGCGCAGGGCGTCCGGCAGCCGCTCCGGCGTCGAACCGGTGGGCCAGCGTGGCTGACGGTAGGGCCGGTTCTCGTGGATTGGATGTGGCCGGCGCGCGAGGTGAACCGGCAGGCGCAGATGGCCGACCTCGTGGAACGCCGTTGCCTCGGTGTACGGGGCGCCCGCCGAGGTGGAGCAGGCCGCGCCCGCCGGCACGGCCGACGACCTGTCCCGCGAGAGGCAGGCCCGAGCGCGGCCCCAGTCCTCGAGAGGTCGGGCTGCGCGTGCGTCTGGTAGCCCAGCGCACCGAATTGGACGCCGAGTTCGAAGAGTTCGGCTTGTGATTCCCGGTCCGCACCGGATGAGGGGCGGTGCGGTGCTGCTCGGCGTGAAGGAGCCCGAGCCGCCTGGGTTATTGCGTACTTGGACTGACGACCACGGCCAGGAGGAGCCCGCTAGATGTATTGATCACGAGCGTTGTTGACAGCCGCGGGGCTTGATCATGGCGAAGACCTCCGGTGTGGTGGAGCTGTCTAGGACTGCACCGCACGGAGGTCTTCGTGTCCCACCGTAATGCCCGGCTGACCGT
>NZ_JBEYEW010000016.1:0-95418 GCF_040634095.1 Streptomyces sp. NPDC007205
GTCCAGCACGAACGTGTACGGGTCGGCGCCGCGTGATCCGGCCGTGTTCACCGAGACCGCCAGGCCGCGAGCCCCGTGGTCAGGCCGATGAACAGCACCGCGCACACGGGCACCACGAACAGTGCCACGGTGTGCCCCGGCAGTCCCTGCCACACGCCCACGGCGTCGCCGAGCCGGCCGGGGACACGGCTGCCCAGGGCATCGGTGAGGGCCGCGGCGGCCACCGAACCGAGCAGCGCGTACGCCAGGTGCTGGAGCAGGAAGACCCGGACGACCTGGCCGGGTGTGAAACCGATCGCCTTCAGCACCGACAGGTCCCGCAGATGCCCCCGGATACGGGTGGCGATCGCCCCGTGCACGGCGAACCCCGCGGCGGCCAGCGCGCCCAGCCCGAACAGGCCGAGCACCTGGCCGAGCAGCCGGTTGTCGCCCTGGGCCGCGGCGCGCGCCTGCTGCCAGGTGGAGACCTCGCCGACCGCGCCCGCGCCCAGCACCGTGACGGCACGCTGCACCGCGTAGTCCGTGTCGCCCGGGGCGTCGAGGCGCAGCCCGATCACCTGGCCGCCGGGGGCGCGTACGGCGGACGGCAGCGCCCAGACCAGCCCCGGCTGCTCACCCGGGCTGTAGTGCGGCTCGGCGCTGTCCGCGATGCCCTCGACGGTCAGGGTGCGGGCGGTACCGGGCAGCGTGAGGGTGTCGCCCGGCTCGGCCAGCAGGGCCCGGGCCAGGCTGCTGTCCAGTACCACGCCGTCCGGTTCGGCCGGATCCAGCCAGTGCCCGGCGGTGAGCAGCGGCCGGCCGACGGAGGGCCGCTGGGAGACGCCGCGCAGCTCCACGGAGGCGCGGCTGCCGCGTACGGCGACGGTGGCGGACTCGGTGCGGTAGGGGCCGGCGACGGACTCGACGTCGTCCAGGCGGGCGAGCCTGTGGGTGTCCGCGGAGGGGACGGTGTGGATCCATACGTGTGCCCCGCGGGCCTGTGTGAAGATCCGCTGCCAGGGGTTGGTGGCGTAGCCGAACAGGGCGGTGGCCAGCAGCAGCGAGGCGACGATGCCGGCGGTGGCCAGCACGAGGAACAGCGCCTCGCCACGATGTGTCCGCAGATCGGAGTGCGCCCAGCGCAGCGTCGCCCGCACGTACCTCAGCCCCTTGCCCCGCGACGCACCACGCCCGTGACCCCTGACCCGCGACGCACCATCAGTCCCTCAGCTCCAGCACACCCGAGATCCCCGACTTCCGGGACGGTGGTGCGCCGTCGAGGCGCGCGTCGTCGGCTATGCGGCCGTCGAAGAAACTGATGACGCGGTCGGCGGCGCTCGCCAGCCGGGCGTCATGCGTGACCAGGACGATGCTCTGCCCACGCCCGTGGAAGCGGGACAAAAGCCGCATCACCTCGCGCGTGCCCTTGCTGTCCAGGCTTCCGGCGGGCTCGTCGGCCAGCAGCAGCGGCGGATGGTTGACCAGGGCCCGGGCGAGCGCGACCCGCTGCTGTTCGCCGCCGGACAGCTCGCCCGGCATGCTGCGCTCCTTGCCCGCGAGCCCCAGCTCGGCCAGCAGCTCTTCCCGTTCGGCGCGGGCCTTCTTCGGCGGGACGCCGGCCAGCAGGGCGGGCAGCTCGATGTTGTCGGCCACGGACAGGTTGGACACCAGGTTGAAGAACTGGAACACGATCCCGATCGCCTTGCGGCGCTCCACCGCCCAGCGCGCCTCGCTGAAGGAGTCCGTGCACCGCCCGTCCAGCCAGATGCTGCCCTCGTCCGGCCGCTGCAGCCCGCCGAGCAGGTGGAGGAGCGTGGACTTGCCGGCACCGGACGGGCCGGTGATCGCCACGAACTCGCCGCGGGCCACGGAGAGATCGACCCCGCGCACGGCATGTGCGGGCGCACCCTCGCCGTGGTGGGTCTTCACCAGCCCCTCGGCGCGCAGCACCGGAGTGCCCTCGGTGCGCGGCACTGGAGCAGCGTGCTCGCTCATTCCAGTTCCTCCTGGCACCGCTCCAGCCAGTCGAGGTCGGCCTGCAGATGCAGCATCGCGCCCTCGATGAGCAGGTGGGCGATTCGGTTGTCCCGGTTCTCGGCCGCGGCCAGTTTCGACAGGTTGCGCATGGTGGTGAGGTACTGGCGCCGCTGCTTGTTGATGAGGGCGATCTGATCGGCGAGACCGGTCTGCGGGGCGACGGCGAGCTTCATGAAGAACTCGTCCCGTACCCGCGGCTCGTCCTCGGTCTCCTCGAACCAGGCGTGCAGCGCTTCCCGCCCGGCGTCGGTGAGGTGGTAGACCTTCTTGTTGGGCCGGCTGGACTGCTCGACGTCCTCGCCCTCGATCAGTCCCGACTTCTCGAGGCGGCCGAGGGTGACGTAGATCTGGCCGACGTTCGGCTGAGGGTACGCGGAGCCCAGCAGTAGCTCAAGGTCCTGCTTCAGTTCGTAGCCATGGGCCGGACCACGGGCGAGGAGTGCCAGGAGGGGCAGGCGCACTCGTGCTGTCCTCCTGTCTGCTCACAATGTGCTCCAGACCCTAGTATCGCCCATACCTAACAGGTATACATGGCCTCTGACTCCCGGGCGAGGGTGCCCGGAGCCGTGTGTACGTGTTCAGGGAGGAACCTATGCGGTGGATACGCGCCGCCGGTAGGGGCCTCCTCGTTCTCGCCGTGATCATGACCGGGTACGTCGCCTCCGGTGCACGTGCCGACGAGGTCGCGGGCGAGGGCCGCGGCCCGCTCACCCTGGCCACCGCCGGCGACCTCACCGGCTATCTCGGCCCGCTGCTCCAGGGCTGGAACCGTACCCATCCCGGTGAGAAGGTCACGCTCGTCGAGCTGCCGGACTCCGCCGACGAGACCCATGCGCAGATGACCACCGACCTGCGCGGCGGCGACCGGGGCCGCTTCGACGTCCTGAACATCGACGTCAACTGGACCTCGGAGTTCGCGGCGGCCGGCTGGATCCGCCCCCTGCCGCGCGACCGCTTCCCGCTGAAGAGCTTCCTGCCCCCGGTCGTGGACACGGCCACCTATGACGGACGGCTGTACGCGGTCCCGTATGTCACGAATGCCGGACTCCTCCTTTATCGCAAGGACATCCTCGCCAAGGAGGGCGTGCCCCCGCCGCGCACCTGGGCGGAGCTGGAGCACGACGCGAAGACGATCGCGCCGAAGTACGGACTCGGCGGCTACGCGGGTCAGTTCCTGCCCTACGAGGGACTCACCGTGAACGCGGCCGAAGCCGTGTACTCGGCGGGCGGCACGATCCTCGGCGACGAGGGCACCCGGGTCACCGTCGACTCGGCGGCGGCCCGAGAGGGCATCGGCTTCCTCGCCCGCGGCATCCGCGAGGGGTGGATACCGAGGGCGGCGCTGACGTACAAGGAAGAGGAGTCCAAACAGGCCTTCCAGGACGGCAGGCTGCTCTTCCTGCGCAACTGGCCCTACGTCTACGCCGTCGCCTCCGCCAAGGGCTCCAGGGTGGCCGGGAAGATCGGCGCCGTGCCGATCCCCGGCCCCGACGGACCGGGGACGAGTGTGCTCGGCGGCTCGAACCTCGCCGTCAACTCCCATACCCCGCACCCCGATTCGGCCGCGCGTCTGATCGCCTACCTCACCAGTGCGCCCGTCCAGCGCCAGGTGCTCGTCCGGGGTGCGCTGCCGCCCGTACGGGCCGCGCTCTACCAGGACCCCGCGCTGGTGCGACGGTTCCCCTATCTGCCGACCCTGCGCACCGCCGTGCTCACCGCCGCCCCGCGCCCCAAGAGCGCGCACTACGACCAGGTCAGCCTGGTGGTCCAGGCGGTCGTGCAGGACGCCCTGACGGGGCACGAGACGCCCGCGGCGGCGGTGCGCCGACTGGCGCGGGAGTTGGCGGCCGTCTCCGGTCGCTAGTTACTTGTTAAGTAACGCCGACATCTCATCTGCTGCCCGAGTGCCCTGACAAGTCCGGATTTGTCGGCCCAACTTGACAGTAGCAAAAGTTCTTTTCATTGACACCCCCGCGATACGCCTACCTAACATGCATGCATGTTGAGTAAGCACCACTGGTGGCGCGACGCCGTCATCTACCAGGTGTACGTCCGCAGCTTCCTGGACAGCACCGGCGACGGCATCGGCGATCTGGCCGGGGTCCGCGCGGGGCTGCCGTATCTGAAGAAGCTCGGTGTCGACGGCATCTGGCTGAGTCCCTTCTACCCCTCGCCGCAGCACGACCACGGCTACGACGTGGCCGACTACTGCGACGTCGACCCGCTCTTCGGCGACCTCGCCGAGTTCGACCTGCTGATGGCGGCCGCCCGGCGGCTCGGCATCAAGGTGCTGCTCGACATCGTCCCCAACCACTGCTCCAGCGAGCACCCGTGGTTCCGCGAGGCACTGGACAGCGCACCCGGCAGCCAGGCCCGTGCCCGCTTCCACTTCGCCGACGGCCGTGGCCCGGACGGCAGCGAGCCGCCCAACAACTGGCACGCCATGTTCGGCGGCCCCGCCTGGACCAGGGTCGGCGACGGCCAGTGGTACCTGCACATGTTCACGCCCGAGCAGCCCGACTGGAACTGGCGCGACCCCGAGGTCGCCGCCGAGTTCGACCGTGTGCTGCGCTTCTGGCTGGACCGGGGCGTCGACGGCTTCCGCATCGATGTGGCGGCCGGGCTGTACAAGCACCCCGAACTGCCCGACTCCGACGACCCGGAGGCCGACGCCCGCACCCGCGACTCGGTCAACCCGCTCGCCTGGAACCAGCCCGAGGTGCACGAGGTGTGGCGCTGGTGGCGCGCCGTGTGCGAGGAGTACACCGCCCGAGACGGCCGCGAACGCCTCCTCGTCGGCGAGGTCTCCGTCCCCACCGCCCGCGAACACGCCCTGTACGTCCGCCCGGACGAACTCCACCAGGCCTTCTTCTTCGACCTGCTCGGCGCCCCCTGGGACGCCGACGCCTTCCGCAAGGTCATCTCCGAGGCCATGCAGGACATCGCCGGCACCGGCTCCACCGTCACCTGGGTCCTCAACAACCACGACCAGGTCCGCACCGTCACCCGCTACGGCGAACCGACCCCCGAAGGCAGCGGCCTGGGCCCCGCCCGCGCCCGCGCCGCCGCACTGCTGATGCTGGCGCTGCCCGGAGCCGCGTACGTCTACCAGGGCGAGGAACTCGGCCTGCCCGAGGTCGTCGACCTGCCCGACGACGTCCTCACCGACCCGATCTACCGCCGCACCGGCAGCCGGGCCCGTATACGCGACGGCTGCCGGGTCCCGCTGCCCTGGTCCGGGCAGGCCTCCCCGTTCGGCTTCACCTCCGGCGCCGAGTCCGCCAAGCCCTGGCTGCCGCAGCCGGAGTACTTCGCCGAGTACGCCACCGACCGCGCCCTCGCCGACACCCGCTCCTTCTGGCACCTGTACCGCGACGGCCTCCAGCTGCGGCACACCCTGCCGCAGCTGGGCGAGGGCACACTCCGCTGGCTGGACTCCCCGCCCGGCGTCCTCGCCTTCACCCGCGGCGACGGCCTGGTCTGCGCCGTCAACTTCGGTACGGCCCCCACGCCCGCCCCCGTCTCCGGCACCCCCCTGCTCTCCAGCGGCCCCTGCCCGGCCGGCGTACTGCCCGGCGCCACGGCGGCCTGGTGGCTGAGCGACCTCTGACCCGACCCGTCACCTCCCAACCCCCGAAGGGACATCAACGATGATGCGACGACGTACCACCCTGCTCACCGGCTGTACCGCGCTCACCCTGGCTCTCGGCGCAACCGCCTGCGGCGGCGGACCGGTCTCGGCCGGCGGCGGCGACAAGGCGCTCAGCGGCCAGACGGTCACCGTGGCCGGCGTCTGGACCGGCAGCGAACAGAAGAACTTCCAGAAGGTGCTGGACGCCTTCACCGCGAAGACCGGCGCCAAGACGCAGTTCATCTCCACCGGCGACAACGTCTCCACCGTCGTCGGCAGCAAGATCGAGGGCGGCAACGCGCCCGACGTCGTGATGGTCCCGCAGGTCGGCGTCCTCGACCAGTTCGCGAAGAAGGGCTGGCTCAGGCCGCTGTCGCCGACCGCCCAGCAGACGGTCACCGCCGACTACGCGCCCGTGTGGAAGAAGTACGGCAGCGTCGACGGCACCCTGTACGGCCTGTACTTCAAGGCCGCCCACAAGTCGACCGTGTGGTACAGCCCTGCTGCCCTCACCCAGGCCGGGGTCAAGCCGCCGAAGACGTACGACGAGCTGCTGAAGGCCGGGCACACCGTCTCCGACTCCGGCCTCGCCGCCTTCGCCGTCGGCGGTGAGGACGGCTGGACCCTCACCGACTGGTTCGAGAACGTCTACCTCTCCCAGGCCGGACCCCAGAAGTACGACGCCCTCGCCGCGCACAAGCTCAAGTGGACCGACCCGTCCGTCGTCAAGGCGCTCACCACGCTCGGCAAGCTGTTCAAGGACAAGCAGCTTGTCGCCGGAGGCCAGAAGGAGGCCCTGAACACCGACTTCCCGAGCTCGGTGGAGAAGGTCTTCGGACCCAAGCCGGAGGCCGGCATGGTGTTCGAGGGCGACTTCGTGGCCGGCGTCGCACACGACCAGTTCGGCAAGGCGATCGGCAAGGACGCGAACTTCTTCCCGTTCCCGGCGGTCGACGGCGGCACGTCGCCGGTGGTCAGCGGCGGTGACGCGGCCGTCGTCCTCAAGGACGGCAAGAACGCCAAGGCCGGCATGAAGCTCCTGGAGTACCTGGCCACGCCCGAGGCCGCGGCCGTGTGGGCGAAGGCGGGCGGCTTCCTGTCCCCGAACAAGAAGCTCGACCTCGCCTCGTACAGCGACGACGTCACCCGCGCCACCGCCAAGTCCCTGGTGGGCGCCGGAGACTCGGTCCGCTTCGACATGTCCGACCAGGCACCGGCGGCCTTCGGCGGCACCAAGGGCGCGGGCGAGTGGAAGCTGCTGCAGGACTTCCTGCGCGACCCCTCGGACCCGAAGGGCACCGCGGCGAAGCTGGAAGCCGCGGCGGCCAAGGCCTACCAGGACTGAGCGGCAGCAACCATGACCGCCACCACACTCGAGAAGCAGCAGGCGGGCCCGCGGGCCGCCGGCCCGGCGCCCGTGCGCCGCGGCCGGCGGCGCGCCCGGCTGGTCGCCCTGCTCTTCGTCTTCCCCGCGCTGCTCCTGCTCGGCGCGCTCGTCGTCTACCCGGTGCTGTTCTCCGTCGGCCGCAGCTTCTTCGACGCCTCCGGCACCCGGTTCGTCGGCGGTGACAACTACACCGAGATGTTCCGCGACCCGGCGACCCTGAAGGCCATCCGCAACACCACCATCTGGGTGGTCGTGGCCCCGGCCCTGCTCACCGGCCTCGGCCTGATCCTGGCCGTCCTGGTGGAGAAGGTCCGCTGGGCCACGGCGTTCAAGCTGCTGCTCTTCATGCCGATGGCGGTGTCCTTCCTCGCCGCCGGCATCATCTTCCGGCTCGCCTACGACGAGGACCCGCACAAGGGCGTGCTCAACGCGGCCGTGGTCTCCGTCCACGACGCCTTCAAGGGCACGTCGTCGTATCCGACGGCCCGGGGCCGTCCGGGTCCACTGACCCAGGACAAGGACGGTTCCTGGAGCACGACCGCCTCCAGCGGCCACTCGGTGACGCTCCCGATGGTCGGCGTCCTGCCGAAGGACCTGCCCAAGGACGCCTCACCCGCCTACCCGGCGGCCGGCCGGAAGGCCGCCACCGGTGAACTGCGCGGTGTCGTCTACCTGGACTTCACCCCCGGCGGGGGCGGCAGACAGGGCAAGGTCGACCCGAAGGAGAGCGGGCTGCCCGGCATGAAGGTCGAGGCGGTGCGGGACGGCGCCGCGGTCGCGAGCACGACGACCGCGGCCGACGGCTCCTTCCGCTTCTCCGGACTGCACCCGGGCCCGTACACGGTGAAACTCCCCGAGTCCAACTTCGCGCCGCCCTACCAGGGCGTCTCCTGGCTCGGCCCGACCCTCGTCACCCCGGCGATCATCGGCGCGTACCTGTGGATCTGGACCGGCTTCGCGATGGTCCTGATCGGCGCGGGCCTGTCCACACTGCCCCGGGACGCGCTGGAAGCGGCCCGCATGGACGGCGCGAACGAGTGGCAGATCTTCCGCCGGATCACGGTCCCGCTGCTCGCACCCGTGCTCACCGTGGTCTTCGTGACCCTCGTGATCAACGTGATGAAGGTCTTCGACCTCGTCTACATCATCGCGCCCGGCCCCGTGCAGGAGGACGCCACCGTCCTCGCCACCCAGATGTGGCTGGTGTCCTTCGGCGGCGGAAACAACCAGGGCCTCGGCAGCGCCCTCGGCGTGCTGCTCCTGCTTCTGGTGATCCCCGCGATGGTCTTCAACGTCCGCCGTTTCCGCAGCAGTCAACGATGAGGAGTCTGCGATGAACGCCCTACGGCGCTCCCTGGGCAACGGTCTCGTCCAGGCCGTCCTCGTGGTCATCGGCCTGGTCTGGCTGACCCCGCTCGCGGGACTGTTCCTGTCCTCCCTGCGCTCGGCGCAGGACACCGCGAAGGGCGGCTGGTGGACGGCCCTGGCGAGCCCCGGCCAGCTGTCCTTCGCCAACTACTCGGCGCTGCTGAAGAACTCCGGGATGACGCAGGCGTTCTGGAACACGGTTCTGATCTCGGTGCCGGCCACGACCCTCGTCGTGGTCATCGCCGCCCTCGCCGGATACGCCTTCGCCTGGCTGGACTTCCCGCTGCGCGAGCCGCTCTTCCTGCTGGTGGTGGCCCTGTTGGTGGTGCCGGTCCAGATCGGTCTGCTGCCGGTGGCCAAACTCTTCGGCGCCCTCGGCCTGTTCGGCACGATCCCCGGTGTCGTCCTGTTCCACGTGGCGTACGGGCTGCCGTTCGCGGTGTTCCTGCTGCGCAACTACTTCGCGGAGATGCCGAAGGAGATGCTGGAGGCGGCGCGGATGGACGGCGGCAGCGAGTGGCGTATCTTCACCCGCCTGGTCCTGCCGGTGGGCCGGCCCGCGATCGCCTCGCTCGCGATCTTCCAGTTCCTCTGGGTCTGGAACGACATGCTGGTCGCCCTGCTCTTCGCCGACAGCTCCTCCCAGCCGCTGACCGTGCAACTCCAGTCGCAGATCCGGCAGTTCGGCAGCAACATCGACGTCCTGGCACCGGGCGCGTTCCTGTCCCTGATCGTGCCGGTGGTGGTGTTCTTCGCCTTCCAGCGGCACTTCGTGCAGGGCGTGATGGCGGGGTCGGTGAAATGAGGGACGGCGGGAACCGGAGTTCCCGCCGTCCGTTGTTCCAGGTAGTTCTGGACCAGCCTCACGGCGACGCGGGCGGATACAGCGACCGGGGCAGCTGCGAAGCCGCAGCCGCGTCCAGCAGCCACAGGGTGCGGGCACGGCCGTACGCCCCCGCCGCCGGTGCCTGGATCTCGCCGGCGCCCGACAGGGCGATGGCCGCGGCCTCCGCCTTGTCCTCGCCGGCCGCGAGCAGCCACACCTCGCGGGCCGACCGGATCGCCGGAAGGGTCAGGCTGATCCGGGTCGGCGGCGGCTTGGGCGCGCCGTGCACGCCGACCACCGTGCGCTCGGTCTCCCGTACGGCCGGCAACTCCGGGAAGAGCGAGGCCACATGGGTGTCCGGGCCGAGGCCCAGCATCAGGACGTCGAAGGTGGGTACCGGGCCGTGGTTCTCGGGCCCGGCCGCCTTCGCCAGCTCCGCCGCGTACGCCTCGGCCGCCGCGTCGACGTCCGTACCGTACGGGCCGTCGGAGGCGGGCATGGCGTGCACGCGCTCCGGGTCCAGCGGGACCGAGTCGAGCAGGGCCTCGCGGGCCTGCGTGACATTGCGCTCGGGGTCGCCCTCGGGGAGGTAGCGTTCGTCACCCCACCACAGGTCGAGGCGGCCCCAGTCGATGGCGTCCCGCGCGGGCGCCGCCGCCAGTGCGGCCAGCAGGCCGTTGCCGTTGCGGCCGCCGGTGAGGACCACGGACGCGGTGCCCCGGGAGGCCTGCGCGTCCACGATCTTCGTGATCAGGCGGGCCGCGGCGGCCTGGGCCATCAGTTCCTTGTCGCGGTGGACGACCAGCTGCGGAGTGCTCACTTCGCCGCCGCCTTCCTCGCCGGTGCCTTCTTCGCGGTCTTCGCGGCGGCCTTCTTGGCCGGCGCCTTGGCCGCTTCCTCTTCGGGCTCGGGCTCGGCCACCGGCTCCTGGGCGGACTGCTCCTGAACAGACTGTTCCGGAACCGTGTTCAGCCGCTCCACCCCATAGCGCAGTGCCGAGGCGTAGGTGTCGTCCGGGTCGAGCCGGCGCAGCTCCTCCGCGATCAGCTCGGCGGTCTCCCGCCGCTTCAGCGCCACCGCGCGGGCCGGCTGGCCCTCGATGGACAGCGTGGCGAGCGAGCCGTCCGCCCGGTCCAGCACGATCGGACCGCAGTCGGTGTCCATGCGGACGGCCGTCAGGCCCGGGCCCGAGGACAGCGAGCGCTTGACCGGTACGTCCAGCCGGTCCGCGAGCCACATCGCCAGCAGCTCACAGCTCGGGTTGAACTCCTCGCCCTCCACCTCGACGGTCTTCACCTCACAGACCACCTGGTCCAGGGCCGCCGCGAGCATCGAACGCCACGGCGTGATCCTGGTCCAGGACAGGTCGGTGTCACCGGGCGTGTAGGCCGCGGCGCGGGCGGACAGCTCCCGCACCGGCTGCTCGGCGGCGTAGGTGTCGGTGACCCGGCGCTGGGCGAGCGCGCCCAGCGGGTCCTTCGCCGGGTCCAGCGGGGCGTTCACCGGCCACCACACGACGACGGGCGCGTCCGGCAGCAGCAGCGGCAGGACGACCGAGTCGGCGTGGTCCGCGACCTCGCCGTACAGCCGCAGGACCACCGTCTCGCCGGTGCCCGCGTCCGCGCCCACCCGCACCTCGGCGTCCAGCCGCGACGACGTGCGGTCGCGCGGGGAGCGGGAGACCCGCTTGATGACCACCAGCGTGCGCGAGGGGTGCTCGCGCGAGGCGTCGTTGGCGGCCTTCAGGGCGTCGTAGGCGTTCTCCTCGTCGGTGACGATGACGAGGGTGAGGACCATGCCGACGGCGGGGGTGCCGATGGCACGGCGGCCCTGCACGAGCGCCTTGTTGATGTCGCCGGCGGTGGTGTCGGTCAGGTCTATCTTCATGGCCGGCGCCAGCTCCGTCCGTCTCGTGCGAGCATCTCGTCCGCCTCGGCGGGACCCCAGGTGCCCGACTTGTACTGCGCGGGCCTGCCGTGCTTGTCCCAGTACTCCTCGATCGGGTCGAGGATCTTCCAGGACAGCTCGACCTCCTCCGTACGCGGGAAGAGGTTGGCGTCGCCGAGCAGCACGTCCAGGATCAGACGTTCGTACGCCTCCGGGCTGGACTCCGTGAAGGACTCGCCGTAGGCGAAGTCCATGGAGACGTCCCGGATCTCCATCGAGGTGCCCGGCACCTTGGAGCCGAAGCGGACCGTCACGCCCTCGTCGGGCTGGACGCGGATGACGATCGCGTTCTGGCCCAGCTCCTCCGTCGCCGTGGTGTCGAAGGGGGAGTGCGGGGCCCGCTGGAAGACGACGGCGATCTCCGTCACCCGGCGGCCGAGGCGCTTGCCGGTGCGCAGGTAGAAGGGGACGCCCGCCCAGCGCCGGTTGTCGATCTCCAGCTTGATCGCCGCGTACGTGTCGGTCTTCGACTTCGGGTCGATGCCCTCCTCTTCGAGGTAGCCGATGACCTTCTCGCCGCCCTGCCAGCCGCCCGCGTACTGCCCGCGCACGGTGCTGCGGCCCAGGTCCTTGGGCAGCCGTACCGCGCCGAGCACCTTCTCCTTCTCCGCGGCCAGCGCGTCCGCGCCGAAGGAGGCCGGCTCCTCCATGGCCGTGAGGGCCATGAGCTGGAGCAGGTGGTTCTGGATGACGTCACGGGCGGCGCCGATGCCGTCGTAGTATCCGGCCCGGCCGCCGATGCCGATGTCCTCGGCCATGGTGATCTGCACATGGTCCACGAACGACCGGTTCCAGATCGGCTCGAACATCGTGTTGGCGAACCGCAGCGCCAGGATGTTCTGGACGGTCTCCTTGCCGAGGTAGTGGTCGATCCGGAACACCTGGTCCGACGAGAACACCTCGTGCACGACCTTGTTCAGCTCCTCGGCCGACTTCAGGTCGTGGCCGAACGGCTTCTCGATGACCGCGCGCCGCCAGGAACCGCCCGACTGGTCGGCCAGCCCGTGCTTCTTCAGCTGCTGGATGACCACCGGGAAGGAGCTGGGCGGCACCGACAGGTAGAAGGCGAAGTTGCCGCCCGTGCCCTGTGCCTTGTCCAGTTCCTCGATGGTGGCGCGCAGCCGCTCGAAGGCGTCGTCGTCGTCGAAGGTGCCCTGGACGAAGCGCATCCCCTGGATGAGCTGCTGCCAGACCTCCTCACGGAACGGCGTGCGCGAGTGCTCCTTCACCGCGTCGTGCACGACCTCGGCGAAGTCCTCGTGCTCCCAGTCGCGGCGGGCGAAGCCCACCAGCGAGAAGCCCGGCGGCAGCAGACCCCGGTTGGCGAGGTCGTACACCGCGGGCATCAGCTTCTTGCGGGACAGGTCGCCCGTGACGCCGAAGATGACCAGACCGGACGGCCCCGCGATCCGCGGGAGCCGTCGGTCGGCCGGGTCACGAAGCGGGTTCGCTCCGGAGCCGGAAAGGGGTGACAAGTCAGCCCTCCGAAGGGGCGAGGCGCTCGAGCTCCGCCTGGGTGGACTTCAGCAGGTCGTTCCAGGACGCCTCGAACTTCTCGACGCCCTCGTCCTCCAGCACCTGCACGACGTCGTCGTACGAGATGCCGAGCTTCTCCAGCGCGTCCAGGTCGGCACGCGCCTGCTCGTAGGTGCCGGCGACGGTGTCACCGGAGATCTCGCCGTGGTCCTCGGTGGCCTCCAGCGTGGCCTCCGGCATGGTGTTGACCGTGTTCGGGGCGACCAGCTCGGTGACGTACAGCGTGTCCGGGTACGCCGGGTCCTTCACACCGGTCGACGCCCACAGCGGACGCTGCTTGTTGGCGCCCGCGTTCTCCAGCGCGTTCCAGCGGTCGGACGAGAAGACCTCCTCGTACGCCTGGTAGGCGAGGCGCGCGTTGGCGACGGCGGCCTTGCCGCGCAGCGCCTTGGCCTCGTCGGTGCCGATCCCCTCCAGACGCTTGTCGACCTCGGTGTCCACGCGGGACACGAAGAACGACGCCACGGAGTGGATCTTCGACAGGTCCAGGCCGCGCTCCTTGGCCTTCTCCAGGCCGGAGAGGTAGGCGTCCATGACGGCCCGGTACCGCTCCAGGGAGAAGATCAGGGTGACGTTGACGCTGATGCCGAGGCCGATCGTCTCGGCGATCGCCGGCAGACCCGCCTGGGTGGCCGGGATCTTGATCAGGGTGTTGGGCCGGTCCACCAGCCAGGCCAGCTGCTTGGCCTCGGCGACGGTGGCCCTGGTGTGGTGCGCCAGGCGCGGGTCGACCTCGATGGAGACCCGGCCGTCCTTGCCGCCGGTGGCGTCGAAGACCGGGCGCAGGATGTCGGCGGCGTCGCGGACGTCCGCCGTGGTGATCATGCGGATGGCCTCTTCGACGGTGACCTTGCGGGCGGCGAGGTCCGCGACCTGCTGCTCGTAGCCGTCGCCGGCGGAGATCGCCTTCTGGAAGATCGTCGGGTTGGTGGTGACGCCCACGACGTGCTGCTGGTCGATCAGCTCGGCGAGGTTGCCGGACGTGATCCGCTTGCGCGACAGGTCGTCCAGCCAGATCGCGACGCCTTCCTCGGAGAGGCGCTTGAGTGCGTCTGTCATGGAATTACATCTCCTACGTGTCGTATATGAGCGTCAGCGCTGGGCGGCGGTGAGGGATTCCCGCGCCTTGGCGGCCACGTTCTCCGCAGTGAAGCCGAACTCGCGGAAGAGGAGCTTGCCGTCGGCGGAAGCACCGAAGTGCTCCAGGGAAACGATGCGGCCGGCGTCCCCGACGTACTTGTGCCAGGTGAGACCGATGCCCGCCTCGACGGCGACCCGGGCCTTCACAGACGGCGTCAGCACCGAGTCCCGGTACCCCTGGTCCTGCTGTTCGAACCACTCGACGGACGGCATGGACACCACGCGGGTGGGGATGCCGTCGGCCTGCAGCTGCTCACGCGCCTCGACGGCCACGTGCACCTCGGAACCGGTGGCGATCAGGATGACCTGCGCCTCTGCGCTCTGCCCTGCGGGCCCTTCCGCCTCGAACAGGACGTAACCGCCCTTCGCGGCGTCCTCGTTGGGCTCGTAGGCCGGCACGCCCTGACGGGTCAGCGCCAGGCCGTGCGGCTGGCCCTTGCCGAACTCCTTGGTGTAGCGCTTGAGGATCTCGCGCCAGGCGATCGCGGTCTCGTTGGCGTCGGCCGGGCGGACGATGTTCAGGCCCGGGATGGCGCGCAGCGAGGCCAGGTGCTCGACGGGCTGGTGGGTGGGGCCGTCCTCGCCCAGGCCGATGGAGTCGTGCGTCCACACGTACGTCACCGGCAGGTGCATCAGGGCCGACAGGCGCACGGCGTTGCGCATGTAGTCGGAGAAGACGAGGAAGGTGCCGCCGTAGATACGGGTGTTCCCGTGCAGGGCGATGCCGTTCATCTCGGCGCCCATGGAGTGCTCACGGATGCCGTAGTGGATCGTGCGCCCGTAGGGGTTGGCCTCCGGCAGCGGGTTGCCCTCGGGCAGGAAGGAGCTGTCCTTGTCGATGGTGGTGTTGTTCGACCCGGCCAGGTCGGCGGAGCCGCCCCACAGCTCGGGGATCACCGCGCCCAGCGCCTGCAGCACCTTGCCGGAGGCGGCACGCGTGGCGATGCCCTTGCCGGGCTCGAAGACCGGGATCTTCTCCTCCCAGCCGGTGGGCAGCTCACCCGCGCTGATGCGGTCGAACTCCGCCGCGCGCTCCGGGTTGGCGTCGCGCCACAGCTGCAGGGACTTCTCCCACTCGGCCTTCGCCTGGGCGCCGCGCTCCAGCGCCTTGCGGGTGTGGCCGATCACCTCGTCGGAGACCTCGAAGGACTGCTCCGGGTCGAAGCCGAGGACGCGCTTGGTCGCCGCGACCTCGTCCTCGCCGAGCGCCGAGCCGTGCGCGGCCTCGGTGTTCTGCGCGTTCGGGGCGGGCCACGCGATGATGGAGCGCATCGCGATGAAGGAGGGCCGGTCGGTGACCGCCTTGGCCTCCTGGACGGCGGCGTAGATCGCGGCCGGGTCCAGGTCGCCGTTGTCCTGGGCCTCCACGCGCTGCACGTGCCAGCCGTAGGCCTCGTAGCGCTTGACGGTGTCCTCGGAGACGGCCGTCTCGGTGTCGCCCTCGATCGAGATGTGGTTGTCGTCCCACAGCAGGATCAGATTGCCCAGCTTCTGGTGCCCGGCCAGCGAGGAGGCCTCGGCGGAGATGCCCTCCTGCAGACAGCCGTCACCGGCGATGCAGTAGACGAAGTGATCGAACGGCGACTCACCGGCCGGCGCGTCGGGGTCGAACAGACCGCGCTCGTAGCGGGCGGCCATCGCCATCCCCACCGCGTTGGCGACACCCTGTCCGAGCGGGCCGGTGGTGGTCTCCACGCCCTTGGTGTGCCCGTACTCCGGGTGTCCCGGGGTCTTCGAACCCCAGGTACGGAAGGCCTCCAGGTCCTCCAGCTCCAGGCCGAAACCGGCCAGGTAGAGCTGGGTGTACAGCGTCAGGGACGAGTGGCCGGCGGACAGCACGAAGCGGTCGCGCCCCACCCACTCCGGATCGGCCGGGTCGTGCCGCATCACCTTCTGGAAGAGGGTGTAGGCGGCCGGAGCCAGGCTCATCGCCGTACCGGGATGGCCGTTGCCGACCTTCTGTACGGCGTCGGCGGCCAGGACGCGGGCGGTGTCCACGGCCCGCTGGTCCAGCTCGGTCCACTCAAGGTCTGTGGTGGTCGGCTTGGTGCTCACCCTGGGTCAGGGCTCCTCTCCACATGTCGGTCGCCGGCGTTCGGGGCATGCCCCCACCCGGCCGCCGGCGTGCTTGGCGCCCACCGGCCGCTGTCGAGCCTACCCCCGTAAGGACGTGCATTTTTTCGAGTGTTTCCAGACTGCCGGGAGTCCGTCGGATCCGCCTCCCGACTGGCCGAGCGCCGCATTCGGCACATGAATACGGACGCTGACATCTGAGCGCTCAACCGAGTGGCGGGGCCTCTCTTATGGGGCCCCTGTTATGGCCTCTCTTACGGGGCCCTCTCATGGGCCCCTCTCATGGGGGCCGCCAACACGACCCCACCCCCGCGAAGGCCGGGGTATGGGCAACGTCTAAAGTGGCGTGGTACGCGCGAGCCTTTACCGGGACTTCACACGGGGAGGCTTGCTGGGATGTCTCTGTCAGGGGTGTGCGTGACGGCCGTCGAATCCCGTCCAGCGGATGGGGGCACCGCCCATGCCGTTAAGGCCATGGGGGACCTCGGTGGTGCCAGCCAGGGCCCGGTTCACCGGCCGTTCGGGGCCCGTGTCAAGGCGTTCGTGGCGCTGACCAAGCCGCGGATCATCGAGCTGCTGCTCATCACCACCGTTCCGGTGATGTTCCTGGCGCAGCAGGGCGTGCCGGACCTGAAGCTGGTCCTGCTCACCTGCATCGGCGGCTACCTGTCCGCCGGCGGCGCCAACGCGCTCAACATGTACATCGACCGGGACATCGACGCCCTGATGGACCGCACCTCGCAGCGACCGCTGGTGACCGGCATGGTCAGCCCGCCCGAGTGCCTGGCCTTCGGCATCACCCTGGCGGTCGTGTCGACACTGCTGTTCGGGTTCACCGTCAACTGGCTGTCCGCCTGGCTCTCCCTCGGTGCGCTCCTCTTCTACGTCGTCGTCTACACGATGATCCTCAAGCGGCGTACGTCGCAGAACATCGTGTGGGGCGGCATCGCAGGCTGCCTTCCGGTGCTCATCGGCTGGTCCTCGGTCACGAACTCGATGTCCTGGGCGCCGGTCATCCTCTTCCTCGTCATGTTCTTCTGGACGCCGCCGCACTACTGGCCGCTGTCCATGAAGGTCAAGGAGGACTACGCGCGCGTGGGCGTGCCGATGCTGCCGGTCGTCGCCTCCAACAAGGTCGTCGCCCGACAGATCGTCATCTACAGCTGGGTGATGGTCCTGGTCTCCCTGCTCCTCACCCCGCTCGGCTACACCGGCTGGTTCTACACGGTGGTCGCCCTCGCGGCCGGCGGTTTCTGGCTGTGGGAGGCGCACGGGCTGCAGAACCGGGCGAAGGCCGAGGTGACGGGCGCGAAGCTGAAGGAGATGCGGCTGTTCCACTGGTCGATCACCTATGTGTCGATCCTTTTCGTCGCGGTCGCTGTGGACCCGTTCCTGCGTTGACCTCCGCCGGGCGTACGTCACACGGGCCTGCTCTCGCCAGCTGATCTACTCGTGAGTAGCATCCTGGTCATGGCAGACACGCAGCAGGTTGACCCGAAGGCCGAGCGCAAGGTAGCCAGGCTCGCCCACCAGATCAGCACCTTCGCCAAGGCCCACGGCGGCGCCGAGGGCCAGGTGGCCCACATCGGCGAACGCGGCGCCCGGATCGTGCTCGTGGGCGAGGACGGCGGCTGGGGCGACCTCGTGGCCCCCAGCACCGAGATCGCCGAGCAGGCCGTCGAGAAGGCCGGCATCACGGTCCACGAGTCCTTCGACGGAGAGTTCGCGGCGAAGGTGACGACGGGGCGGTACGAGTGGAAGCGGATGGCCGGCATTCAGATCGGCGGTTGATCAGCCGGCGGCTGATCAGCGCCCCCGAGGGGCGCGGGGCCGTATCGGTATGCTGCTCCGCCGCGTGGGCGCGAGCAGCCAAAGACGACCCGCAGCCGCCGAACTACGAACAGTCCCGAGCTCATCCGCGACCTCGAACCCCGTTCACCCGTTAGGCCGGTCAAGCCAGCGCACGCGGGGAGCCTCGGATGATCGAAACGCCGTCCCTCGTGGACCAGTACTGCCATGGCGTACTGCGGACGGAACTGGGCCTCGGCACCTTCGAGGCCCAGCTGGCCCGCACCGAGGGCCCGCCCGCGCCCGGCACCACCCTCTTCGACACCCAGACGGGTTTCGCCGTACGGCGCTGGTGCCCACCCCTGCTCGGCCTGGAGCCGCACTGCCCGCCCGCCCGCTATCTGGCCCGGCGCCGGGAACTGGGCGTCCTGGAAACGGGCCGCAGGCTGCTGCGCGGCAGCGGCATCACCACCTATCTGGTCGACACCGGCCTGCCCGGCGACCTCACCGGCCCCGCCGAGATGGCCTGTGACGGAGGCGCCCAGGCCCGCGAGATCGTCCGGCTGGAGCTGCTCGCGGAGCAGGTCGCCGACACCTCCGGCACCGTCGAGTCCTTCCTCGCCAACCTCGCCGAGTCCGTGCACGGCGCCGCCGCGCACGCCGTCGCCTTCACCTCCGTGGCGGGGCTCAGACACGGCCTGGCCCTCGCGCCCGAGCCGCCGGGACCGGGGGAGGTGCGGGGCGCGGCGGGCCGCTGGCTGGCCGGGCGGCGGGTCGGCGGGCCGCTCACCGATCCCGTGCTGCTACGGCACCTGTTGTGGAACGCGGTCGCCTCGGGACTGCCCCTGCAACTGCACGCCGGGCTCGGCGAGCCGGGCTCCCGCATCGACCGCACCGACCCCGTGCTGCTCACCGACTTCGTCCGCGCCACGGCCGGCCTCGGCACCGACCTGATCCTGCTGCACGGCTATCCGTACCACCGGCACGCCGCCCATCTGGCCGGGGTCTTCCCGCACGTCTACACCGACTCCGGCGCCGCACTCGTCCGCACTGGCGCCCGCGCGGCCACGGTCCTCGCCGAGATCCTGGAGCTGGCCCCCTTCGGCAAGATCCTCTTCTCCACCGGCGCCCACGGCCTGCCCGAGCTGCACGTCGTCGGCGCCCACCTCTTCCGCGAGGCCCTGAGCCGGATCCTGGGCACCTGGGTCGCCGACGGCGCCTGGTCGCTGGAGGACGCCCAGCGGGTGGCCCGGATGGTCGCGTCGGACAACGCGCGCCGCGTTTACGGACTGGGGTGAGCTGTTCAGACTGGACGGATGCCGACCGCATCCCTGCTCGACCGGTTCCTGGACGCCCTGCTGCCACTGCGGCCGCGCGCGGTGTGGGCGCACGGCTCCCTGGCCGGCGGTGACTATCAGGAAGGGCGCAGCGACCTGGATATGATCGCCGTCCTGCCGGAGCAGGTGAGCCTGCGGACCGTACGACAGGTCATGACGCTGCACCGCCGCCTGCGGGCCGAACCGCTCGCCGCGAAGCTCCACTGCAGCTATCTCGGCCCGGCCACCATGGACGACGCGGATCGTTCGCATCTGACCTGGGCGCACGGCCGGGTGATGCGCCGTCCGGTCACCCCGGTCACCCGGCGCGAGCTGCACGACTTCGGCCGGGTGCTGTACGGCGAGGCTCCGGGCGGCCTGCTCCCGCCGGTGCCCGATCGGCAGCTCGACGCCTTCGTCGTACGGGATCAGCGGGACTTCTGGCGGCCCGCGGTCGACAAGGCGCGGCTGTGGCGGCAGGACGCGTGGGTCGACCTGGGCCTGCTGACCTTCGCCCGCGCCACCGTGACCCTGCGCGACGGACGGCTGATCTCGAAGCAGGAGGCCCTGACCGAACTTGCGGCCCTCGGCGCGCCCGCCGAGGTCGTCGAGGACGTCACCCGACGGCGGTACGAGGATCCGGCCCCGGCCGGTGACGCGTGGCTCGCCCGGCGCGCCGAGCTGACCCGCGCCTACCTCGCCCCGGCGATCGACGCGCTGGTTGCCACGTACGGATGACGAGGTGACTCACGCGCGCGTGCCCACCGCCACCTCGGCCGAGGGGCCGGGCAGGTCGAGGATGGTCTCCGGGCGTTCGCGGAGTGACAGCAGGACGCGCAGAACGCCGATCCACACCAGGCAGGAACCGAGCATGTGCAGCGCGACCAGCAGCTCGGGCAGATGGGTGAAGTACTGCACGTAACCGATCACGCCTTGACCGAGCAGGATCAGGAACAGCTCCCGCGTGCGCGCCAACGGCCCCTTCGGCGCGTCCACCGCCTTCAGCACGAACCACAGGGCGAACGTCAGCGTCACCACGATCCACGCGAGCACCGCGTGCAGCTTGGCCACGGTCTCCCAGTCGATGGGGATCCGCTTGACCTCGCTGGAGTCACCCGCGTGCGGACCGGCTCCGGTCACCACCGTGCCGGCGACGATGAGCAGCAGGGACGCGGCCACCAGGAACCACACCAGCTGCTCTACGGCCTTGCCGACCAGCGGCCGGGGCGCTCCGTCCCCCTCGCGGGTGCGCTGCCACATCACCGCGGCGACCGCGATCAGAGCCGTCGCCGACAGGAAGTGGACCGCGACGGTGTACGGGTTGAGGCCCACCAGCACCACGATGCCGCCGACGACCGCGTTGCTCATCACCAGCCAGAACTGCGCCCAGCCGAGCCGGGTCAGGCTGCGCCGGTACGGCTTCTCGGAGCGTGCGGCGATGATCGCCCAGCCGACCGCGGCGCACAGCACGTACGTCAGCATCCGGTTGCCGAACTCGATCGCGCTGTGGTAACTCAGCGCGTTCGTCGGCGTCAGCGAGCCGTCGGTGCACTCGGGCCAGGTCGGGCAGCCGAGGCCCGAGGCGGTCAGCCGGACGACACCACCGGTGACGACGATGACCACCGACATCACGAGTGCGGCGAGGGCCGCCCGCTGGACGGTCCGCGGCTGCGGGGTCCAGTGGTCGGCGATGAAGGCGAGTGGGTTGCGCAGAGCCGCTGCGGCGTCGGCGGGGGTCAGCTTGGGCACGCCCCCCATCGTAGGCCGCCGCTTGTGCACGCTTTCACGAGGGTCCACCGTGGCGGCTCACTCCCAGCGGAAGAACTTTCCCGCGGCGGCCAGCCCGACGACCGCCCACACCGCCAGGATCCCCAGGTCGCCCCAGGGCACCCCGGCCCCGTGCTGGAGCACGTCCCGCAGGCCGTCCGAGAGCGCGGAGATGGGCAGCAGGCCGAGCACGTGCTGCGCGGCCGGGCCGAACTTCTCCAGCGGAACGATGACGCCGCCGCCGACGAGCAGCAGCAGGAAGACCAGGTTGGCAGCGGCCAGCGTCGCCTCCGCCTTCAGCGTGCCCGCCATCAGCAGCCCGAGCCCGGAGAAGGCGGCCGTACCGAGGACGAGGAGGAGCAGGACGGCGGCGGGGTTGCCGTGCGGGGACCAGCCGAGCGCGAAGGCGATCACCGTCAGCAGGATCACCTGGAGAACCTCGGTGACCAGCACGGACGCCGTCTTCGCGGTCATCAGGCCCCAGCGGGGCAGCGGCGAGGAGGCGAGCCGCTTGAGCACGCCGTAACGGCGCTCGAAGCCGGTCGCGATCGCCTGCCCGGTGAACGCCGTCGACATCACGGCCAGCGCCAGGATGCCGGGGGCCAGGAAGTCCACCGCCTGGCCCTTGCCGGTGTCCACGATGTCCACGGAGCTGAAGAGCACCAGCAGCAGCGTCGGGATGACGACCGTCAGCAGCAGCTGCTCGCCGTTGCGCAGCAGCATCTTCGTCTCCAGCGCCGCCTGCGCCGCGATCATGCGGGGCAGGGGCGCCGCACCCGGCTTCGGGGCGTAGGTACCGGTTGCAGTCGTCACGAGCGCAGCTCCTTGCCCGTCAGCTCCAGAAAAACGTCCTCCAGCGTGTGCCGCTCCACCGAGATGCGGTCCGGCATCACCCCGTGCTGGGCGCACCAGGAGGTCACGGTGGCCAGCAGCTGCGGGTCGACCTTGCCGACGACGCGGTAGCTGCCCGGGGTCAGCTCGGCGGCCGTGCAGTCCGCCGGGAGCGCCTTCAGCAGGGAGCCCACGTCGAGGCCGGGGCGGCCGGTGAAGCGCAGGGTGTTCTCGGCGCCGCCCTTGCACAGCTCCTCCGGGGAGCCCTGGGCGATGACCCGGCCGCCGTCGATGATCGCCACGTCGTCGGCGAGCTGCTCGGCCTCTTCCATGTAGTGCGTGGTAAGGATCACCGAGACGCCGTCGGCGCGCAGGTCCTTCACCAGGTCCCAGGTGGCCCGGCGGGCCTGTGGGTCGAGGCCGGCCGTCGGCTCGTCCAGGAAGACGAGCTCCGGGCGCCCCACGACGGCCATGGCGAGCGCGAGCCGCTGCTGCTGGCCGCCGGACAGCCGCCGGTAGCCGGTCCGCCCGCAGGAGCCGAGACCCAGCCGCTCGATCAGCGCGTCCACGTCCAGCGGATGCGCGTGCAGCTTCGCGACATGCCGCAGCATCTCGTCCGCCCGCGCGCCGGAGTACACACCGCCGGACTGGAGCATCACACCGATACGGGGCCGCAGCCCGGCGGACTGGCGCACCGGGTCGAGGCCCAGGACGCGCACCGTGCCGGAATCCGGCTTCCGGTACCCCTCGCAGGTCTCGACCGTGGTCGTCTTCCCCGCCCCGTTGGGACCGAGGACGGCGGTCACGCCCGCTTCGGCCACCAGGTCGAGGCCGTCCACCGCGGTCTTCGTGCCGTACCGCTTCACCAGGGCCTGGACCTGGACCACGGGCTCACTTCGCATGGCTCCAGAGTCTAGGGAGGCGCCGGGCCGGTCAGGCGCGGGGGTGCGAGATGTCCTCCTCACGGGGCCGGTGCAGCGGCAGCCAGCGCTCGGCGTAGGCCACGGCGTCGGCCACCGGGAAGAGCCGTACGTCCGCCGCGCCCACCGTGCCGCGCACGACCGGCCGGTCCCGCTCGAAGTCGTGCCCCAGCTCGTCGAACCGGTCCTCGGTGATCGACACCTCGACCACCGTCTCCCAGCCGCCGCCGGGCGCGGGCCGGCCGAGCTCGACGAGCGGCGCGGGTATCCGGTACTCGGCCAGGTGGAAGGCGGTGCAGGAGTCGTATCCCGCGCCCAGCAGCAGCACCCGGGCGCCCAGCTTCTCCAGCCGGGCCAGCGGGCTGCGCCCGCCCAGCCGGCAGTCGGGCGCGTGGCCGTCGGTGATCTCGCGCGCGTGCGGGCCGAGCGCCGCGAACGAGGTCTGCGGGTGTGCGCTGCGCAGGGCGCCGGGCCAGGTCCGTACGGTCTCCGGGAGCACGCCGACGCCGCGGGTCGGGGTGATCAGCGGGTCGTAGGCGGGCATCGTGGCGCGGATCCGGTCCCACCACTCCTCGGGCACGGGCGGGTTTCCCCACCCGGCCGGGTCGGACAGGTCGGCCGACTGGGTCGGGACGACCAGCGTGCCCTGCGGGCCCAGGGCGTCGAGAAGACCCTGGACGACCGCGACCGCGCCTCCGTTGACCCAGCCGAGGGAGCTGAGGGAGGTGTGGACGAGGAGGATCTCGCCGGACCCGACACCGAGCAGACGCAGCTGTGCGGCGATGCTGTCGCGGGTGACAAGAGGGCCGGTCAGAGGGGGTATGGGCATGGTTCGCGAGTCTGGCCCACGGTCCCCTGCGCCGCCACCGGTTTACCTGCTGAGGCCTCGCCGGACGATCGACCGGAAGATCGTTTCCGCAGGTCAGATTAGGTATGCCTAAGTGACGCAGGGCACCGCTCGATGATCCGGACCGCGCTTGTCAGGCTCCGAGGAATTACGCAACAATGGCGTTGTGAAAAACGTCGGCGAGGCTCGGGAGACCCCCCTGGGGGCCCCGCAGGAGGAACTCGCGACCGGTGAGCGCTCCACGCGCAACCGTGTCGCGCGGTCCATCCTGGACCACGGCCCGTCGACCGTCGCGGAGCTCGCCGGCCGGCTGGGACTGACCCAGGCGGCCGTCCGGCGTCACCTGGACGCACTCGTCGCCGAGAACGTGGTGGAGGCCCGCGAACAGCGCGTGTACGGCACGCGCACGCGTGGCCGCCCCGCCAAGGTCTTCGCGCTGACCGACTGCGGCCGTGACGCCTTCGACCAGTCGTACGACAAGCTTGCCGCGGACGCGCTCCGCTGGATCGCCGAGCAGGGGGGTGGCCACGAGGCGGTCGCCGCTTTCGCCCGCGCCCGGATCGCCGCCCAGGCGAGCGCGTACCGCAAGGCGATCGAGGCCGTGACGCCCGACCGGCGCGCCGAAGCACTGGCCAAGGCCTTGAGCGTGGACGGGTACGCTGCTACGGCGCGCAGCGCACCGGTCGGCGAGCAGCTGTGCCAGCACCACTGCCCGGTCGCCCATGTCGCGGAGCAGTTCCCGCAGCTGTGCGAGGCGGAGACGGAGATCTTCGCCGAGCTGCTGGGTACCCATGTCCAGCGACTGGCGACCATCGCGCACGGCGACGGCGTCTGCACGACGTTCATCCCCAAGACATCCACTGACGCACCTGCAAGCACGGCCGGGAGGAACCCCGCATGACTCTCCCCACGGAGACTGCCCACCCCGAACTCGAGGGCCTGGGCACGTACGAATACGGCTGGGCCGACTCCGACGTGGCCGGTGCCTCCGCCAGGCGTGGCCTGAACGAGGAGGTCGTCCGCGACATCTCCGGCAAGAAGTCGGAGCCGGAGTGGATGACCAAGCTGCGCCTGAAGGGCCTGAAGCTCTTCGAGAAGAAGCCGATGCCGAACTGGGGCTCCGACCTCTCGGGCATCGACTTCGACAACATCAAGTACTTCGTGCGCTCCACGGAGAAGCAGGCGGAGTCCTGGGAGGACCTGCCCGAGGACATCAAGAACACCTACGACAAGCTGGGCATCCCGGAGGCCGAGAAGCAGCGCCTGGTCGCCGGCGTCGCCGCCCAGTACGAGTCGGAGGTCGTCTACCACCAGATCCGCGAGGACCTGGAGGAGCAGGGCGTCATCTTCCTGGACACCGACACCGCCCTGAAGGAGCACCCGGAGCTCTTCAAGGAGTACTTCGGGACGGTCATCCCCGCCGGTGACAACAAGTTCGCGGCCCTGAACACCGCCGTGTGGTCCGGCGGGTCGTTCATCTACGTCCCGAAGGGCGTCCACGTCGAGATCCCGCTCCAGGCCTACTTCCGTATCAACACGGAGAACATGGGCCAGTTCGAGCGGACCCTGATCATCGTCGACGAGGGTGCCTATGTGCACTACGTCGAGGGTTGTACGGCCCCGATCTACAAGTCGGACTCGCTGCACTCCGCGGTGGTCGAGATCATCGTCAAGAAGAACGCCCGCTGCCGCTACACGACCATCCAGAACTGGTCGAACAACGTCTACAACCTGGTCACCAAGCGCGCCGTGGCCTACGAGGGCGCGACCATGGAGTGGATCGACGGCAACATCGGCTCCAAGGTGACGATGAAGTACCCGGCCGTCTACCTGATGGGCGAGCACGCCAAGGGCGAGACCCTCTCCATCGCCTTCGCGGGCGAGGGCCAGCACCAGGACGCCGGTTCCAAGATGGTCCACATGGCGCCGAACACCTCGTCCAACATCGTCTCCAAGTCGGTGGCGCGCGGCGGCGGCCGTACCTCGTACCGCGGCCTGGTCGAGATCGGCGAGGGTGCGCACGGATCCAAGTCCAACGTGCTGTGTGACGCGCTGCTGGTCGACACCATCTCCCGCTCCGACACGTACCCCTACGTCGACGTCCGCGAGGACGACGTGTCCATGGGCCACGAGGCGACCGTCTCCAAGGTCTCCGAGGACCAGCTGTTCTACCTGATGAGCCGCGGTCTGACCGAGTTCGAGGCGATGGCGATGATCGTGCGCGGCTTCGTCGAGCCGATCGCCAAGGAACTGCCCATGGAGTACGCGCTCGAACTCAACCGGCTGATCGAGCTGCAGATGGAAGGCGCGGTCGGCTAACCGCCAACCGCCGTCACCATCAAGCCATCCACGTAAGAAAGCGAGCAGACCGACAGCCATGGCTGAGGCTCAGAACATCCCCGTGGGCTCGACCACCGCGGGCCAGATCGCGGTGGCCGCCGAGTCGACCGTCGCCACGCGCATGAGCGCGCCCCCGTCCTTCGACGTGACGGACTTCCCGGTCCCGCACGGCCGCGAGGAGGAGTGGCGGTTCACCCCGCTGGAGCGCCTGCGCGGGCTGCACGACGGCACCGCGGTCGCGACCGGCGACGGCGTGAAGGTGGACGTCCAGGCCCCCGAGGGCGTGACCGTCGAGACCGTCGGCCGCGACGACGCCCGCATCGGCAGGGCCGGCACCCCGGTGGACCGCGTCGCCGCCCAGGCGTACTCCGCCTTCGAGCAGGCCGGCGTGGTCACCGTGCCCAAGGAGACGGTGCTCACCGAGCCGATCCGTATCGCCGTGCACGGCGAGGGCGGGGTCGCCTACGGCCACCAGGTGATCGAGCTGGGCGCCTTCGCCGAGGCCGTCGTCGTCATCGACCACACCGGTGACGCGGTGCTCGCCGCCAACGTCGACTACGTCCTGGGCGACGGCGCCAAGCTGACGGTCGTCTCCGTCCAGGACTGGGACGACAAGGCCGTGCACGTGGGCCAGCACAACGCCTTGATCGGCCGGGACGCCACCTTCAAGTCGTTCGTGGTCACCTTCGGCGGCGACCTCGTACGCCTGCACCCGCGCGTCGCCTACGCCGGCACCGGTGGCGAGGCCGAACTGTTCGGCCTGTACTTCACCGACGCCGGGCAGCACCAGGAGCACCGCCTGCTGGTCACCCACAACACCCCGCACTGCAAGTCGAACGTCGTCTACAAGGGCGCGCTCCAGGGCGACGAAGCGCACGCGGTCTGGATCGGTGACGTGCTCATCGAGGCCAAGGCCGAGGGCACGGACACCTACGAGATGAACCGCAACCTGGTCCTCACGGACGGCGCGCGCGTCGACTCGGTGCCGAACCTGGAGATCGAGACCGGCGAGATCGTCGGCGCCGGCCACGCCTCCGCCACCGGCCGCTTCGACGACGAGCAGCTCTTCTACCTGATGGCCCGCGGCATTCCGGAGCACGAGGCCCGCCGCCTGGTGGTCCGCGGTTTCTTCGCCGGTCTCGTCCAGCAGATCGGTGTCGCGGACATCGAGGAGCGCCTGCTCGCCAAGATCGAGCAGGAGCTGGAGGCTTCGGTCGCATGACCTTCGTACGCGCCTGCGGGCTGAGCGAGCTGGAGGAGGACACCCCGAAGCGGGTGGAACTCGACGGCACCCCGGTCTCGGTCGTCCGCACCGAGGGGGAGGTGTTCGCCATCTACGACATCTGCTCCCACGCGAACGTCTCGCTGTCCGAGGGCGAGGTGGAGGACTGCCAGATCGAGTGCTGGCTGCACGGCTCCTCCTTCGACCTCCGCACCGGCAAGCCGTCCGGCCTCCCGGCCACGCGCCCCGTCCCCGTATACCCCGTAAAGATCGAAGGGGACGACGTTCTCGTCTCCGTCACCCAGGAGTCCTGAGGCACCCATGGCAACGCTTGAAATCCGAGACCTGCACGTCACCGTCGAGGCCGACAACGCCACGAAGGAGATCCTCAAGGGCGTCGACCTCACCGTGAAGCAGGGCGAGACGCACGCCATCATGGGCCCCAACGGCTCGGGCAAGTCGACCCTCGCCTACTCCCTCGCGGGTCACCCGAAGTACACGATCACCGAGGGCACCGTGCTGCTCGACGGCGAGGACGTCCTGGAGATGTCCGTCGACGAGCGCGCCCGCGCGGGCCTGTTCCTGGCGATGCAGTACCCGGTCGAGGTCCCCGGCGTCTCGGTCTCCAACTTCCTGCGCACCTCCGCCACCGCCATCCGCGGCGAGGCCCCCAAGCTGCGCACCTGGGTGAAGGAGGTCAAGGAGGCCATGGAGCGCCTCAACATGGACCCGTCCTTCGCCGAGCGCAACGTCAACGAGGGCTTCTCCGGCGGTGAGAAGAAGCGCCACGAGATCCTCCAGCTGGAGCTGCTCAAGCCGAAGGTCGCGATCCTGGACGAGACGGACTCCGGTCTCGACGTGGACGCGCTCCGGATCGTCTCCGAGGGCGTCAACCGCGTCCGCGAGACCGGCGAGGTCGGCACCCTGCTGATCACGCACTACACGCGCATCCTGCGCTACATCAAGCCCGACTTCGTCCACGTCTTCTCCGCCGGCCGGATCGTCGAGTCCGGCGGCGCCGAGCTCGCCGACAAGCTGGAGGACGAGGGCTACGAGGCATACACGAAGGGTGGCGCATCCGCGTGACACAGCTGCCGGGCCTCCTCGACACCGAGGCGATCCGCAAGGACTTCCCCATCCTGGACCGCCTGGTCCATGACGACCGGAAGCTCGTGTACCTGGACAACGCGGCGACCTCGCAGAAGCCGCGCCAGGTGCTGGACGCCCTGAGTGAGTACTACGAGCGCTACAACGCCAACGTCCACCGCGGTGTGCATGTGCTCGCCGAGGAGGCCACGGCGCTGTACGAGGGCGCGCGCGACAAGGTCGCCGCGTTCGTCAACGCGCCCAGCCGTGACGAGGTGATCTTCACCAAGAACGCCTCCGAGTCGCTGAACCTCGTCGCGAACATGCTGGGCTGGGCCGACGAGCCCTACCGGGTGGACCACGAGACCGAGATCGTCATCACGGAGATGGAGCACCACTCCAACATCGTGCCGTGGCAGCTGCTGGCGCAGCGCACGGGCGCGAAGCTGAAGTGGTTCGGCCTCACCGACGACGGCCGGCTCGACCTGTCCACCATCAACGAGGTCATCACGGAGAAGACGAAGATCGTTTCCTTCGTGCTGGTGTCGAACATCCTCGGCACGGTCAACCCGGTCGAGGCGATAGTGCGCCGCGCGCAGGAAGTCGGCGCGCTGGTCTGCATCGACGCCTCCCAGGCCGCCCCGCACATGCCGCTGGACGTGCAGGCCCTGCAGGCCGACTTCGTGGCCTTCACCGGCCACAAGATGTGCGGCCCGACCGGCATCGGCGTCCTCTGGGGCCGCCAGGAGCTCCTGGAGGACCTGCCGCCCTTCCTGGGCGGTGGCGAGATGATCGAGACGGTGTCCATGCACTCCTCGACCTACGCCCCCGCGCCGCACAAGTTCGAGGCGGGCACGCCCCCGATCGCCCAGGCGGTCGGCCTCGGCGCCGCGATCGACTACCTCCAGTCGATCGGCATGGACAAGATCCTCGCCCACGAGCACGCGCTGACGGAGTACGCGGTCCAGCGCCTGGCCGAGGTCCCGGACCTGCGGATCATCGGCCCGACCACGGCCGAGGACCGGGGCGCCGCGATCTCCTTCACGCTCGGTGACATCCACCCGCACGACGTGGGCCAGGTCCTCGACGAGCAGGGCATCGCGGTGCGCGTCGGCCACCACTGCGCGCGGCCCGTCTGCCTGCGCTACGGAATTCCTGCGACCACGCGAGCGTCGTTCTATCTGTACTCCACGCCGGCCGAGATCGACGCACTGGTCGACGGCTTGGAGCACGTACGGAACTTCTTCGGCTGAGAGGCGTGAGCTGAGACCGTGAAGCTGGATTCGATGTACCAGGAAGTCATCCTGGACCACTACAAGAACCCGCACGGGCGTGGTCTGCGGGATGGCGACGCCGAGGTGCACCATGTGAACCCGACGTGCGGCGACGAGATCACCCTCCGCGTGAAGTACGACGGCACGAGGATCGCGGACGTCTCGTACGAGGGCCAGGGCTGCTCCATCAGCCAGGCCTCGGCCTCCGTGCTGAACGAGCTGCTGGTCGGCAAGGACCTGGCCGAGGCGCAGAAGATCCAGGAGACCTTCCTGGAGCTGATGCAGTCCAAGGGCCGGATCGAGCCGGACGACGCGATGGAGGACATCCTGGAGGACGCGGTCGCGTTCGCCGGTGTCTCCAAGTACCCCGCGCGGGTCAAGTGCGCCCTCCTGAGCTGGATGGCGTGGAAGGACGCGACGGCCCAGGCGCTGGGTGGCGCCGACGCCGAAAGGAAGACGGCATGACCGACACCGCTGAGATGAAGCCGGCTTCGGAGGAAGAACTCCGCGAGGCGCTGTACGACGTCGTCGACCCCGAGCTGGGCATCGACGTCGTCAACCTGGGCCTGATCTACGGCATCCACATCGACGACGCGAACATCGCGACGATCGACATGACCCTGACCTCCGCGGCCTGCCCGCTGACGGACGTCATCGAGGACCAGGCCAAGTCCGCCACGGACGGCCTCGTCAACGAGCTGCGCATCAACTGGGTCTGGATGCCCCCGTGGGGCCCCGACAAGATCACGGACGACGGCCGCGAGCAGCTTCGGGCGCTCGGCTTCAACGTCTGAGACCTTCACCGTCCGAGACGGCGCCCGCGAAAGGGGCCACGGCAGCACACCGTGGCCCCTTTCCCTGTGCTCAGGGCAGCCATGTGTACGGCCGTACACGACGGTGTGTACGCTCGTACACATGGGATACCTGACGCTCGCCGGCGCCATAGCCGCCGAGGTCGCCGCGACGACGGCGATGAAGTACAGCGAGGGGTTCAGCCGGCTCTGGCCCTCGCTCGTGACGGCTCTGGGCTACCTCGTCTCCTTCGCGCTGCTCGCCCAGACGCTGAAGACCGTGCAGATCGGCACGGCGTATGCGATCTGGTCCGGAGTGGGCACCGCGGCCATCGCCGTCCTCGGTCTGCTGCTGTTCGGGGAGGGACTGGGCGTCGCCAAGGTGGGCGGGATCCTGCTGATCATCGGGGGAGTGGTCGTGCTGAACCTGGGCGGGACGAGCCACTGATGCCCCGCCGCTACGACCCCGACCGGCGCCGGCGCCTCATCGACGCGGCGATCCGCGTGGTCGGCAGGGACGGCATCGCCGGCCTGAGCCACCGCTCGGTCGCCGCCGAGGCGGACGTCCCGCTCGGCTCCACGACGTACCACTTCACCACCCTGGAAGAGCTGATGGTGGCCGCACTGCGGCAGACGAACGAGAAGTTCGCCAGGGTGCTCGCCGAGCGGCTGCCGGAGCAGGACGACGGCGGTGACCTCGCCGGGGAACTCGCCGGCGCGCTGGGCGAGTGGCTGGGCGGCGACCGTACCGGCGTGGAACTGGAGTACGAGCTGTATCTCGCCGCGCTCCGGCGCCCCGCGCTGCGCCCCGTCGCCGCCGAGTGGACCGAGGACGCGGCGGCGCTGCTGGCCCGGCGCACGGACCCGGTCAGCGCCCGCGCCCTGCTCGCGCTGATGGACGGGATCTGCCTCCAGACGCTGCTGACCGGCGGTTCGTACGACGCGGAGTACGCCCGCGCCGCGCTGGCTCGGCTGATCCCCTGAAGGCGCGCCCGCCACGTGAGACGCGGTTCGCCCTCACGACCCCGCTCACGTTAGGTTTTCCCCATGACCGAGTCTGCTTCCCGCACCACCGGCGCCGTCGCCGCCGGCCTTGCCACCCTCGCCTCCGACGGCACCGTTCTCGACACCTGGTTCCCGGCCCCCGAGCTGGTCGAGGAGCCGGGCCCGGCCGGCACCGAGCGGCTGACCGCCGAGCAGGCGGCGCAGCTGCTGGGCGGCGGCGCCACCGCGGCGACCGGCCCGGACACCCGCCGGGGCGTCGAGGTGGTCGCGGTCCGTACGGTCATCGCCTCGCTGGACGAGAAGCCGATCGACGCCCACGACGTCTATCTGCGCCTGCACCTGCTCTCGCACCGCCTGGTCAAGCCGCACGGCCAGAGCCTGGACGGCATCTTCGGCCACCTCGCAAACGTCGCCTGGACCTCGCTCGGCCCGGTCGCCGTGGACGACATCGAGAAGGTGCGGCTGAACGCCCGCGCCGAGGGCCAGCACCTCCAGGTCACCTCGATCGACAAGTTCCCGCGCATGACGGACTACGTCGTCCCCAGGGGTGTGCGCATCGCCGACGCCGACCGGGTCCGCCTCGGCGCCCACCTCGCCGAGGGCACCACGGTGATGCACGAGGGCTTCGTCAACTTCAACGCCGGCACGCTCGGCACCTCGATGGTCGAGGGGCGGATCTCCGCGGGCGTCGTGGTCGGCAACGGCTCCGACATCGGCGGCGGCGCCTCCACCATGGGCACCCTGTCCGGCGGCGGCAACGTGATCATCTCCATCGGCGAGCGCTGCCTGATCGGCGCCGAGGCGGGCGTCGGCATCGCGCTCGGCGACGAGTGCGTGGTGGAGGCCGGCCTCTACATCACCGCGGGCACCCGGGTCACCATGCCCGACGGTCAGATCGTCAAGGCCCGTGAGCTCAACGGCGCCTCCAACATCCTCTTCCGCCGCAACTCGGTCAGCGGCAAGGTCGAGGCCCGCCCGAACAACGCGGTCTGGGGCGGCCTGAACGACATCCTGCACAGCCACAACTGATCAACGACGGCCGCAACCTGCGGCCGCCTGATCGATCAACGTCCTGACCTGCTGCCGAGCTGTCGGCAGTTGTCGGCGCTGGTCACGTTGAGCGCCCTTCCACGGCCCGAGGACGGCCCGGGAGGGCGTTCCTGTTGGTAAGCATGAAGGTGGGCGAGAGGAGGCGGCACGGCCTCCTCTCGCGGTGCGTGAACTACGAACGCCGCTTCAGAAGCGTCTTCCAGCAGACGACCCCCGCAGAGATCACCTCCAGGCAGGCGATGCCGATCGTTGCAGCGACCGGGATTCCCTGAACGGTACCCACCCACATAGTGAGCACGGGACCCGCGGTGCCGTATGTCATCGCGGAGCCGAGGGTGAGGACCTCGAGCATCTCGGGGGCCTTCGATCCCGGCAACCGCACGCTGGCCGTCACGCTGCCAACCGGCCGGAGCTGGATCTTGATCTCTGCGGCAGCAGTCGGCTCATCGAGGTCGTTGTTCGCCTCGTACACGTAGGTCTCCTATGGACCCAGGTGCGGCTCACGGTGTGAGCCGGACGATCACCTAGGTAGTGGTCTAAGCCGCATGGCGGTCACCCCCTCTCCTTGGGTTGGGCACGGCAGCGGTGCTGACTCGTCACTGTCAGCGCCGCCGATGCAGCCGACAGTACACGATGGACGCAGCAATTCGACAGCGATATGCTGCATAGGGCCTGCTGTACGGTAGGGGATCTTGGTGGGGGAATGAGTATCGCGACACGTTGAAACTTTCGAGGAGTGAAGCCTTGCCGGAGAAGACAGAAGCTCAACGGCCTGCTGTGAGTGAACGCATCACCGTTGCCTTGATTGCTAAGGCTGCGGAGGGCTTGCAACGCTTGCAGCGGAGGACGGGCCTCTCAAAGACCGACGTCGTGAACCGATCTATCAGTGTCTACGACTTCATCGATCAGCAACTAGAAGACGGCAATGAGCTGCTGATCCGCAGGAAGGGTACTGATGAGGTGCAGCTCGTTCACATCCTGTAACCGGCGCTGCGCGCCTCCAGGATCTTCGAGGCTCGCGCCAAGGGGTGGATGGCGGCCCTCACCATCGACCCGGTGACTCGCGAGAGTGTCGAGATCCGACTGCGGGTCCGTGCGCTCCTGTACCTCCGTGAGCGGCCGATGGCCTTCTTCCGCCCCTCTCACCTGCGCGCATGGATGCGGGAGCTGCCGTGGTCCGTCGCGCGCGTCATGGCTGCATACGACGCATTGCCGGATGCGTACCAGAGGTGGTGTCCTTGGGGGCCGGGTGCGGCCCTCGGCAAGACGAGATCTTCGGCCTGGCTTGGAGACGTACACTTCCTCGGCGGCACCATCTACGTCCGTCCGGCAGGTCGAGCCCCTCGGACGCGAGAACGGCATGCGCGCTCTTCGCCACTTCTACCCGTCCGTGCTCCTGGACACGGGGGAGAGCATCAAGGCCCTGAACAAATATCTCGGCCACCACGACCCCGGCTTCACCCTCCGGACCTACACGCGCATGATTCCGGGACCCCGACAGCACCGAGGACGGCCCCTAGACGGCCCAGGGGGCAAGCCAGGCCACTGACCTGCGGCTTACTCAGAACAGCCACAACTGCGAGCGGTATCTGCGGCCGGATGTCGGGCGCCCGGCTCTCCCTGGACGGCCGACTGGCCCCCTCGGGGCCGACGGCGGAGCCGGACAGAAGGTCGTACTCCGCGATCCGTGATCCGCTGACCGGTAAGGAGGTCACCCGGGTGCGCGGTGCCGAGCTGCTCGCCTGGGCGGACGACAGGCGGCTCATCGCCTGGGCGCGGGACCCGCACGAGGAACGGGTACCAGCCGCGGCTCGTGCTGGTCACGATCGGCGGCACCGAGGTGGTCCCCGCTCAGTGGCTACCGGCAGCCGAAGGACGATGACACCGGCCGGTACTGGCGACCCGTCCGCGCCGAAAGCTGATCACCCCGCGACCAGCTCCGCCCGCAGTGCCAGCAGCCCGTCGGCCGTCTTCCGGCCGGCGGGCAGCATGGGTGCGCGCACCGGGCCGGCGGGCAGGCCGAGGCGGGTGAGGAGCGCCTTCGCGGTGACGGTCCCGGGCAGGCCCGCGGCCATCATCGCCTCGATCAACGGTGTGGCCCGCAGCTGGAGTTCCGTCGCCCGGGCGGTGTCGCCCGCGTCGAACGCGTCGAGGATCGCCGCGATGTGTCCGGGAACGGCGTTGGCGACCGTGCTCACGCAGCCCGCCGCGCCGACCGCGTACAGCGCGAGCACGTGTTCGTCGCAGCCCGCGTAGTACGCCAGGTCCGTGTGGGCCAGCACCTTCTGGGTGCCGAGGAAGTCGTACGAGCAGTCCTTGACGGCCACGATCCGCGGGTGCGCGGCGAGGCGGATCAGCGTCTCGGGCTCGATGCGGGTGCCGGTGCGGCCGGGGATGTCGTACAGCATCACGGGCAGGGCGCTCGCGTCGGCGATCTCACGGAAGTGCGCCTCCACCGCCTCCTGCGGCGGCCTGCTGTAGTACGGCGTCACCACGAGCACCCCGTCGGCGCCCGCCTCCCCGGCCGCGCGGGTCAGTTCGACGGTGTGCCGGGTGTCGGCCGTACCCACGCCCGCGACCAGGGACACCCGGTCGCCGACCGCCTCCCGGACCGCCGCGATCAGCTCCGTCTTCTCGGTGTCCGTGGTGGTGGGGGACTCGCCGGTGGTGCCGCTCAGCACCAGGCCGTCGCAGCCCTCGGCCACCAGCCACGCGGCCAGCTTCCGGGCTCCGTCCAGGTCGAGGGCGCCCGCCTCGGTGAACGGCGTGATCATCGCGCAGAGGGTGCGGCCGAAGGGGCGGGGCCGGGCGGTGGTGCGAGGGGTCGTCATGGGAGTAGTCTCGGCAGCTCGTGAATGAAGTTCTACTTAATTCTTCTACGATGTGTTCTTAAGTACTGCTTCAGAGTGGGCGGGTCCTATGTCCAACTCGGCACCTCATGGGTCACTATGGCCGGAGGGTCACCGACGTCGTCATGGGAGGCACCATGAAGCTCGGCAAGGCACTGGCCACCGGAGTCGCCGAGGAGCGGCAGCGACCGCTCGTCCGCGAAGAGGAGATCCTGGCGCCCGAGGAGACGGTCCACGTCGAACCGGCCGAGCCGGCCCGCGAAGAGGTTCCGGCCGCCCGATGAGACTGCGGCTCCCGGCGGAACGCCCCACGGAGCCGCCGACCGGATACAAGATCGCCCACCCGGTGCTGTCCCAGGACGGCACCCGGGCCGGGTTCACCGGAGTGTCGCTCGGCGGTGCGCTGCCGTACGGCGTGCTCGACGACGCCGCGTGCGTCTACGGGCGGCGGCACCGGCCGCCGGCCCGGCTGTGCGACTGCGGGTTCCACTGCGTCCATGAGCGCGGGGCCGCCGAGGCCATGCTGAGCACCGCCGAGCATCGGACGGCAGTGCTGCTGGAGGTCTCCGTGCTCGGCGCCTACATCCGCTTCGAGCGTGGCTTCCGCTATGCCCGGCAGCGGGTGCGCACGGCCATCGCGGGGCCGTGCACCTGCGGTGCCACGGCTGTCGCCCTGGCCGACGCCGGCTGGGGCAGGCCCGGCTGGCCGGCCCTCGTCCCCGTCTGCGCCGGCTGTCTGCGTGGGCGTACGTCCGTCTCGCTCGCCGGGTTCGCCCGGCTGGCCGGGGAAGGGCTGAGAGTGGTGGCGCGGGACGGCGGTACGGGACTCCCCTCCGGCGGGTTGGCGGACGGGACGGAGCTGGACCTGCCGGAACTCGCCGCCGAGGCGGCGCTGTTGCAGGCGCGCCTCGACTGGTTCCAGAGTCAACTCGCGCGCCTCGGCGAGCGCGGGGGTGGCGGAGGCGAGCGGGGCTAACGGTCTTCGGACCGGGTACCCGGACCCGGGGCCGCGCGTGCGGGTGCGTGGGCTTGGCTGCCCGCGGCGACCCGCGCGGGTGCGTCGTGGCTGGTGTCGCGCCTACGGTGGTCGGTGAACGGTGCCGCGCCCGGGTGGTGTCCGTTGCCTGGTGCGCAGGTCTTCGCCGGCCGCCGCGGGCGGACACCACCCGGCACGTCCCCTCGCCGCACTGTGCGGCACCAGGAGGCGCCATGCGCATCGCCACAGCAGGAAAGGGCACACCGATGATGCACAGGATCCCGCACCGCTCGGGCGCCAAGGGCCCCGACGAGCTGCGGCAGCAGATCGAACAGACCAGGCACCAACTCGGGCACACCGTCGCCCAGTTGGTCGGCAAGGCTGATGTCACGGGACGGGCCCGGGTACGGGCCGCCGACCTGAGGGACAAGGCCGGTGCCATGACCGTGCAGCTGCGCGCGAGCGCCGCCCACGCCGGCCACGGCGTCCAGGACCGGGCCGCCAAGGCAGGGCACGCGGTGCAGGGCAGGGCCGTGCAGGCAGGGCACGCGGTGCAGGGGCAGGCGGCCAGGGCGGGTCATGCGGTGCAGGGCCGGGCGGCCAGTGCCGGGCACGCCGTGCAGGGGCGGGCGGGGCGCGCGGGGCACGCCGTGCAGGGTGGCGCTCCGCAGCCGCTGCGTGGCGCTCTGCGCGCGGGCATGCGCCACCCCGGCCCGATCCTCGTGGTGGGCGTGCTGGGCGCGGCGGCGGTGGCAGCCGGTATCGCCTGGCGCAGGCTGCACGACCATTGACCGGCAGGACCGGCAGGACCGGCAGGACCGGCAGGACCGGCAGGACCGGCAGGACCGGCAGGACCGGCAGGACTGGCTGAACGGCGCGTTCAGCCAGTCCTGGGACCTCGGGAGGCTTACGGGCGGAACCGCAGCACCTGCGGGTCGTGGTCGCTGATCTGGTCGTTGAACTCCGAGTTGACGTGCACGCTGTCGTACTCGAAGTCGCCGCCGCGCCGGACCGCCGGGCTGATCAGGATCTGGTCCAGGACCTGTTCGTTGCCCTGGTAGTCGTAGGTGTAACGCTCACTCCTGGGCAGCGACTTGATCGCCGACCACAGCTCGCCGTCACCCTCCAGGATCTTCGCCGTGCCGGAGAACTCGAAGTCGTTCATGTCGCCGAGCGCGATGACCTTCGCGTTCTTCTGGACGTCGAGGATGCTCTTGACGAACGCGTTCACCTCGGTCGCCTGGGCGTGGCGCTGGATCTCCGAGCTGCGCACCGGCGGCTGGTACTGCGAGCTCAGCCCCTGGTCGCCGCCCTTGGAGTTGAGGTGGTTGGCGATCACGAACACGGTCCTGCCGTGGAAGACGAACTCGCCGGCCAGCGGCTTGCGGCTGTTGGTCCAGGCCGCGTTCGTCGGGTCGATCCGGCCGGGGGAGGCCGTCAGCTGCGCCTTGCCGTTCACCTTGGTGACGCCGACCGCCGTGGTGGAGTCGCCGCCCGGACGGTCCACGAAGGACACCCGCTCCGGGTTGAAGAGGAACACCTGGCGGATGTTGCCGCCCGGCTCGCCGCCGTCCTGGTCGTTGACCGGGTTGATCGAGCGCCAGTCGTACTTCGGGCCGCCCGCCGCGACGATCGCGTCGATCAGCTTGTCCACGGTCTCGCTCGCGTCGACCGTACCGTCGTCCTTGGCGCCGTTGTCGTCCTGGATCTCCTCCAGGGACACGATGTCCGGCGACTGCAGGTTGTTCACGATCGCGGCGGCGTGCTTGTCGAAGGTGGCGTCCGACGGGTCGAGGTTCTCGACGTTGTACGTCGCCACCGCCAGCTCGCCGCGCGCCTGCTTCCGCGTGGTCTCGCGCTCCAGGCCGCCGCTCCGCAGCGTGCCGAGCTTGTTCGCGACCAGGGTGTAGCCGCCGAACTGGTTGAAGTCCAGCGGGCCGGTCGTCGTGCCGGAGAGGGTGTCGCCGACGTTCGCCTTCGGGAAGTCGGCGGCCGGACCCAGCGACTGGACCTGCAGTCGGCCGGTGTTCTGGGAGTCGTAGGAGCCGTAGATCGTGCCGCCCCGGTGGGTACGGTGCTCGTGCGGCTTCACCGTGACCCACAGCTCGCTGTACGGGTCGGTCGCGGTGACCACGCGGGCGTCGGCGACCTGGACGTTCATGCCCTCCAGGGACTCGTAGTAGTCCAGGGCGTACGCGGACGGGTCCAGGGTCAGGCCGTTGACGGAGCCGTTCGCCGCGGTGTCGCCCTCGGGGGCGTACGCGTCCGGCACCGAGTTCTCGTCGACCACGACCGGCGCCGGGACCGGGTTGCCGGTGGAGACGGTGGTGACGGCCGGCTTGGTGATCTCCGTGACGGACTGGTTGCCGGAGGAGGTGCCGCCCGGGACGTACTCGGAGACCATGCCGGTCACCGTCACCGAGTCGCCGACCGCGACCTTCGGCGCGGAGCCGGTGAAGACGAAGACACCCTCACTGGTGGCCGGGTTGTCGTCCGGGGCCGGGTCCTGGATCCAGAAACCTCTGGAGGAGCCGTAGCCGCGGGTGGCCGTGACGATGCCGGGGACGTCCGTGACCTGCCGGCCGGCGAGCGGCGATATTCGGGTGGTGCCCTGGATGTCGTGGATGCGCACCGAATCCGCGTGGGCGGGGGAGGTGAGGACGACGGCGGACGCCGCGCTGCAGACGGCGGCGACGGTGAGCGCGGCGAGGCGCGCGGAAGACCTGCTCGGCAAGGGATCCCTCCGGGGACGTACGTGAGCGCCGGGACGAGGGTGGAACGGGAGCGTGCGGGGCTCGTTGCCCTCCGTGACACGCATAGAGCCGAGTGAACAGTTGTCCCCCCAACTTCTACGCGCGTCAATCTCCAGCCTGACGCGGGGAGTTGTCAAGGTTTCGGCCATGTACCGTCGCTGACGAAGAGATGAACCGGGCGGCATGGGTGGAAATCCGTCTAGGCTGAGCGGTTGAGCCCGTTCACGGTGTTGAGGAGAACCAGCCGATGTCAGACAGCTCCCCCCTGCCGCCCGTACGGCTGCACCCCGAAGCGGAGCTGGCGCGCGCCGCGCTGTCCACGCCGTTGCTGTCCCGTGCCGCCCGTCTCGCCCGCTGGGCCGGCCCCGACACCCGTGTGGACGCCGACGGCGGACTGGCCGAGGAGCAGCTTCCGGCCGCCGCCGAACTGCTCGGACTGAGCGGTGACGACGCCGCCGCGTACGCCAGTGAGGCCTGGCGGGTCGCCGTGGACGCCGGACTGGTCGAGATCGTGGACGAGGAGGCGGGGACTGTCCGGGCCGGTGAGGAGCTGAAGCTGCTCACCGGGGGCTCCCCGGCCGATGTGCTCGCCGTGTGGCTCGCCGTGCTGGAGACCGTCATCGCCGATGCGAGCGTGCCCGATCTGGAGGGTCTGGTCGACGCCCTTGACGAGGGCGGGGAGATCGATTTCTCGTCACTCGACTGGGACCCGGAGGCCGAGGCGGACTTCCTCGACGGCGTCCTCGGCAACCTCTATCTGCTGACGGTGAGTGAGGACGGCGCCGGTGGCGGCCCCGTTCCGCTGCCCGCCCTGGCCGCCTCGATGCTCGTGCCCGACGGCATGGGCGAACCGACCAACGACGTGCTGGAGCAGGTCTCCGACGCGATGATGCGGCTGGACGACCAGTTCCGGGCGCTGGAGCCGGTCGGGCTCGTGGCGTACCAGCCGGTGGACGAGGCACTGATGGCGGACATCGACGACGCTGTCGAGGAGCCCGCCGCGCCGGTGGACGACACCGATGTCTCCCGCTACGGCATGGTCCGGCTCACCCCGCTCGGGCTGTACGGGCTGCGGGCGCGGCTGCTGGAGGCCGGGTTCCAGGCGTCGGCCGTCGGTGAACTCGCCGACAAGGGAGCGGACGCGCTGCTCGACGGGACGGCGAGTTTCGGCCAGGGCGCGGCCCAGGCCGAGACCGAGCAGTGGCTGGCACGGCGTGAACCGCTGGCCGCCGCACGGGAGTTGCTGGCCGCGGCCCGGGGCGCCGACGCGGGCGCGCCGCTGCGGAGGCTGCGCTGTCAGCAGGCGCTGTCGCTGGTGGGCGCGGAGGCGGAGCCGGCACTCCGCGAGGTGCTGGACGATCCCGAGCTCGGCGGCCTGGCCCGGGTGTGGCTGAGCGAGCGGGGGGCCGCGGGGGTCCCGGCGCCGTCCGAGGCGATGGTCTTCTGGCTGACCATCGACACGGTTGCCGCGCAGCTGGCCGCCGAGGGCAACTCCGAGGAACTCCAGGCACTGGTGGAGGGGCTGGCGGCGCAGCACAGCGGGTTCTTCTCCGCGGCCTGGCGGGTGGAGCATCCGGCCACGGCCGATGTGCTGGAGGCGATGGGGCGGCTGCATCCGGACAAGAAGGTGGCGAAGCAGGCGCGGAAGGCGGCGTTCAAGGCCCGGTCGCAACACGGCGCCTGACGACTCCTGGGGCCGGTCGTGGGCCGGTGTCACGCGGTGCATGCGGATTCTTGAACAAGGGCCGGTGACGTGGCCCGGCGTTCAACTCCCGTTCACGGTGTGCCGAGAGCGTGTGCGCCGAACGAGGTCCGCCACCCTCCACGGCACCCCCACCGTCTCAGGAGACACACCATGTCGCTCACCCGCAGGGACGTCGCCGGAAAGAGCGCGATCACCGGCGCCGGGGTCGCCCTGGCGGGCAGCGTCGGCGTCCTCGCCACCGCGCCGAACACCCTCGCCGCGGCGGACATCGAGAGCACCGAGGCGGAGCCGGCGCACGGGGGCCACCACGGCGTCGGCTACGGCCCGTTGATCCCCGACCCGAACGGCATCCTGGCCCTTCCCGCGGGCTTCACGTACCGGATCATCACCTACAGCGGCAGGACCAAGCTGGAGCCCGGCGAGTTCACGCCCTCCCACCACGACGGCACCGCCGCCTTCGCGGGCCCCCGCGGCGCCACCCTCCTGGTCAACAACCACGAGCTCAAGGGCCCCCGTTCGGCCTGGCGGTACCCCGTCCCGCTCACCGAGGGCCTCGTCTACGACCCCGCCGCGTCCGGCGGCTGCACCGTCGTAGAGGTACGCCGCGACCAGGTCGCCGAGTGGGTCGGCATCGCCGGCACCTCCACCAACTGCGCTGGCGGCAGCACCCCTTGGGGCACCTGGCTCACCTGCGAGGAGACCGAGGACAGGGCCGGCCAGAACGGCATGACCAAGGATCACGGCTACGTCTTCGAGGTCGACCCCGCCGACCGTCGCGCCAACCTCGACCCGAGGCCCGTCAAGGCCCTCGGACGCTACGCCCACGAGGCCGTCGTCATCGACCCCAGGCGCGGCCACGCCTACCTCACCGAGGACGCCGCCGGCCCGAACGGCCTGCTGTACCGCTGGACCCCACCGGAGGGCTTCCGGCACGGCCGCGGCAGGTTCCGCACGCTCGCCGACGACGCCGGCGTCCTCCAGGCCTTCAAGTGCTGCGACTCCGGCGGCAAGTTCGTCGACGACCTCTCCCGCGCCACGAAGACCGGCACGGTGTACGGCGTCGACTGGGTGGACGTCCCGGACCCGGACGCGCAGACGGTGGCCGTCCGCAAGCAGTTCACCGACGGCCAGGTCACCCGCGCCCGCAAGCTGGAAGGCATGTGGTGGGGCGACGGCGGCGCCTACGTCGTCTCCTCCTACGCCCGCGTGGAGAGTCCGGTCCAGCACGACGGGCAGGTCTGGTTCTACGACCCGCGGCGCCGCACCCTCACCCTGAAGGTCCTGCTCGGTGTGCACCGCGACCCGTCCGGGGACGGAGACTCCGACGGCCCGGACAACATCACGGTCTCCCCGTACGGCGGCCTCGTCGTCGCCGAGGACGGCGAGGGCGGCCAGCACCTGTTCGGCGCCACGGAGAGCGGCCGCACCTATCCGATCGCCCGCAACGAACTCAACATCGGCACGGAAGACGAGCCCGAATACGGCGAGTTCACGGGCGTCACCTTCTCACCCGACGGCACGACCCTGTTCGTGAACATCCAGACGCCGGGCATCATGCTGGCCGTCACGGGGCCGTGGATGCGCCGGAAGCGCGCGTGAATCCTCGACACGGCGCCTCGCCTTAGATCACAGATTACTACCTTCTGTGCATATATTTCTCACGCTGAGTAGTCGATGGAGATCTCCATGCTCAGGTGAGAAAGGGTCAACCATGCGTAAGTTCCAGCGCGCAGCGCTTGTGGCCGCAGTGGTCACGGGGCTGTCCGCCCTCGGTGCCGGCACCGGTTTCGCCGACGACAACGACGGTCCGCAGCAGGTCTCCGCGGTCGCTTCCTCCCAGGCCACCGCCGTGGCCACGTGGGGCGCCCCGCACAGCGAGACGCAGTCC
Source organism: Streptomyces sp. NPDC007205 (assembly GCF_040634095.1). Classification (NCBI taxonomy): domain Bacteria; kingdom Bacillati; phylum Actinomycetota; class Actinomycetes; order Kitasatosporales; family Streptomycetaceae; genus Streptomyces; species Streptomyces sp. NPDC007205. The sequence continues at coordinate 42,333 of NZ_JBEYEW010000016.1, forward strand.
GACTCACACTCCGACTCACAGTCGGACGCGCAGTCCGAGTCCCCGTCCGGCTCGCACTCCGACGTGCACTCCGTCTCGGTCGCGGCTCCACCGGCGAAGCCGGCGAAGGAGCCGACGAAACCGGCGAAGCACGAGCAGAAGCCTTCCAAGCCGAAGCCGAAGCCGAAGCCCGAGCACAAGCCTTCCAAGCCGAAGCAAGACCAAAAGCCCTCGGTGTCCAAGCCCGAGCACAAGCCTTCGGCGTCGCAGCCCGATCACAAGCAGCCGGCGAAGAAGCCCGAACACAAGCAGGAAGGCGCGAAGCACGAAGACAAGCAGCACGGCGCGAAGCACAGCCACAAGCACCCGGCGGGAAAGGGCGAACACAAGGAGCACACCGCGAAGCTCGGTCACAAGCACCACACCGCGAAGCCCAGCGACGACAAGCTCACCCCCGTGAAGCCCAGCGACGAGAAGCTCATCCCCGCAAAGCCCAGCGGCGAGAAGGTCAGCGGCGAGAATGAGCGTGCAGCCGACTTCGTGGCCGACGCCTGGGCTTTCCTGCTGGCTTCGGTTGCCTGAGGAATGAGGCGGCGGCCGTCGGCGGGCGGGGCCATGATGGCGGTGTGCCCTGCCCCTCGACGCCCGGCCCGGCCGAAGCCTTCGGCCGGCTCGAGTCGGTCCCCACGCCCCGGACCGCCGTGGTGTGGCTTCCCCCGGCCGAACTCTGGCCCGCCATCCAGCGCATCCGCGTCGCACACGACCCGCAGATCCGCCGCTGGCCACCCCATGTGAACCTGGTCTTCGGGTTCGTACCGGAGGAGGACTTCCCGGCGGCGCTCCCGCTGCTGGCCGCCGCGACCGCCGGGTGCGCGCCCTTCGACATCCGGCTCAGCGGCGTCCACGCATTCCGCCACCGGTCCTACGCCACCGTGTGGCTCGACCCCGCGGCGGCCGGCCTCGCACCCTGGACGGAGCTCCAGCGCGCGCTGGCGGAGCCCTTCCCGTACTGCACGGAGCGCTTCCCGCGCTTCGTTCCGCACCTCTCGCTCGGCCGCACCCGCGCCCCACGCGTCCTCACGGCCGAGTGCGCCGCCCGGCTCGGCGTGCTGCACGCGCGCGTGGCCGAGATCGACGTGCTGTCCCGCCGCGGTGACGGCCCCATGCGCACTCGGGCCACCATCGGCCTGGGCACCGGTGCCGTACACCGGCACCTCGGACCGGACCCGGCCACCGGCGGGTACGAGCCACCCGCGCGGCACTGAGCGGGCGCCGGCGAGCGCTGCGCGGAGAAGGTGCCCCTGCCCGGCCCGCTGGTGCAGACTCGGGTGTCGGCGCCGGCCACCGTCCCGGTGGTCACGGCGGCGGGGACGGCAACGAGTGGGGAGTGACTGGATGCCGCAGGTGAGGCCCATGCGTGCGGACGCTCGACGCAACTACGAGCGGTTGCTGAAGGTGGCGGCGGAGGCCTTCGCCGAGCATGGGGAGAACGCGTCCCTCGACGACATCGCCAGGCGGGCGGGTGTCGGCTCGGGCACGCTCTACCGGCACTTTCCGACCCGGCAGAAGCTGCTGGAGGCCGCGTACGTGGACCGGATCGAGGCGTTGGGGACGCGGGCCGACGAGCTGGCGCGGGAGCTGCCGCCCGGTGAGGCGCTGACGGAGTGGCTGTACGAGCTGGGCGTCGGCACGATCCAGGTGCGGGGCATGAAGGCGCTGCTCGGCTCGGCGGTCACGGACGGCGGTTCGGCGGCGCTGACGGTGTGCGGGACGGTGGTCAAGGGGGCGGTGGCGCGGCTGGTGGAGGCGGCGCAGGCGGAGGGATCGCTGCGGGGTGATGTCGAGCCGATCGAGGTGCTGCGGCTGGCGCACGGGGTGGCCGCGGCGTCGGAGCTGGCGAGCGGGCAGGGGCGACAGCTCCGACGCTACTTGGCCCTGCTGACGGAGGGCCTGCGGCCGACGGGGTGAGACCCGCGCGCCGCCCGGTCCGCCACCGCCCCGCCGTCCGTCGTCGTGTCTCCCGGTCCCAGGACGCCCGTCTCGTAGGCGAGCACCACCGCGTGCGTGCGGTTGTTGGCGTTCAGCTTGGCCAGGATGTTCCCCACATGCGTCTTGACGGTCTCCGGGCTGACCGCCAGCCGCCCGGAGATCTGCTGGTGGACAGGCCCTGGGCCATCCGCCGGAGGATCTCCCGTTCCCGGTTGGTCACGGTGGCCGTCCTGCGGTCCGCATGATCCGGCCCGGCCGGGAAGTGCCGGTGGGCCAGCCGGCGCAGCGTGTCCGGGAACAGCAGGGTGTCGCGGCTCCGGCTGCGGGAGGCCTGGCGGTACTACCTGCTGGCGTGGACCGGCCCGCCCGCCGTCGCCGGCTGCACGCTGGGTCTGGCGGCCGGCCTGGGCCTGTGGCACCCGCACCTGTCCGGCCGGGACGAGGGGGCCGGGCTTGGACGGGTGTGGCCCATGGTGCTGTCCGCCGTTCCGCTGGCCGCCGTGTGCGGGTGGATCGGCGTACGCGAGCGTGCGCGGCAGCGGAGCTGATGTCGGCGGCGCGGCACGCCGGCCCGGTCGGAGCGGGGAGAGAAGCGGCTCTCCGCTCCGACCGGCACGGTGTCACAGCGCCCGCGCCCCCGGCTCCACCATGTTCCGCACCGTCCGGGCCTTCACGAACTCGCCCATCGCCGTCATGTCCCACTCGCCGGAGAACTGCCGGACCAGCTTGGCCATCATCACGCCGGTCTGGGGCTCGGCGTGGGTGAGGTCGAAGCGGACCAGTTCCTCGCCCGTGGCCGCGTCCACCAGGCGGCAGTACGCCTTGGCGACCTCGGTGAACTTCTGGCCGGAGAAGGAGTTCACCGTGAAGACCAGTCCGGTGACCTCCTGGGGCAGGCCGCCGAGGTCCACGGTGATCACCTCGTCGTCGCCCCCGCCCTCACCGGTGAGATTGTCACCGGAGTGCCGGATCGCGCCGTTCAGGATCGTCAGCTTGCCGAAGTAGCAGCTGTCGAGGGCGTTGCGCTGTGGGCCGTAGGCGATGACCGAGGCGTCCAGGTCGATGTCCCTGCCACGGAACGCGGGCTCCCAGCCGAGGCCCATCCGCACCTGGGACAGCAGCGGCCGGCCGCCCTTGACCAGGGACACGGTCTGGTTCTTCTGCAGGCTGACCCGGCCCTTGTCGAGGTTGATCTTCCCGGCGCCGGGAGCGGCGGCGGGCGGGGCCGGGGGCACGGACACCGGCGGGGCGGGCGGGGTGACCGGGGTCTGTATGGTGGGCGCGGGCGGGGTCGCCGGGGTCTGCACAGGGGCCGCCGGGGTCTGCACAGGGGGCGCCGGCGGGGCCGTCGGCCGGGGCGGTGCCGTGGGCTCCTCCACCGTCACACCGAAGTCCGTCGCGATGCCGGCCAGTCCGTCGGCGTACCCCTGGCCGACGGCGCGGGCCTTCCAGGCGCCGCCCCGGCGGTAGATCTCCACGACGACCAGTGCCGTCTCCGTGCCGAGCTGCGGCGGGGTGAACGTGGCCAGCACCGCGCCGCCGTCCGCGTCGCGGACCGTGGCGGTCGGCTCGATGCCCTGGAAGGTCTGGCCGGCCGCGTCCGGGCTGGCCGTGACCACGATCTTCTCGATGTCCGGCGGGACGGCGGCGGTGTCGACCGTGATCGCGTCCGGGGCCGCACCGCCGCCGGACGTGTGGCTCACGCCGGGGCCCGTCGGCTGGTTGTAGAAGATGAAGTCGTCGTCCGAGCGCACCTTGCCGTCGGCGGTGAGCAGCAGGCCCGACACGTCGAGCCGCACCGGCGCGGCCACGTCCACCGTGACGCGGGCGACCGACAGAGGGATGTTCGAGCCAGGGGTCATAGCTGTCATGCCGGGTGAACGAACGACACCGCTTTACCGTTCCCTTACCAGCCGAAAGCCATCGGACGGCCCGCCGGACGGCCTACGGCACGACCACGATCTTCCGCCCCACCCCGGCCGCGAACTGCTCCAGCGCCTGCGGGTAGCGCTCCAGCGGGATCCGGTCGCTGATGAACACCCGCGGATCGAGCACCCCGTTCGCGAACAGCTCGGCCGCACGCTCGAAGCTGTGCAGGACGGCCATCGAACCGGTGATGGTGATCTCCTGGTTGTAGATGCGGTACGGATCGATCGTCACCCGCGTCGCATAGTCGGCCACCCCGAACTGCAGGAACGTGCCCGCCTTCGCCACCCGGTCCAGGCCGTCCTGGATCGCCGCCGCGTTGCCGGTCGCGTCCACGACCACGTCCCAGCCCCGCGGGCGGTCCAGTTCGTCCGCGCTGCCCGCCGCAGCCGAGACGCCGAGCAGACGGGCCGTCTCCAGGCGCGCCGGGTTCACGTCGACCATGTCCACGCTCGCCGCGCCCGTCCGCTTGGCCAGCTCCAGCATCATCAGGCCCATGGTCCCGGAGCCGTAGATCAGGACGTGGGCGCCGAGGCGGGACCGCAGGACGTCATAGCCGCGGACCGCGCACGACAGGGGCTCCACCAGGGCCGCGTCCTCGGTGCGGACGTGTTCCGGCAGCTTGACGCAGTTCGCCACCGGCGCCACCGCATACTGGGCCGCACCGCCCGCCGTGGTCACGCCGATCGCGGCCCACCGCTCGCACAGGTTGTTGTGGCCGGTACGGCAGTAACGGCACTCGTGGCAGTACAGCGAGGGATCCACGGCCACCCGGTCGCCGGTCGCGACCTCGGTGACCTGGCCGCCGACCCCGACCACCGTGCCCGCGAACTCGTGCCCGGGGACGATCGGCAGCTTGGGCGCGAACTCCCCCTGGAGGATGTGCAGGTCGGTGCCGCACAGGCCGCACGCGGCCACTTCCACGACGACCTCGCGCGGTCCCGGCGTCGGGTCCGGGACCTCGGTGACGACGGCGCGGCCCACGGACTCGATGACGGCGGCCTTCATTTCACGGCTCCCAACGACAGGCCCTGGACCAGCTTGTCCTGGGCGGCGAACCCCGCGGCGAGCACCGGCAGGGAGATGACGAGCGACGCGGCGCACACCTTGGCCAGGAACAGGCCCTGGCTGGTGATGAACCCGGTCAGGAAGACGGGGGCGGTCTCGGCGACCACGCCCGTGAGGACCCGGGCGAACAGCAGCTCGTTCCAGCTGAAGATGAAGCAGATCAGGGCCGTCGCCGCGATCCCCGGCAGGGCGATGGGGGCCACCACGCGCGCGAGGATCGTCGGCAGGCGGGCGCCGTCCACGCGGGCCGCCTCGATGACGGCGACCGGGACCTCGGCGAGGAAGGACTGCATCATCCACACCGCGATCGGCAGGTTCATGGAGGTGTAGAGGATGACCAGGAGCCAGATGTTGTCGAGCATCCCGGCGTTCTTGGCGAACAGGTAGATCGGCAGCAGACCGGCCACCGCCGGCAGCATCTTCGTGGACAGGAAGAAGAACAGCACGTCCGTCCACTTCTTCACCGGCCGGACGGACAGCGCGTACGCCGCCGGAAGGGCCAGCAGGAGGACGCAGAGGGTGGAGACCACCGATGCCACCGTGGAGTTGACCAGCGCGGGCCACGGGCTCGGCCCGCCGCCGCTGCCGAAGAACTCGCGGTAGCCGTCGAGCGTCAGCGACGCGGCGAAGGACGGCGGGCTGGTCGCCGCGTCCGCCTCGGAGTGGAAGGACGTCAGGGCCATCCACGCGATCGGCAGGAAGAACACGATCCCGGCGAGCCAGGCCACCAGTCCGAGCCCGTTGCGGCGCAGTACGGCGTTCATGCGCGGGACACCTCCTCGCGGAACAGGGACGACACCACGCGCAGGGCGAAGGTCGCGATGATGATCGAGCCGATGACGACCAGGACGCCGGCCGCCGAGGCGAGCCCGTTCTCGTGGGCCTGGTAGAAGCTCTGGTAGACGGTGTACGGCAGGTTCGCCGTCCCCAGTCCCCCCGAGGTGATCGTGAAGACCGCGTCGAAGTTCTGGACGATGTAGACCGAGCCCAGCAGGGCGCCCAGCTCCAGATAGCGGCGCAGATGGGGCAGGGTCAGATGGCGGAAGACCTGCCAGTCGTTCGCGCCGTCGACCCGCGCGGCCTCGATCTGCTGCTGGTCCCGGCTCTGCAGCCCGGCGAGCAGGATCAGCATCATGAACGGCGTCCACTGCCACACCAGGGAGGCCTCGACCGCAAGCAGCGGGGTGTGCGAGATCCAGTCGGGCTGTGGGCCGCCCACATAGTGCAACAACCCATTGAGCAGGCCGTATTCAGGGTTGTAGAGCACATGCTTCCAGAGCAGGGCGGCGGCCACCGGCACCACCAGGAACGGCGCGATGAGGAGGGTGCGGACGATGCCCCGGCCGCGGAACCTGCGGTCCAGCAGCAGCGCCAGCGCCAGTCCCAGCACCAGGCTGGCCAGCACCACCGCCACCGTGAGCAGCACGGTCGTCCACACCGAGTGGCGCAGGCCGGCGTCGGTCAGCACCTGGCGGTAGTTGTCGAGGCCGGTGAAGCGGCGGGCCTTGGGGTAGAGGGCGTTCCAGTCGAAGAAGGAGATCACCAGCGTGGCCACGAACGGCAGCTGGGTCACGGCGATCATGAAGACGAGGGCCGGCAGCAGCGGGGCCCGGGTGGCCCAGGCGCGCAGCCGGGCCGAGGGTTGCTTCGACGTTCTTGCGGGAGCGGCCGCGTACGGGGCCGTGGTCGTCGCTGTCATCGTCCCTCGTACTCCTTGGAGATCTTCTCGGCGAGCGCCTGCGATGTCTTCAGGGCCGAGGCGACGGACTGGCGTCCGGCGATGGCCGCGCTGATCTCCTGGGAGACCTTGGTGCCGAGGTCGGTGAACTCGGGTATGCCGACGAACTGGATGCCGGGCGCGGGCCGCGGCTGTGTCCCGGGGTCGTTCGGGCGGGCGCTCTCGATGGCCTCCTTGGTCATCTCCTGGAAGGCCGCCGCCGACGTGCGGTAGTCCGCGTTCGTGTACGTCGACGCCCGCTTGCCCGCGGGGACGTTCGACCAGCCGCTGGATCTGCCGACCAGCTGCTCGTACCCCTTGCCGGACGCCCAGGAGACGAACTTCCAGGCCTTGTCGGGATTGCGGGAGGCATTCTGGATGCCCCAGGCCCAGGTGTAGAGCCAGCCGGAGGAGCCGGTCTTCTCGACCGGGGCGGCGGCGTACCCGAGCTTGCCCCTGACCGGGGAGTTCGCCGCCTCCAGCAGGCCGGCCGCGGAGGTGGCGTCGTACCACATGGCGACCTTGCCCTGGGTCATGTCGTTCAGGCACTCGGCGAACCCGGACTGCGCGGCTCCGGACTCACCGTGCGCCCGGACGAGGTCGACATAGAACTTTGTCGCCCTCTCGAATCCCGGGGAGTCCAGGCGGGCCTTCCAGTGCTGGTCGAACCAGGTGCCGCCGAAGGTGTTCACGACCGTCGTCAGCGGGGCCATCAGTTCGCCCCAGCCCGGCAGTCCGCGCAGGCAGATGCCCTTCATGCCGGGCTGCGCGCCGTCCGCCCGCGCTGCCAGGGCGGCGACCTGCTGCCAGGTGGGGTGGGCCGGCACGGTGAGGCCCTTCGCGGCGAACACGTCCTTGCGGTACATCAGGAAGGACGACTCGCCGTAGAAGGGCTGCCCGTAGAGCTTGCCGTCGTCGCCGGTGAGGGACTGCCGCATCGGCTTCAGGACGTCCTGCTCGTCGTACGCCGGGTCCTTCGCGACGTACCCGTTCATCTCGTGCAGCCAGCCGTTGCGGGCGTAGATCGGTATCTCGTAGTTGGAGAGGGTGGCCACGTCGTACTGGCCGGCCTGGTTGGCGAAGTCCTGGCTGATCTTGTCGCGCACGTCGTTCTCGGGCAGGACGGTGAAGTTGACCTTGATGCCGGTCTCCTTGGTGAAGTGGGCGGCGGTCAGCTTCTGCAGCTCGGTCATCTGGGGGTTGTTGACCATCAGCACATTGATGGAGTCGCCGCCGGAACCGGTCCCGCCCGCACCGGCCCAGCAGCCGGAGAGCAGCGGGGCGAGCAGCGTCCCTGCGGCGGCCAGGGCGAGCGTGGCTCGCGGCCTCCGTCGGCTCGGGATACGCATGGATCGCTCCTGGAGATTTAGGGATATAAGGGGCACTGAGGGGCGGGGACGCCCCCTGAAGGGGTGGTTGGACTTTCAGACCCGGATGACCTGCGGGCCCAGCAGGGAGTAGCGGTGGGCCTCGGCGGCCGGGAGCTGGCTGCTCGTCACGATCGCCTCCAGCGCGCCGATCTCGGCGAACCTGCAGAAACTGACCGCACCGAACTTGGTGTGCACGCCCGCGAAGACGGTGCGGCGCGCGGCCCGTACGGCCTGTGCCTTGACCTCGCCGACCGCGGGGTCGGGCGTGGTCAGGCCGTGCTCGCGGGAGATGCCGTTGGCGCCGATGTAGGCGAGGTCCAGGACGAAACCGGCGAGCATCTTCGTCGTCCAGTGGTCGACGGTGGCCAGCGTGCCGGCCCGCACCCGGCCGCCCAGCAGCAGCACCGAGATCTGCTCGGCCTCCGCCAGGGCGCCCGCGACCGGCAGGGACGCGGTGACCACCGTCAGCGGCCGGTCGGCCGGCAGGGCCTCGGCGATGAGCTGTGGGGTGAAGCCCTCGTCCACGAAGACCGTCTCCGCGTCCCCGAGCAGCTCGGCCGCGGCGGCGGCGATCCGGCGCTTCTCGGGCACGTGGCTGGTGGCGCGGAAGGCGAGTGTCGTCTCGAAGCCGGCGCTCTCCACCGGATAGGCGCCGCCGTGCGTGCGACGGACCAGGCCGTGGTCCTCCAGGGCGCGCAGATCGCGCCGGACGGTCTCCTTGGCCACGCCCAGCTCGGCGGCGAGCGCGGTGACGTCGACCGAGCCGGTGGCGCGCGCGGCCCGCACGATGGCGCGCTGGCGTTCTTCCGCCGTCCTTGCGCCCATGCCGTCACCTGCCTTCCCGCGGAACTGCCCGTTCGGGCCCATGAGGGAAGTTCTACAGCGGGGGTGCGGTGCTGACCAGGCTTGTTGCGGGCCCGATACTGCCCGTTTGTGCCCGTTCACCGAGGGCGGCGCCCGGCGTGGACCTGCGAGGCGGCCCCCGGCGGGGTGGGAGCGGGCGGCCCGGATGCCCGAATACGGCGGCGGGCGGGCCCGTTCGGTGCCCGCCCGCACGCGTGAGCGATCGTTTTCGGCCCGGCGGGCCGACGGTGAGGTCAGTACGGCCAGATCGGCGGGTCGTTCACGAAGTGCCCGCCGAGGTGGCTGTGCGCCGGGTTCTCCGGGTCCAGCTCGCCCTGCTCGGCGATCAGCTTCCCGGCGTACGGCTCGGAGTCGTCCTGCGGCTCGTAGCCGAGCGCCCGCGCGGTGGTCAGGTCCCACCACAGCCGGGTGTTCGCGGAGGAGCCGTAGACGACTGTGTGGCCGACCTCCCCGGCGGTCAGGGCCGCGTGGAAGAGGCGGGCGCCGTCGGCCGGGCTCATCCACACGGAGAGCATGCGCACGGTGGTCGGCTCCGGGAAGCAGGAGCCGATGCGCACGGACACGGTCTCCAGACCGTGCCTGTCCCAGTACAGCTGGGCGAGGTCCTCGCCGAAGGACTTGGACAGGCCGTAGAAGGTGTCCGGGCGGCGTGGGGTGTCGATCGGGATCAGCGGCTCGCCCGCGCGCGGCGCAGGGGTGAAGCCGACGGCGTGGTTGGAGGAGGCGAAGACGATCCGGGGCACGCCCTCCCGGCGGGCGGCCTCGTAGAGGTTGTAGGTGCCCTCGATGTTGGACTTCAGGATCTTCTCGAAGGGTGCTTCCAGCGAGATGCCCGCGAGATGGAGGACCGCGTCCACGCCCCGCACGGCCTCGCGCAGCGCCTGCGTGTCGGCGAGGTCGGCGGTGATCGCTTCCGGCTCGCCCTCGACGGGGCGCACGTCGAACAGGCGCAGCGTGTAGCCGTACTCCGGCAGCAGGGACCGCATCAGGGCGCCGAGCCCGCCGGCGGCGCCGGTGAGCAGAACGGTGCGGGGAGCAGGCATCCGTGGTTCTCCTTGTGAACGAAATTCACATTCGTAGGCACGCTAGGGAGTTTCGCCGTGCACCGTCAAGCCTCCTGCGAGGCGGGCGAATCCGCTTGAGTGTCTCGGGTTTGGCTGCTTGACCCGCCGTAAGGGGGCCTTTAGCGTGGTCGCGTTCAGAAACATAGACGTGAATCAGACACATGCACCGGCGCATGTACCGGCGTGGCCCCAAGGGAGAGCCCGTGACGCCAGCTCCTCTCACCGAACGGCTCAGCGATCCGCGCGGGCCGCTCTTCTTCCCCGTCACGGCCTACGGCCCCGACGGCTCACTCGACCTCGACGCCTACCGCACCCATGTGCACCGGGGCGTCACGGCCGGCGCCGCCGCCGTGTTCGCCTGCTGCGGCACCGGGGAGTTCCACGCGCTGCTGCCGGAGGAGTTCGAGGCCTGCGTCCGGATGGCCGTGGAGGCGGCCGACGGACGGGTCCCGGTGGTCGCCGGCGCCGGCTACGGCACCGCGCTCGCCGTCCGCTACGCACGTCTCGCCGAGGCCGCGGGCGCCGACGGCCTCCTCGCCATGCCGCCCTACCTCGTCGTCGCCGGCCAGGAGGGACTGCTGCGGCACTACCGGGAGATCGCCGCGGCCACCGCCCTGCCGGTGATCGTCTACCAGCGCGACAACGCCGTCTTCACCCCGCGGACGGTGGTGGAACTCGCCCGCACCGAGGGGATCACCGGCCTCAAGGACGGCCTGGGTGACCTCGACCTGATGCAGCGGATCATCAGCGCGGTACGCACCGAGACTCCCGGCGACCTCCTGTACTTCAACGGCCTGCCCACCGCCGAGCAGACCCAGCTCGCCTACCACGCCCTCGGCGTCACCCTGTACTCCTCGGCCGTCTTCTGCTTCGCCCCCGAGATCGCCCTCGCCTTCCACCGGGCCCTGGCCGCCGGCGACACGGCGACCGTCCATCGCCTGCTGGACGGCTTCTACCGTCCGTTCGTGGAACTGCGCGCCCAGGGCCGGGGCTACGCCGTCTCGCTCGTCAAGGCGGGCGTACGGCTGCGCGGCCTGGACGTCGGCGAGGTCCGGCCCCCGCTGCACGAGCCGTCGGAGGACCACGTCGGACAACTCGCCCAGCTGATCGAGCGGGGACACGAGCTGCTGCGGGAGATCGCGTGAGCGAGCGCCGGTACGGCTCGCAGGAGGACGCGTGAAAGCGTCGGCGTTCGTCTACCCCTGGGACGTCAACGGGGACCCCGAGGCCCCGGCGCGCATCGCCGGGCTCGGCGTCGAGCAGGTGACCCTCGCCGCCGCCTACCACTCCACCCGTGCCCTGACCCCCCGCCACCCCCGCCACCGCATCGTCACCGCCGAGTACGCGGCCGTCCTCTACCCGGCGGGCGAGCGCTGGACGGGCCGCGGCCTCAGGCCGTACCCCGCCGGCCGCTGGGCCCCCGGTGACGCCTACGGCGAGGCCGCGCAGGCGCTCGCCGCGGCCGGTCTGGAGGTGCACACCTGGGTCGTCCTCGCCCACAACTCCCGCCTGGGCGCCGAACACCCCTACACCTCGGTCGTCAACGCCTACGGCGACCCCTATCCCTGGGCGCCCTGCATCGCCCAGCCCGCCACGCGCGCGTACCTGGTCGACCTGGCCGCCGAGGCCGCCGTACGCCCCGGCGCGCACGGCACCGAGCTGGAGTCCCTCGGCTGGTACGGGCTGCAGCACCTGCACGCCCACGACAAGACCTCCGGGGTGGGGCTGGGGGAGGCCGGGCAGTACCTGATGTCCCTGTGCTTCTGCCCGTCCTGCCGCGCCGGATACAGCGCACAGGGCCTCGACCCGGACGGGTTGGCCGGTTCGGTGCGCGCCGCGCTGGAGCCGCTGTGGCGGGGCACGGCGGACGACGAGGGCTGGCCCACGGTCGCCGAGCTGCTCGGCGAGGAGACGGCCGCCCGCACGCGCGCGTGGCGTGACGACACCGCGGGCACCCTCCAGGAGGAGGCCGTCGCCGCCGTACGCGCCGCCGCACCGGCCGCCTTCCAGGTCCTGCTGCACGCCGACCCGGTCTCCCACCACTGCGGCGCCAACGCCGGCGTCGACCCCGCGCGCGTCCTGTCCGCCGCCGACGGCGTGGTGGTGCCGTGCGCGGGCGGTACGGCCCTGCTGGCACCCTTCGCCGAACAGGCCGGGGAGCGGACGGTGCTGGCCGCCAACTTCACCGTCGTCTCCGGGATGGGCGGCAGCCCCGGCACGCTCGCGGCGGACGCGGCACGTGCGCGTGCCGAGGGGGCAACGGAACTGCGGCTGTATCACGCGGGCCTGGCGTCGGACCCGGACCTCGCCGCGGTGCGCGAGGCGCTGTCCGCGCGCTGAGCCGGCGAAGCCGCGGTCCCGGGCAAGGTGAGGCCGTACAGCGGCAACAGCGGCGCGGGGGAGGCGCGACCGGCGCCGACGCCCAGCCCGAGGATGATGGGCGCGAAGGAACAGGGTGCCGGCGGTGGCCGTCGCCCGGGCCGCCGAGCAGCGGGCCGGGCGTGTGCTGCCGGACGGCGGTGAACGCCGCGACCAGCACACCGGGCAGACCGAGCCCGATCGCCGCGGTGGAGGCGAGGACCACCGCATCCGACGGCACGGCACGCGCGGCCACCGCGAGCGCCCTCAGCGCGATCCCCGCCGCCCCGCCGCCCAGAAGAGGCGTCCCCCGAGGCGGTCGACGACGGCGACAGGGAGGAGGCGTCCAAAGCGGAGACCACCAGGCCCGTGAGACACAGCCCCGCGTTGCGGGTCGCGCAGGGTGCGCAGCAGGGTCCAGGAAGTCGTCATGCCCGGTCGTCGTGGGGCTGAGGGGGGTGGGCGCGGATCGGTGAGATGCCTTGCCCCTGCGGGGCTCGCGCGCACGCGGCGGTAGCCGCACACAGCCCCGCGCCCCATCCGGGCGCCCCCGCACCGATGAGTTTTCCCGCGCCGGCCGGTCATCCCTGTGTACAGGAAGCGCAACCCCGAAGGAGTGCGGCATGACCATCGTCGACCTCGGCCCGCAGGCCCGGATCGTGGCGCGGCTCGCCGAGTCCGTGACGGACGAGCAGCTGTCCGCTCCCACGCCGTGCCCGGACTGCGCGGTGCGGAATCTGCTGGGCCATATCCACCTGCTCTCCGTGGCCTTCCGGGACGCGGCCCGCAAGGACCTCGGCGCGACGACCGACACGAGCCCGGACGCCGCCGTCCCGGACATCGGCCCCGGCTGGCGCGAGGAGCTGCCCAAGGCCCTGGACGAACTCGCGGACGCCTGGCGTGACCCGGCCGCCTGGACCGGCATGACCCGCGCGGGCGGGGTGAACCTGCCGGGCGACGTCGCCGGTGCCGTCGTCGCCGACGAACTGGTCGTCCACGGCTGGGACCTGGCCCGCGCCACCGGCCGGCCCTACGCTCCCGACCCGGCCGCCCTGGACTCGGCTCACGGCTTCCTGCTCGCCGCCGCCGAGGACCCGAACCGCGGAAACGGCCTGTTCGGCCCGGTCGTCCCGGTTCCGCCGGAGGCGCCCCTGCTGGACCGGGCGGTCGGGCTGAGCGGCCGGCATCCGGAGTGGCACCCCTGAGTACCTGGGCCGGTTGAGTACCTGGGCCGGTGTGGCCTGAGTAGGCGCACCCGTGTGCCGGACCGCGCTCGCCGGTTGACTGCTCGCATGACGACACAGCACTCTCCGGCGGTTCCGGGTCCGGTGGACGGGGACGCGCGGGATCCCAGGGGCTGGGTGGCCCCGACGATCGCGACCGCCCTGATGGTGGTGCTCGGCCCGGCCGCCGTCCTCTTCGGGGGGCTGTCCGCCATGGCCACGGACAGCTGCGGCCCCGACGACTGCTCGGCCGCCCTCAACACGTCGCTGGCCTGGATCTACGGCATGCTCACCTACGGCGGCGCCGTCTCGGCCGCCGCACTGCTCACCGCATGGCTGCTGCCCTGGAAGCGCCGCTGGACGGCGGCCCGCGCCGTGGCGTCCCTCGTCGCGCTGCTGCCACCCCTGAGCACCCTGTTCCTGGTCTTCACCCTGCCCGCGCCCTAGCCCCCGACCGCTTTCCTTTGTCAGAAGCGTTGACGAAACCCTCGCCCCCTCCTACTTTCATCGCGTCGCACTTCGTACGTCATATATGAGACGCGATATGTGAGATCCGAGAGGGCCGCATGACCTCTGTGCCCACGCCGATCCCGTCCCGCACGCAGTACGTGCTGGACGCGATCAGACACCGCATCCTGACCGGGCAGCTGACGCCAGGTCGTTCCCTGGTCGAGACGGAGCTCGCCGCGCAGTTCGGGGTGTCCAAGACCCCGGTGCGAGAGGCGCTGAAGACCCTTGCCGGGACCGGACTCGTCGTGATCAACCAGTACAAGGGCGTCACGGTGCGCATGGTGGACGCGGACATGGCGCGCGAGGTCTACGACGTACGGCTGCTGCTGGAGCCGGAGGCGCTGCGCAGGGCCGTCGGGCGAGGTGCCTCCCTCGCCACCGCGCGCGACGCGCTGGACCGGGCCGACCACGCCACCGACACCGCCGAACGCTCGCTCGCCAACCGGGAGTTCCACCGCGCCCTGTATCTGCCGTGCGGCAACCCGCTGCTCGGCCGGATGCTGGACGAGGTCCGCGACCAGGCCGCCCTGGTCTCCGCCGTCGCCTGGGCCGCCGAGCCCTCCTGGGAGCGGGAGGCCGCCGAGCACCGGGAGATCCTGCGGCTGGCGCTCGACGGTGACGCCGACGGGGCGGCGCGCGCCCTGCACGCCCACATCGCCTCCTTCGTCCAGCGTGCCTTCCCCTCGGACGCCGAGGACACCGAGTCCCGCCCAGAGGAAGGTCATTCATGAGCAGCGTGACGTTCGAGACCCAACGGGCGGCCCTGGCCGACGTGGTGGCCATCCCGGTGACTCCGTTCGCCGAGGACGGCACCGTCGAGCAGGACACCCACCGGGCCCTGCTGCGTCGCCTGCTCGACGGCGGGATACGCACCCTCACCCCGGGCGGGAACACCGGCGAGTTCTACGCCCTCACCCCCGAAGAGCGCCGCCTGGTCACCGAGTCGACCGTCGAGGAGGCCGGCGACCGCGCCGTGGTCCTCGTCGGTGTCGGGCACGACCTGCCCACCGCCATCGCCTGCGCCCGGCACGCCCGCGACCTGGGCGCCGGGATGGTCATGGTCCACCAGCCCGTCCACCCCTACGTCTCGGCAGCCGGCTGGGTCGACTACCACCGCGCCGTCGCCGAGGCCGTGCCCGAGCTGGGCGTGGTGCCGTACATCCGCAACGCCCAGCTGCCCGGCGCCCGGCTCGCCGAACTCGCCGACCACTGCCCGAACGTCATCGGGGTCAAATACGCCGTCCCGGACGCCGCCCGCTTCTCCGCTTTCGCGCGCGACGCCGGCCTCGACCGCTTCGTCTGGGTCGCCGGTCTCGCGGAGCCGTACGCCCCCTCCTACTTCTCGGCGGGCGCCACCGGTTTCACCTCCGGGCTCGTGAACGTCGCCCCGGCCGTTTCGCTGAACATGATGGAAGCGCTTCGATCCGGCGACTATCCGGCCGCCATGAAGGTGTGGGAGCAGATCCGCCGCTTCGAGGAACTGCGTGCGGCCCACGGCTCCGCCAACAATGTCACCGTCGTCAAGGAAGCGCTTGCCGCCCTCGGTCTGTGCCGCCGCGACGTCCGCCCGCCGAGCAGGCCCCTGCCCGAGGACGAGCGCGCCGAGGTCGCCGCCATCGCCGCCGGGTGGTCCGTATGAGGCAGCTGAGAAGCCACCAGTGGTACGGGACCGACGGGCTGCGCTCGTTCAGCCACCGGGCCCGGACCCGGCAGCTCGGGTATCTGCCGGAGGAGCATCTCGGCAAGCCCGTGATCGCCGTGCTCAACACGTGGTCCGACATCAACCCGTGCCATGTGCACCTGCGGGACCGCGCCCAGGCGGTGAAGCGGGGGGTGTGGCAGGCCGGCGGTTTTCCGCTGGAGTTCCCGGTCTCGACGCTGAGCGAGACCTTCCAGAAGCCGACGCCGATGCTCTACCGGAACCTGCTGGCGATGGAGACCGAGGAACTGCTGCGGTCCTATCCGGTCGACGGGGCCGTGCTGATGGGCGGGTGCGACAAGTCCACGCCCGCGCTGCTGATGGGTGCGGCCAGCGCCGGCCTGCCCGCCGTCTTCGTGCCTGCCGGGCCCATGCTGCCGGGGCACTGGCGGAGCGAGGTGCTCGGGTCCGGTACGGACATGTGGAAGTACTGGGACGACCAGCGGGCAGGCCTCATCGGCGACTGCGAGATGAGTGAGCTGGAGAGCGGCCTCGCGCGCTCCCCGGGGCACTGCATGACCATGGGTACGGCGTCGACGCTGACCTGCGCCGCCGAGGCCCTCGGCGTGACCGTGCCGGGTGCGTCGAGCATCCCCGCCGTCGACTCCGGGCACGACCGGATGGCCGCCAAGGCCGGGATGACGGCCGTCGAACTGGTCCACCGGGACCGGAAACTGACCGACATCCTCACCCGTGAGGCCTTCGAGGACGCGGTCACGACCGTGCTCGGCCTCGGCGGCTCCACCAACGCCGTCATCCATCTGATCGCCATGGCCGGCCGGGCCGGGGTGAAGCTCACCCTGGACGACTTCGACCGCATCGCCCGCACCGTGCCCGTCGTCGCCAACGTCCGCCCCGGCGGCCAGAAGTACCTGATGGAGGACTTCCACTTCGCGGGCGGCCTGCCCGGCTTCCTGTCCCGGATCACCGACCTGCTCCACCTGGACCGGCCGACGGTGTCGTACGACACCCTGCGCGAGCAGCTGAACGGCGCGCAGGTGTACGACGACGACGTCATCCGCCCCCGCGACAACCCGGTCGCGACCGAGGGCGGGGTCGCGGTCCTGCGCGGCAACCTCTGCCCGGACGGCGCGGTCATCAAGCACATCGCCGCAGAGCCCCGCCTGCTCAGGCACACCGGCCCGGCCGTCGTCTTCGACGACTACAGGACCATGCAGCGCACCATCAACGACCCCGCCCTCGGCATCACCGCCGACAGCGTGCTGGTGCTGCGCAACGCCGGACCCAAGGGCGGCCCCGGCATGCCCGAGTACGGCATGCTCCCCATCCCCGACCACCTGCTCAAGCGGGGCGTGCGGGACATGGTCCGGATCTCCGACGCCCGGATGAGCGGCACGAGTTACGGCGCCTGTGTGCTGCACGTGGCCCCGGAGTCGTACATCGGCGGCCCGCTCGCGCTCGTGCGCGCCGGGGACCTCATCACCCTGGACGTGGCGGCCCGCAGTCTCCGTCTCCACGTGGACGACGCGGAGCTGGAGCGCAGGCGGGTCGCGTGGACGCCGCCGCCCGCCCGGTACGAGCGCGGCTACGGCGTCCTCCACAACGGGCACATCACCCAGGCCGACACCGGCTGCGACTTCGAGTTCCTTGCCCGGCCGGGCCAGGTGCCGGACCCGTACGCCGGCTGAGCCCCGCACACCGCCCGTCGAAGCGCTTCATCCACGGCATGTGTGGATGGACCACAACACGTTCGTGAGCCTGAGGCGCGGCGGGGGTACGGCACGGCATGCGTATCGATCGGATAACAGGGCTCGCAGTGAGGGTTGTTATGCGCGTAGACAGTCCCTGACCTGGTACGTCAATTCACATCACCAGATACCGGAGAATCCATGCGGAAGTCCCACAGAGTCGTCGCCGCCGGTGCCGCCTGTGCTCTTGCCGGTGCCGCGCTGTACGGCGCGGGCGCTGCCACCGCCGGGCAGTCGACGGCGAACTCCACCCACGAGCCCTACAACATCGGGCAGTTGGTGAAGGACATAGACAGCTACTACGGCACCGCCGCCGACAGCAACGGCGTCTACCAGGCGTCCCCGGACAGCCCGTACGCCAAGGACCTGGCGGACATGGACGCAGCCGCCAAGCGCTACATCGACAAGGCGGCTCGCAAGGCGCACCGGCACGGCGAGAAGCCGGCCGTCGTCTTCGACATCGACGACACGCTGCTGCTCAGCCTCGACTACGAGAAGCGCTACAACTACACGTACAACCCCACCACGTGGAACGACTACGTGAACCGCGCCGACCGCCCGGCGGTCTTCGGCAGCCCCGAGCTGGTCCGGTACGCCGAGTCCAAGGGCGTCGAGGTCTTCTACAACTCCGGCCTCAGCGAGGCGCAGCGCGCCGCCGCGGTCGCCAACCTGAAGAAGGTCGGCGCCGATGTGAACCTCGACGCCGACCACATGTTCCTCAAGGACAAGGCCAACCCGCCGGCCTACCTGAGCGACTGCGCCACCGCAGCCGCCTGGAACTGCACGACCGTGCAGTACAAGTCCGGAACGCGCAAGCACATCGAGGACGACCTGGGGTACGAGATCATCGCCAACTTCGGCGACCAGTACTCGGACCTCGACGGCGGCTACGCCGATCGCACGTACAAGCTGCCGAACCCGACCTACTTCGTCTCCTGACGGTCATCCGTAGGTCTTGAGCAGTCGCTCGTACTCGGCCCTCGTCACCGGCAGCACCGTGCCGTGGCGGGGGCCGGCGGCCGCCTCGTGCAGTCGGGCGGTATGGCCGGCCGGACCCGCCGAAGTCGATGACGTAACACGGGGAAAACCTGAATCAGGAGCGACAGGGGAACAATCCAGCCAGCATGCGCACACTGATCACCAGGTGACGAGGAGTGGGACCATGTCCGTAGACCGGTACTTCAGGATCTCCGAGCGGGGATCCACCGTCGGCCGGGAGATACGCGGCGGTTTCGCCACGTTCTTCACCATGGCCTACATCCTTGTCCTGAATCCGATCATCCTGGGCAGCGCCAAGGACAGGTTCGGCCACTCGCTCGACACCGGCCAACTCGTCACCGCCACCGCACTGGTGGCCTGTGTGATGACGGCCGCCATGGGCCTCGGCGGCAACCTCCCGCTCGCCATCGCCGCTGGCCTCGGCCTCAACGCCGTCGTGGCCTTCCAACTGGCGCCGTTGATGAGCTGGGCCGACGCGATGGGCCTGGTGGTCCTGGAAGGCCTCGTCATCTGCCTGCTGGTCCTCACCGGACTGCGGGAGGCCATCATGAACGCGATCCCGCAGCAGCTGAAGCAGGCCATCGGCGTCGGCATCGGCCTGTTCATCGCCTTCATCGGCTTCGTCGACGCCGGGTTCGTCAGCCGCATCCCGGACGCCGCCCACACCACCGTGCCGGTCCAGCTCGGCGCGGTCGGCAGGCTGACCGGCTGGCCCGTGCTCGTCTTCTGTCTCGGCGTGCTGCTGACGATCGCACTGCTCGCCAGGAAGGTGAAGGGTGCGATCCTCATCGGCATCGTGACGATGACCGTCGTCGCGATCGTCCTCAACGCCGTCGCCGACATCAAGAGCTGGGGCCTGACCACGCCCAAGGTCCCCGACAAGATCGTCGCCGCCCCGGACTTCGGACTGATCGGTCACTTCAGCCTGTTCGGCGGCTTCGCCAGGGCCGGGGCCCTCACCGCCGTCCTGCTGGTCTTCACCCTGGTCCTGTCCGACTTCTTCGACGCCATGGGCACGATCGTCGGCATCAGCGCGGAGGCCGGGCTGCTCGACGAGAAGGGGCAGGTGCCCGGCATCGGCCGTGTGCTGTTCATCGACGGCGCCGCCGCCGCGGTCGGCGGTCTCGGTTCCGCATCCTCCAACACCGCCTACATCGAGTCCGCGGCCGGCGTCGGCGAGGGCGCCCGCACCGGCCTCGCCAACCTGGTCACCGGCGGCCTGTTCGGGCTCGCCCTCTTCCTCGCCCCGCTGCTCACCATCGTCCCGCTCCAGGCGGCGGCACCCGCGCTGATCGCGGTGGGCTTCCTGATGATGACCCACGTCAAGCACATCGACTGGGACCGGTACGAGATCGCCGTCCCGGCGTTCCTCACCATCGCCGCGATGCCGTTCACCTACTCCATCACCGACGGCATCGGGGCCGGTTTCCTGTCCTACGTCGTCATCAAGGCGGTGCTGGGGAAGGCCAGGGAGGTCAACTGGTTGTTGTGGGGCGTCTCGGCGTTGTTCCTGGTGTACTTCGCGATCGATCCGGTGGAGCGGATTCTCGGGGTGAAGTGAGGGGCGCTCACTTCAGTGCCGCCTGCATCATCGCCTTGGCCACCGGCGCCGCCAGCCCGTTACCGCTGACCTCCGACCGTGCCGCATCCGACTGCTCCACCATCACGGCGACCGCCACCTCCTTGCCGTTGGTGTCGGATTTGCCGAAGGACGTGAACCAGGCGTACGGCGTCTTGCTGTTGTTCTCGCCGTGCTGGGCGGTGCCCGTCTTGCCGCCGACGGTGGCGCCGTCGATCAGGGCGTTGGTGCCCGTACCCTCCTTGACCACCGTCTCCATCGCCGACTGGAGCTGCTCGGCGGTGGAGGAGGAGACGATCTCCTTGCTGTCCGCGTCGTCGTCGTAGTTCTGCAGCACCGCACCGCCGCTGTCGGTGATCTGCGACACCATGTGCGGCGTGACCAGCTTGCCGCCGTTGGCTATGGCCGCGGACACCATGGCCATCTGCAGCGGGGTCGCGGTGACGTCGAACTGACCGATGCCGGACAGCCCGGTCTGCGCCTTGTCCATGCCAGAGGGGTACACGCTGGCGTAGGCGCGCACCGGCACGTCCTGCGCGTCGTCGTTGAAACCGAACTTCTCGGCCATGGCCTTCACCTTGTCCTGGCCGAGCTGGACGGCCATATGGCCGAAGACGTTGTTGCAGGAGTACTGCAGGGCCCGGCGGATCGAGGCGTTCTTGCACGGTGCCGACTTGTTCTCGTTCGTCAGCGGACGCACCGTGCCCGGCAGGACGTACGGGTCGGGGCTGTCGGTCGGGTCGTCCACGTTCTTGTACAGCCCGTCCTCCAGCGCCGCCGCCGCCACGACCAGCTTGAAGGTGGAGCCGGGCGGCAGCGGCTGGCGCAGCGCCCGGTTGGTGAGCGGCTTGTCCTTGTCCGCGTTGAGCTGCTTCCAGGCGATCCCGGCCGTGTTGGCGTCGGTGAGCGAGGACGGGTCGTACGACGGCGTGGACACCACCGCGAGGATCTTGCCGGTCTTCGGATCGATCGCGACGGCCGCGCCCTTGTTGCCGCCCAGCGCGCGGTACGCCGCCTTCTGCACGTCCGGGTCGACCGTCGTGAGCACGTTGCCCGGGTCGGCGCGCTTGCCGGTCAGCGTGTCCATCACGGTCTTCAGCCGGTTGTCCGTGCCGTTCAGCAGGTCCGTGTAGATGCCCTCCAGCTGGGTCGGGGCATAGGCCTGCGAGGCGTAACCCGTCACCGCGGCGTAGAGCTTGCCGTCCGTGTACGTCCGCTTGTACGCGAGGTCGCTCCCTTTCGTCCGCGTCGAGCCGGTGATCGCGTTTCCGGCCACGATGATGTTCCCGAGCGGCCGCGAGTACGTCTGGATCGCGTTCCGCCGGTTGCTGTTGTCGTCCGCGAGGGCCTTGCCGTCGTAGAACTGCACCCAGGTCGCCCTGACCAGCAGAGCGAGCACGAGTAGCAGCGCGAAGACGGACGCCCGCCTGATCGTCTTGTTCATCCCGCTACGAGGACGAACGGGACGGGGACGATCGTTCCCGAACGCCCCGTTTTCTCATCGCCCGCTCAGGAAACCGGCCTCGTACGCGGCGATCACCGCCTGGGTGCGGTCCCGGGCGCCGGTCTTCGCGAGGACGGCCGCCACGTGCGACTTCACGGTCGCGGGGCCCACGTCCAGCCGCCGGGCGATCTCGGCGTTGGTCAGCCCGTCGGCCATGTGCCGCAGCACATCGCGCTCACGTCCGGTGAGCTTGCTCACCCAGGGCGCGGCCGGGGCGGTGCCGCGCGCGTGCCGGGCCGCGAGGGACCGCACGGCCGACGGGAACAGCAGGGTGTCGGTGCGGGCGACCAGCCGCACCGACTGCACCAGGGCATCGGCGTCGGACCGCTTCAGCAGGAAGCCGGCGGCACCGGCGCGCAGGGCGTCGTACACGTACGCGTCGTTCTCGAAGGTGGTCACGACGACGATCCGCGGCGGCCGTTCCATGGTGGCGACGATCTGCTCGGTGGCCCGGATGCCGTCGACCTCGGGCATCCGGACGTCCATGAGCACGACGTCGGGCCGCAGTTGCCGGACCACGGACACGGCCTCGGCGCCGGTGGTCGCCTCGCCGACGACCTCCAGGCCGGGCTCGGCGGAGAGGATGGCGCGCAGGGCGGTGCGGACCATGTGCTCGTCGTCGGCGAGGACGATCCGGAGGGCGGGCTGGGTCATGCGGGTCCTTTCGGAAGCGGTTGGGGTTGCGCGTCGGCTTCCGTCGCGGGCGTGGTCAGGGGCAGTCGTACGTGCAGGCGCCAGGTGCCGCCCGACGGTCCCGCCTGTGCCGTGCCGCCCAGCAGCCGCACCCGGTCGGCGATGCCCCGCAGACCGTGGCCGCCACCGGGGCGTGGAGCCGTGACCGTGCCCAGGGGGTTCTCGACGGTGATCTCCAGATGGCCGGCGGAAGCGCAGATGCGCACCGCGACCGCCGTGCCGGCGTGTTTCAGGGCGTTGCTCAGGCCCTCCTGCACGATCCGGTACGCCTCCCGGGAGACCAGCGCCGGCAGCGCGGCCGGGTCGAGGCCGACGGTGGCCGTCACGGGCTGTCCGGCGGCCCTGGTCCGGCGCAGCAGCCCGTCGAGGTCGGTCGCGAGGGTGGGCGCCGGCGTGGTGCCCGGCGCGTCCCCGTCCCGCAACACGCCGAGGACGGCGTCGAGTTCGCCGACCGTGCGCCGGGTGGTCTCCTCGATGGCGGTGAGCGCCTCGCGGACGAACTCCGGGTCGGTGCCGAGGAGCCGGCGGGCCGCGCTCGCCTGGAGGGTGACGGCGCTCAGGGCATGACCGACGGAGTCGTGCAGCTCGCGGGCGAGCCGGTTGCGCACGGCGAGGTCGGCGGCCCGGGCCTCGGCGGCGGCCAGCCGGTCCTGCGGGGTGGGCCCGAGCAGCGCGGGCGCCCAGTGGGCCAGCAGGGCACCGCAGCCGGCCGCGCACGCGGCGAGCGCGCACGCCACGGCCAGGCCCGCGACCGGAGACAGGGCCAAGGCCCAGCCGTGGTCGAGGACTTCGGGAAGGTGGAGCGGGGAGTGGCGCAGCGCGGCGAACAGGGGCAGGACGACCAGCACCGCCGCGAACGGCGGCACGGCCAGCGACATGCCCGCGATGATCCCGCCGAGGCCGAGATGCAGCGTGAACCAGGCCGCCGTCCGCGCCCGTTCGGCCGCGGTGCGGGCCGGGCCGGCGGCCAGAGCGTCGGCGTCGACGTCGCACAGGGCCCGCACGGCTGCCGCCTCCAGCGGCCGGGTCAGCGGGAACAAAGAGGTGAGCGCGGCGATCGGCAACCCGACGGCGAACGAGCCGAGTTGCAGCGGAAGGGAACCGAAGACGTCGTCCACGCCGGTGAGCGGGCCGATGATCACCGAGCCGCCGAGGACGTACGGCATGGCGAGGGCGCCGCCCAGGATCAGATGGATCCAGCGGCGCCGCGCCCGCCCGCCGAAGAGCAGCCGCAACGCCCCGGTCACCGCAACGCCCCGGTCACCGCGGCGCCTTGGCGTGCCGGTCCGTGAGGAAGCGGGCGAGGGCGCTCGCCACGAGGAAGCCGGTGATCATCTGCCCAGCGTAGGTCAGGGCGGTCGGCGCTGTGAGCCTGTCGCCCGTCACCAAGGTGGCCAGCGACATCCAGCCGCCCCAGCAGGCCACGGCCGCGGAACCGGTCCAGGCCAGCGCCAGCGGCACGGCCACGGGCAGCGGACGGCCCCGCCGGAAGGCGAGCTGCCAGGAACCGGTGACGGCCGCGGCGAGAAAGAGGACGTAGACAGCCTGCACGGACCGGTCGCCGCTGCCGTCCGGCGCGGCGAGCCCGAGGGCCCGCAGCAGCCGCAGCACGCCCGGGACCAGTGCGACGAGCGCCGCCGCCACGGCCGTCAGCCGCTGCGCCCGCGCCGCACCCGCGGCCGGCAGCTCCCGCACCCGCCCCCGCCACAGATGCCCCCAGCGCTCACCGGCGTACCCGGCGAACAGCGCGCCCAGTGCCAGCCCCTGCACGATGAAATCGCCGTACACCACCCCGAAGACCCAGCCGTCGAGGAAGGGCCTGTCCCCCGTGCCGCCGGCCCCGCCTCCGCCGCCGTGCAGGACGAGCTGCAGCGGGAAACCCACCATGATGGGTGCGAGCAGTCCCACGGCGAGCCACATCGGCACCGCGAGCAGCCAGGCGGGCACCCGTCGGCCCCACGGGCGGGTCAGCAGCAGCGCCAGTACGACGACGGCCGCGTCCATCAGCACGGTCAGGCCGTTGGCGAGCGCCAATGTCAGCCGGTGCTCCAGCAGCGGGCTGCCGTCCGGGATGCCGAGGTGGCTCCCGCCGATCCAGGCGGCCTTGAGGGACAGATACGGCAGGCAGGCGGCGACCGCGGCGAACCGGAGCGAACGGCGCCGGGCGGAGATGCCGGCGGGGACAGGGGTCGTGGAGAGCGTCATGCCTCAAACCCTCCCGGCCGCGCGCCGAGTCCACCTCGTGCGGACCGGTGATCCGTCTCCGCCGCGCGGGGGAGGGCCTCAGCCCTCCAGGATGAGCACGACCTCGTCGATCTCCTGCCCCCGCCCGTTCGCGTACCCCCGGGCCCGGGCCGTCTCGCGGAAGCCGCACTTGTCCAGTACCCGCAGCGACGCCGCGTTGTCGGCCGCCGCCCGCGCGTACAGCGGCCGTTCGGGCACCTCGGCGAGCAGGCCCCGCAGCGCGGCCGTCGCCACGCCCCGGCCCCAGTACGCGCGGTCGATCCAGTACGTCACCTCGCGCTCGCCGGCCGCGCCGTAGACCGCCGCGTTACCGGCCACCTCGCCGTCTGCCAGCACCGTGCGCAGGATGAAGGAGGAGTTCCGCACCCGCTGCCAGTAGGCCGCGAAGGCCTCCCGGCCGTGCGGGTCCTCCGGACCGAACGCGGCCATCCGGACGGCTTCCGGGTCGGTCATCTGCCGGTGGAACACCGGCAGGTCACCGTCCTCCACGGCGCGCAGCGCGATCTCCATGCGCCCGAGCCTACGACGGCTCGCGCGCCGCACCCACGACCGCCCGCGCTCAGAGCCTGCGCGTCGCCAGGGCCAGCCGGTCACGCGCGTCGAACAGCGCGTCCTTGATCATCTGCTCGTGGGCCGGGGTCAGCCGGGCCACCGGCACCGAGCAGCTGATCGCGTCCCGGGCCGGGGTGCGGTAGGGGATCGCCACGCCGAAGCAGCGCAGGCCCAGCGTGTTCTCCTCGCGGTCGACCGCGAAGCCCTGCTCCCGCACCTGGTGCAGCTCCTCGATGAGCTTCTCCCGGTCGGTGAGGGTGTTCCCGGTGAGTGCGGGCAGGGTCTCCGGCAGCAGCTTGCGCACCTGCTCGTCGCTGTACGTGGCGAGGATCGCCTTGCCGAGGGAGGTCGAGTGGGCCGGCAGCCGGCGCCCGACCCGGGTGAAGGGGCGCAGATAGTGCTGGGACTGACGGGTGGCGAGGTAGACCACGTTGGTGCCGTCGAGCCGGGCCAGGTGGATGGTCTCCGTGGTGTCGTCGGAGAGCCGGTCCAGGGCCGGCCGGGCGGCGGCCACCACCTCGTCGCCGTCGATGTAGGACGTGCCCACGAGCAGCGCCCGCACCCCGATGCCGTACCGCGTGCCCGTCGCGTCCGTCTCCACCCAGCCCAGCTCCACGAGGGTGCGCAGCAGCATGTACAGGCTGGACTTGGGGTATCCCACCGCCTCCTGGACGGATGCGAGGGAGTGCATACCGGGCCGGCCGGCGAAGTACTCGAGCAATTCAACGGTCCGCACCGCGGACTTGACCTGGGCCCCGCCTGTCTCGCCAGCCGACATCGCCCTTGACCCCTTCAATCGCCGGGAAATAGTCTCCGAGCAGCATATTCATCATCAGAGACAGTGTTCAGTATATCGAACGCCCCTGGTGGTTGACCCAAGCCCGTTCTTGGATATTGCGGCCTTACTGGAGGGACCCGCGGTGGCAGCAGCACCAGTCTGGAGTGTCGACCCGCGCACCGGGAAGCAGCGTGAACAGGTTGCGGTGGAGGCCACAGCGCAGGAGGTGGACACGGCGGTCAGGGCGGCCCACGCCGCACGTGGCGCCCTCGCCGACCGCGCGGTGCGCTCGGCCTTCCTGCGCTCGGCCGCCGCGGGCCTGGACGCGGCCACGGACGGCCTGGTCGAGACCGCGGACGCCGAGACCGCCCTCGGTCCGGTCCGGCTGACCGGTGAACTCGCCCGCACCGGCTACCAGTTGCGGGCCTTCGCCGACATCGTCGACGAGGGCGCCTTCCTCGACGTCATCATCAACCACCCCGACGACACGGCGACCCCGCCCATCCCGGACCTGCGCCGCTACAAGGTCCCGCTCGGCGTCGTCGCCGTCTACTCCGCCTCCAACTTCCCCTTCGCCTTCTCCGTCGCCGGCGGCGACACCGCGAGCGCGCTCGCCGCGGGCTGCCCGGTGGTCGTCAAGGCCCACCCCGACCACCCGGGTCTGTCCGAGCTGGTCGCCAAGGTGCTGCGCCGGGCCGCCGCCGAGCACGGCATCCCCGAGGGTGTCGTCGGCCTCGTGCACGGCTTCGAGGCGGGCATCGAGCTGATCAGGCACCCGCTGGTCGCCGCGGCCGGCTTCACCGGCTCGGTGCGGGGCGGGCGGGCGCTGTTCGACGCGGCGGCCGCGCGTCCGGTGCCGATCCCGTTCCACGGCGAGCTGGGGTCCTTGAACCCGGTCCTGGTGACCGAGGCCGCCGCCGACGAGCGTGGCGAGGCGATCGGCACCGGTCTGGCCGGGTCCATGACGCTCGGCGTCGGGCAGTTCTGTGTGAAGCCCGGACTGGTGCTGGTGCCGTCCGGCGCCGGGGGCGACCGGCTGGTGAAGTCCCTGACCGACGCCGTCAGCGACACCGGCGCAGGGGTGCTGCTCGACCACCGCATGCGGGACAACTTCGTCGCCGGGGTGCGGGAGCGGGCCGGCCTGGACGGCGTGGAGACGCCGGTCACGCCGGGCGCGGGCGGCGAGCACACGGTCAGCGCCGGGTTCCTCACGGTGCCGGCGCAGCGGCTGGCCGAGGAGGGGGCCCACGACCTGCTGCTGGAGGAGTGCTTCGGGCCGGTCACCGTCGTGGGCCGGTACACCTCCGAGGAGGAGGCCGCTGTCGTGCTGTCGCGGTTGCCGGGGAATCTCACGGCGACGGTCCAGCTGTCCTCGCAGGAGGCGGCCGGGGAGGGGCGGGGACCGGAACTCCTGGCCGAGCTGACCCCGTTGGCGGGGCGTGTGGTGGTGAACGCGTGGCCCACCGGTGTCGCTGTGGCTCCGGCCCAGCAGCACGGGGGGCCTTATCCCGCGACGACCTCCACGTCCACCTCTGTGGGCGGTACGGCCATCGAGCGGTGGCTGCGGCCGGTGGCTTATCAGAACGCGCCGTCGGCCTTGTTGCCGAAGGAGCTTCGCGACGAGAATCCGCTGGGGCTTCCCCGGCGGTTCAACGGGGTTCTGGAGCGGTAGGTCACCGCCCTGCGGGACAATCGGTCGATGGACGTGGAACTTCCCGAACTCCCTTTCACCCTCCGTACCTACGGACCCGACGGGCACTGGGACTACGAGGACGGCGTGCTGACCGGCTGGGCCGGGCCCCGGCAGGACCGGTTCGTCACGCCCACCGGGGAGGCCCTCGACCCGGCCTCGGACGCGCCCCGGCTGCTGGGCGCGCCCGAGGGCGACTTCCAGCTGATCGCGCGGGTCACCGTGGGCTTCCGGGCCGCCTTCGACGCGGGCGTCCTCTACGTCCACGTCGGCGAGCGGGCCTGGGCCAAGCTGTGTCTGGAGTACTCCCCGGATGTGCCCACCGTCTGCACGGTGGTCACCCGGGGGCACTCCGACGACGCCAACTCCCTCACCGTCGAGGGGAGTTCGGTGTGGCTGCGGGTCAGCCGGACCGGGCGGGCCTTCGCCTTCCACGCCTCGCGGGACGGCGAGCGGTGGACCTTCGTCCGGCTGTTCACCCTGGGCGACGAGAAGGAGACGGACACCGCCCTGGTCGGCTTCATGACCCAGTCGCCCATGGGGGAGGGGTGTGTGGTGACGTACGACCGCATCGGGTTCAGGACGTCCTGGCCGAGCGACCTGCGAGACGGAAGCTGAGCGCGAACGTCACCGTGAGCAGGACCGCGCTGATGGCCAGGCTCCAGCGCATACCGGACTGGAAGCCGTGGCCGAGCAGCGCTCCGAACACCGCGATGCCCAGGCCGCCGGCCACCTGCCGGGCCGAGTTGAGCACCCCGGCCGCCAGGCCCGCCCGTTCGGCGGGTACGGCCTCCATCATCGCGGCGGTCAGTGGCGGCACCGTCAGCGCGCAGCCCAGCGCCAGCGGCACCAGCAGCACGGACACCAGGGCCGGGGAGGTGCCGGCGTCGACGTACAGCAGCAGGAGCAGGCCGGCGACGGCGAGCGGCTGGCCCACGAGCATCGGCAACCGGGCGCCGTAGCGGCTCGCGAGCTTGCCCGCCACCACGTTCGTCACCGCGATCAGGCCCGTCATCGGCAGGAACATCAGCCCGGCGTCCAGCGCCGAGTGGCCCTGGACCTGCTGGAAGAAGAGCGAGAAGACGAACACCGTGCCGAAGAAGGCCACGCTGCAGGCGGAACCGGCCACGACCGCCGTGGCCACGGTCCGGTTGCGGAACAGGCCGAGGGGCACCACCGGGTGCGGCCGGCGCGCCTCGACGCGCAGGAACGCCGCGCCCGCGAGGACGGCCACCGCCAGTGCCGCCCAGCCCGCCGTCCCGCCCTCGATCACCGCGAAGGTCAGGGACACCAGGGCCGCCACCGCCGTCAGCTGGCCGGGCACATCCAGCGGTGCCGGACGGGGCCGCGAGCGCGGTGCACGGACGAGCAGGCCCAGGATCGCGGCGCCCACCGGCAGGTTGACGAAGAAGATGCCACGCCAGTCCCAGGCGGTGGTCAGCGCTCCGCCCGCCACCGGACCGAGGGCCACGGCGAGCGACCCGCCCGCCGCCCAGGCCGCCACCGCGCGGGCCCGCCGCGCCGGTTCCCGGTACGCCTGCCGCACCAGCGCCAGCGACGCCGGGAGCACCACGGCCGCCGCGACACCCTGGACCACCCGCGCGCCGATCAGGGCCGGCAGATCCGGTGCCAGTCCGCAGGCCGCCGAAGCGAGCGTGAACACCGTGGTGCCGAGGGCGAACGCCCGGCTCGCCCCGGCCCGGTCGGAGAAGGCCCCGGTGGACAGCATCAGCGCCGCGAAGGCCAGTGTGTAGGCGTCCACCACCCACTGCAGGCCGGACATCCCGCCGCCCAGAGAGGAGCCGATCGCGGGCAGGGCCACATTGACCACGGACGCGTCGAGACAGATGAGCCCGAAGCCGAGCAGGGCGGCGGTGAGGGTGAGCGTCGCGGAGGACCCTGTGGGCACCAAGCCGCTTTGCTCAGGCGCGAGTTGTCCGGCCCTGGATATCTGGTTCGTTGACATGTCCCCATGCTGCGGATCTCCGCTGCCGTACAGTAGTGGCCTGAACGCCATACGTCCGGAGGTTCTGGCCATGCCACATCGTGTCGCCGTCATCGCGCCCTCGCCGGTCTCGATGTTCAACGTCGCGATCCCCGAGCTGCTGTTCGGCAAGGTGGAGGTGGACGGCCGGCCGGGCTACGAGGTGATCGTCTGCGCCGCGGACCCGGGCCCGGTCCCCACCACCGGCGGCCTCGACCTGTACGTACGCCATGGACTCGACGCCGTGCGGGAGGCGGACACGGTGGTCGTCGCGGGCACCGGCACCCCGTTCGAGCCGGAGGCCCGGATCGTGGCCGCCGTCCGTGCGGCCGCCGCCGACGGCAAGCGGATCGCCTCCATCTGCACCGGCGCCTTCCAGCTCGCCGAGGCGGGCCTGCTGCAGGGCCGCAAGGCCACCACGTACTGGGCGCACGCCGACGAGCTGCGCAAGCGGTACCCGCAGGTCCAACTCCAGGGCGACGTCCTGTACGTCCAGGACGGGCCGTACGTCACCTCCTCCGGGTACGCCGCCGGCATCGACCTGTGCCTGCACATCGTCCGCACCGATTACGGCGCCGCCGTCGCCAACGAGGTCGCCCGCCTCGCCCTGGTCGCCCCGGTCCGCCCCGGCGGCCAGACCCAGTTCACCCACACCCCGCTGCCGCCCGAGCGCGGCACCGCCTGCGCCGACACCCGCGGCTGGGCCATGCGCAACCTCGACAAGCCGCTCACCCTCACGGACCTGGCCCGGCACGCCGGAGTCTCCGTGCGCACCCTCACCCGCCGCTTCCACGCGGAGAGCGGGGTCAGCCCGCTGCAGTGGCTGCTGCACCAGCGTGTCGAGCGGGCGAAGGAACTGCTGGAGACCACCACCCTGCCCATGGACCAGGTGGCCACGGCCTGCGGCCTGGGCACCGCCGACTCGCTGCGCGCCCACCTGGTCCGCCGCACCGGCCTCACCCCGAGCGCCTACCGGGCCCAGTTCAGCCGCCTTTCCACCGCGGACGGTGCCGCGGGAATGAAGCAGCCTGCTTGAACGTTCACGTACTGGCCGGGGAGAGCCCCCGCACCCGTACGACCTGGAGAGAGCCGAAGCATGCGCGTCGAGATCTGGAGCGACATCGCCTGCCCCTGGTGCTATGTGGGCAAGGCCCGCTTCGAGAAGGCGCTCGCTGCCTTCCCGCACCGTGATGACGTCGAGGTGGTGCATCGCTCCTTCGAGCTGGACCCGGGCCGCGCCAAGGGCGACGTGCAGCCGGTGATCACCATGCTCACCAGGAAGTACGGCATGAGCGAGGCACAGGCCCAGGCCGGCGAGGACAACCTCGGCGCCCAGGCCGCGGCCGAGGGCCTGGACTACCGCACCCGGGACCGGGACCACGGCAGCACCTTCGACATGCACCGCCTGCTGCACTTCGCCAGGGAGCAGGGCAGGCAGGACGCGCTGATCCAGATCCTGTACCGGGCGAACTTCGCCGAGGAGCGCTCGGTGTTCACCGAGGGCGACGAGCGGCTCGTCGAGCTGGCCGTGGAGGCCGGTCTCGACGCCGAGGCCGCCCGCGAGGTGCTCTCCGACCCGTCCCGCTACTCCGAGGAGGTCCGCGCCGACGAGCGCGAGGCCGCCCAGCTCGGCGCGACCGGTGTCCCGTTCTTCGTCCTCGACCGCGCGTACGGCGTCTCCGGTGCCCAGCCCGCCGAGGTCTTCACCCGGGCGCTGACCCAGGCGTGGGGCGGGCGCTCCCCGCTGAAGCCGGTCGAGCAGGGGGATGCCGAGGCCTGTGGGCCGGACGGGTGCGCGGTGCCGCAGCACTGAGAAACCGCAGGTCGGCGCGGACGTATAAGGCTTGCTAAGCGGATCCACGTAAAAATCCGCAATGGACTACGACTTCACGGGGCCGCACAGTGGTCCCATGGAGACCACGGAGACGTTCGAGAGCATCGTCCGCGCCGAGTTCGCCCCCAAGAGCACCTATCTCAACACCGCCAGTAACAGCCTGCTGCCCGCCCGCACCGTCGCCGCCCTGCACGAGGCGGCGCTGCTGCGGGCCGAGGGCCGGCCGCTGACCCCGCTGTACGAGGACGTGGAGGCCTGCCGGGCCGGGTATGCCCGGCTCGCCGGAGTTCCGGCCACCCGGGTGGCCGCGGGCGCCTCGGTCGCCGCGCACACGGGGGTGATCGCCGCCTCGCTGCCCGCCGGTGCCGAGGTGCTCACCGCCGAGGACGACTTCACCTCCGTACTGAACCCGTTCCACGTCCGCGGCGACCTCAAGGTCCGCACGGTCCCGCTGGAGCGGATCGCCGAGTCCGTCCGTCCCGGCACCGCGCTGGTCGCGGTCAGCGCCGCGCAGTCCGCCGACGGACGCCTCGCCGACCTGGCCGCCCTCAGGGAGGCCGCCCGCGCGCACGGGGCACGCACGTACGTCGACTTCTCCCAGTCCGCCGGCTGGCTGCCGATGGACGCGGACGCCTACGACTTCACCGCCACGGTCTCCTTCAAATGGCTGCTCGGCCCGCACGGCGCGGCCTTCCTCACGGTCCCCGAGGACTTCGGCGGGCTGAGCCCGGTGCTCGCCGGGTGGGTCGCCGCCGAGAAGCCGTGGGACAGTTGTTACGGCCCGGTCGCCGAACTCGCCCACTCGGCGCGGCGCTTCGACCTCACTCATGCCCTGTTCACCTTCGCGGGCCTGCGTCGCTCACTGGAGCTGATCGAGGAACTGGGCGTGGCCGCCGTGCACGCCCACGACGTCTCCCTCGCCGACCGGTTCCGGGCGGGGCTGGCCGGCCTCGGCCACGAGCCGGTGGCCGCCCCCGGCTCGGCGATCGTCTCCGTGCCGGAACTCGGCTCCCGGCAGCCCGGGTTGAGCGAGGAGGGCATCGAGGTCTCCAACCGCGCGGGCAATCTCCGCGCGTCCTTTCACCTGTTCAACACCCCCGCCGACGTGGACCGCCTGCTGGACGTGCTCGCCGGCTGACACGACCGGGCCGGGGACTCCCGTCCCACCCGAGGAGGTCCCGGCCCGGTGGGCGACCTGGTCACCGGCGAGTACCGCACCTCCGCCATCGGCACCCTCGTGGAACGCGCCACCCGCCATGTGATGCTCCTCCCCCCCGCCCGATGGCCGCCCCGCCGAACACGTCCGCGACGCCCTCGTGGAGACCGTCCGGACGCCGCCTGCCCACCTGGTCCGCCCACTGACCTCGGACCAGGGCAGCGAGTGGCCGCCCACGGCTCATTCGCCCTCGCCACCGACATCCCGGTCCACTTCCGCGACCCTGCCGGCTCCGGCAGCGCGGCTCCCCCGACAACACCAACGGCCCGCTGCGGCAGTAGTTCCCCCAAGGTGCCGGCCCGGCCGTCCACACCCGCGACCACCTGGACACGGTCGCCGCCGAACTCAACAGCCGCCCCCGCAGAACGCCGGACCGGGAATCCCTGGCCGAGTGCCTCGCTGAGCTCATCGCGGCCTGATCAACTCACCACGGTGTTGCCACGTCCCCTGTGATCCGCCCACCCCGCAGGACCCCTGCACGACGGTGTCGGCGCGGGAGGAACGGCCGAGGAGCAAAAACCAATTCAGGATCCGGGTGGAGATCGGAAGGTGAGGGGCAGCGGCACGCTCACGATCATGCCCTGATCGCGACGCCGTACGCATCGCAGCCGGTCGAGCGACAGGCCACATCGGGGAACGCCGCAGGGGCGGTCGACCCACCATCCGGCGCCTCACGTGATCCATTTGCCGGGCGGTCCGACTTCGCGGCCTTGTCGTTCCAGGGGGTGATCTTGCCAAGTCGCCCTGGAAGATGACTCGGGATCAGCGACGAGAAAATGCACCGGCGATCCTTCGGACGGGGTCGGTGAAATTCACCCCCCGAGTGAATCGATCATTGGATTGCAGAGTGACGCATTTCCTGATTGCCGACAAGCGGCGGGCTGCGGCGAGCGTTGGCAAATTGACTTGACACCTTGAGTACGCTATAGCCTGATGGCGCGTCGGCCGAAGGCCGGTCAGGGCAGCCTGGACGTTAACGGGGGCTTGTGAGTGAACGATTCGGACAAAGGGCGGTACTCGATAGTTTCGCCGGTGGCGGTGAAGCTTTACGAATGGTCTTTGAGGCGCGGTGGCATATCCCGCGCGGAGGCGCTTGAGGGGGCACCCGGGATCGGGGGATCCGTTGCGGATGTCAGCGATGCACTGCAGGAACTGGTCGAGCTGAGCCTGCTGCGAAGCTCGCTGTCCGAGCCCGATGTTCTTCTTCCTGTCAGCCCCGAGTCGGCGATTGCGGAAGTCGTCAATCCGATCGAGGTGGACATCAAGAAACGTGAGCAGCAGGTCGGGGGTCTGAAGTCTCAGTTACTGTCCCTGAATGCACTCTATTTCCAAAGCCGGCAGGCGAGAAATCGACGGGAGGCCATTGATGTCATCAGCGATGTCAAAAGTGTTCGGTCGGTTCTGGCGAAGGAAGCACGAGCGTGTTCCGTTGAGGTCTTCAGTGCGCATCCCGGTATATTCTCTGAGCGTGCGATAGAGCGGTCGCTCCCGCAGGACCTCGAACTGCTCCGCCGCGGCGTGCGGATGCGTACGCTCTATCAGCATCCCGTTCGGGTCAGCTCGATGATGCGTGACCTGCTGACCCGGCTCGCGTCGGAGGGCTGCGAGATCCGCACCTGCGAGGAGATACCGGACCGTATCGTCATCTTCGACCGCGAGGTCGCGTTCATCCCGGACCGCATGGGGTCCGACGGTGCCGTCGCCGTCCGGGAGCCCTCGACGGTCGATTACCTGTACCGGGGTCTGGAGCAGGCGTGGTCCACCGCTGTCCCCTTCGAGGACCGTTCGTCGTCGGGGATCGGTTACGGCGCGGCCCGCAGCGAGATGAAGCGGGCCATCGTCAGGTACCTCGCGGAAGGTGCGAAGGATGAGCTGATAGCACACCGTTTGAGTATCTCGGTGCGGACCTGTCGGCGACACATCGCTGAGGTCATGGAGGAACTGGAAGCGTCCAGTCGGTTCCAGGCCGGGGTGCTCGCGACGCGGGCGGGACTGCTCGACGACGCGGCGGTCAGCGTTGCGGAGGCGTCACTGAGTCTTTCTCGGCGGTGACCGCCTCCGGATTCCGTTGCGGACCGTGGCGGCGCGGAGGCGGACGGCAGTGATGCCGGGCGCGGACCGGTGTGATTCGTCAGCCGAACCACACCGGTCCCCACGCGATCTGCGGGCGGCCCAGCAGGGCATCGGCCTGGACCCGGATGCCCAGGACCCTGAGCCTGGCCGGACGGAGGAATTGAAGGATGCTGGAGGCCAGTTGCATCAGCGAGGCCGGGTCGAGCTCGGCCAGCAGGCAGCTCGCGGACGGCACGTACTGTTCCGGCGACCCCTCGGCCGGCGAGCCGAACCCGGTGGTCCGAGCGGCGGCCACAGCGCGCCGAGCGGCGTCCTCGACGCAGCATCCCCACTCCGCGGGCGCGTGGACGCCCGATTCCTGGTGGACCAGCTGGGCTGTGCACCAACTGCCGGGGAGCTGCGTGACGCAGCGGAACACGAGATGCCACTCGCAGGCCGGCGAGGCGAACCCACGAGTGGCATCCGACCAGGCGAGAGGCGGAGGGACCGCCTGCCTCCGCGTCACCATCGAGACGCCGGCCAGAAGGCTCAGGGCGCCGTCCAGCAGCCAGTGGAGCTCTGACGGGCCCGCGGCACCGACCGTGTTCGCGCGCACCGGCCCACCGGACGGACAGGCCTCGGCAGCCAGCATCCTCAGTCCGCCGAGAACGGCCGAGAGAGCCGAGTCGGCTTCGGTGCGTCCCCAGCCGCGGCTCTCGCACTCTCCGGACAACGGGCACACCAGAAGCCTGGTCTCGTAGGGGCCGGTGGGTGAGAGGCGAGATGCGCTGCCAGGCGCCAGCAGACCGGACCACGGCCGCAGGAGCCCTGACACATCCACCGGCTCGTCGGGTGCTGCTGCTGTCGCGCCGAGGCACGTGAGATCAGCCAGGGATCTGATGCCGGTCCACCGTGGGCGGCCTGATCCCGTCACGCTCAGGTAGGTGGTCCGGCCACTTGCCCGCTGCACGATCGCCGCGATGCCAGGCCGACCCCGCAGGCCGGACCTGAGGGCCCTGCGTACCGAGACCGCGGGCACTTGTTCCTGCCCGCCCTTGCGCTCCCGCAGGACGCGTTGCCACATGCGAGAGCGGCGCACGAGTTCTTGGTGGCCGGTCCAGGTTTCAGCAACGGGGCCCAGGACGACGGCGCTGTTCAACACGGTGACCGGAACTGACTGCTGGGCCAATGATCTCTGTTCCCGTCATTGCTCGTAGCGGGTGATCGACCGCTCGGCGGCGTTGGTCAGTCCCATCCGGTCGAGACGGGGAGGCGGCGTCCCCTGCGGTCGGGCTCGTGATCGCCGCTCCCGCCGGTGCCGTGGAGCTCGGCACCGTGACGCCGCCAAGGGCGTGCAACGATCCAAGCAGGGGCGCGATCACGCGAGTCATGGAGGCTGCCGATCTTGAACATGACTGTGTCTCAGGGCTCTGTGCGCGTCCAGCCTGGCGCAGCCGGCCATGGGGAGAACAGGGCCCGGGGAACGTCATCAACCTGCACGGCACTTTGTCCCCCGTGGTCTTCGGGTGTTTGCCGGGAGTGTGGGGTGGCATGCAGCCTTCCGACGGTCCGGAATGCGGCAAGTCCTCTGTGGTGTTCGCGATGATTGAGACGGTCGCCCGTTTCGCGGTCACGTGCGGCTTGGCTGTCACGTGAGGCCGAGGAGAGCCGACGGGCGTCGTGGGACGCGTGCGCCGGGTCGGAGCGCGGCGGCGATGCCGGGGACGCGGTCCCGCCTTCAGGGTGCCGGTGACCAGCGTGCGCAGGTGGCCATCGCGTGCGGGGGGCGGGCCCGCGGCCGGGCGGCTCCCTGCGTGAACGTGCCGTCCCGGACGTGCTCCTGGAAGTCGGTGCCTGTCCCGCCGGCCGGGTCGGCGCGAGCCCGGGGGGACTTCGTGCCATGCAGCTTCCTGGCGGTCCGTCAATAGCCCTACGGGCCACAAAGAATGCGATGGTTGGGTCAATAGTGTGGGCGTGCCGAGCGCCGAGTACTGCGCAGCCGAACGGCCTCCTGGGGCCTCGCCGCGGTATGCCCAGCAGTCCGTCCCCAAATCGCCAGACTAGGTGGGTCTTGCTCATGGTTCGGTCATTGGTGGAAGCGCTGACCTCTCGGGCATCGGACGAGCCCGACCGGATCGCCTACCGGTACTTGACCACCGGTGAATGTGACGGCCCCGTGGAGACGCTGACGTACGGTCAGCTCGACGGGCGCGCCAAGGCCATCGCCTCATGGCTTCAGCAGCGCGGACTGGCCGGCTCCCGGGCGCTGCTCCTGTATCCGCCGGGCCTGGACTTCGTATGCGGCTACATGGGCTGCCTGGCGGCGGGCGTC
Organism: Streptomyces sp. NPDC007205; assembly: GCF_040634095.1. Taxonomy (NCBI): domain Bacteria; kingdom Bacillati; phylum Actinomycetota; class Actinomycetes; order Kitasatosporales; family Streptomycetaceae; genus Streptomyces; species Streptomyces sp. NPDC007205. Next base: position 79,266 of record NZ_JBEYEW010000016.1, read on the forward strand.
ATAGCCGTTCCGGGCGTGCCGCCGCAAGGGCGCTCGCAGAACCATCGCGCCTTGAACCGTATGCAGCGGTTGATCGCCGACGCGAACGTCGAGGTGATTCTCGGTACTCGCCAGATCCTCGACGCCCTGCGCCCTGCCCTGGACGCCCTCACCGGACTCGCCGACATCACCTGCGTGGCCACCGAGGAGTTCCACGACGAGGTCGCGGGGGACTGGCGCGAACCCGACATCACACCGGATTCGGTCGCCTTCCTCCAGTACACCTCGGGTTCGACCTCGGCGCCGCGCGGCGTGGTGGTGACCCACGGGAACCTGCTCGACAACCAACGGGTCATGACGGAACGCATGGGGCACACGCCGGACGCTATCGCGGCGCACGGCGGAGAGCTCTATGTCAGCTGGCTCCCCGTCTACCACGACATGGGGCTGATCGCCCCGGTACTCAACACGATCCATCTCGGCGCCACCTCCACGCTGTTCTCGCCGCTGCACTTCCTGCAGCGGCCCGAGCGCTGGCTGGATGCCATTTCCCGGTACCGGCCGCACACCAGCGGCGGGCCCAACTTCGCGTACGAGCTGTGTCTTCGGGACGCCACCCCTGAGCTACTCGACCGCCTCGACCTGAGCACATGGCGCGTGGCATTCAACGGTGCCGAACCGGTCCGCGCCGCGACGCTGCGGCGGTTCTCCGACACGTTCGCGCGTGCCGGGTTCCGGCATGAGGCCTTCTACCCGTGCTACGGGCTTGCCGAGGCGACGCTCATGGTGAGCGGGGGTTCCGTGGACGAGGCGCCGACGGTGTCGGGCAGGCCCGGAGACGCCGCCGAGGTGGTCAGCTGCGGCCGCCCGGGCATGACGGTGGTGATCGCCGACCCCGACCGGCAGGAGGAGTGCCCCGAGGGTGAGGGCGGGGAGATCTGGGTTTCCGGCGCGAGTGTCGCGCGCGGCTACTGGCGCAACACGCTGAAGACCCGCGAGGTCTTCCAGGCATCGCTGCCCGACGGCAGGAGCGGATTCCTGCGGACCGGCGACCTGGGATTCATGAGGGACGGCGAGTTGTTCGTCACCGGCCGCGTGAAAGACCTGTTGGTGATCGACGGACGCAACCACTACCCCCAGGACCTGGAGCTGACCGCGGAGATGTCCCACCCGGCCGTCCGTCCGGGCTGCACCGCCGCCTTCTCGGTCGAGGACGGCTCGCTGGGTGAACGGCCCGTCATCGTCGCGGAAGCGTCACCGGACGCCGCGCCCGAGGCCGGCGAGATCTCGGCGGTCATCCGCAGCACCATCAGCGAGGCCCACGACCTGTCGTTGCGGGACGTGGTGTTGATCAAGCCCGGATCCATCCCCAAGACGTCCAGTGGGAAGATCCAGCGCCAGGCCTCCCGGACCGCCTACCTCGACGGCACGCTCGCCGTACTCGAGCCGGCGGCCCGCCCCGCCGAGTAGCCGCTCCACCGCCGACTGTCCAGGTCGATCGCCGCACGACGGATCGCGCCGCAGACCCCTGAACGAGCCCGCGAGAACGGTTGCCATCATGCTTGAGAACAAGTCGCCCGAGCCGCCCGTGGACACAGCCGAGACGACGTTCTCGCCGGCTCCCGAGAACGCGAGCGGCGCGTCCATCGACAACACACCCGAGACGGTCCGGGACTGGCTGACCGAAGCTGTCGCCGACCGTATCGGCGTTGCTCCCACCGAGATCTCAGTCGACCGCCCGATTGCCGAATTCGGCCTGGGGTCACGTGAGTTGGTGGCACTGGTGGGCCGGTTGTCCATGCGGATCGGACGAGACCTCGAACCTTCTCTGTTCTACAACCACCCCAGCATCGCCGGGGTCGCCGAGGCGGTGGCCGGCAAGGGCCCGGATCACCCGTCCACGGGGTCGGCCACGTCGGCTTCGCCCCGGGTGCCGGCGGCCGCCGAGGCGGCGGACGAGATCGCCATCATCTCGGCGGCCTGCCGCTTCCCCGGCGGCGCGGACACCCCCGACCGGCTGTGGCGGCTCCTGGCGGCCGGCGAGGAAGTGATCAGCGATGTCCCGGCCGGCCGCTGGGACGCCCAGTCGCTGTACGACCCGGACCCCGAGGTCTCCGGAAAGGCGTACTCGCTGCGAGGCGGCTTCCTTTCGGACATCGACCGCTTCGACGCCTCGTTCTTCGGCATCTCGCCCCGCGAGGCGGCCGCGATGGACCCCCAGCAGCGCCTCCTGCTGGAGACTTCCTGGGAGACGATCGAGAACGCCGGCATGCTCCCCGGGACGTTGAACGGCAGCTCCACCGGTGTGTACATCGGCCTGTACCAGAGCGGCTATCTGGCCTCGGCTGGCCTGGAGCAGCTGGACGGGCACGTCGGCATGGGCTCGGCCACCAGCGTCGCTTCCGGACGGATCGCCTACACACTCGGCCTGCAGGGTCCGGCCGTGACGGTGGACACCGCCTGCTCCTCCTCCCTGGTGGCGCTGCATCTGGCCGCGCGGGCGCTGGCGAGCCGAGAGTGCGATGTCGCCCTGGCCGGCGGCGTGACACTGATGGTCACCCCGCGCGGCCACGTCGAGTTCAGCAGGCTGCGCGGGCTGTCGCCCTCCGGGCAGTGCAAGCCGTTCTCCAGCGACGCGGACGGCGTGGTGTGGGCCGAGGGCTGCGGGCTGGTGATGCTCAAGCGGCTGAGAGACGCGCACCGGGACGGCGATCGGGTCCTCGCGGTCATCAAGGCCACGGCCATCAACCAGGACGGCCGGAGCCAAGGGTTGAGCGCCCCCAACGGCTTGGCGCAGCAGCGCGTCATCCGAGCCGCCCTGGACGCCGCCGGTCTCGCTCCGCACGACGTGGACTACGTGGAGGCGCACGGCACGGGCACGTTGCTGGGCGACCCGATCGAGGGCGACGCCCTCAGCAGCGTCTTCGGCCCGGGCCGACCGGCCGAACATCCCCTCGGCGTCGGATCTCTCAAGTCGAACGTCGGCCACATGCAGGCCGCGGCCGGTATCGGCGGCGTCATCAAGACCGTACTGGCACTCCAGCACGAGCTGCTGCCGGCATCCTTGCACGCCGACAACCCGACGGAGCGGGTCGACTGGGCCGGCGCCGGCATGCAGGTGCTGAGCCGGCCGCGAGCCTGGCCCCGCGGCCACCGGGTGCGACGCGCCGGCGTGAGCGCGTTCGGGATCAGCGGCACCAACGCGCACGTGATCCTTGAGGAGGCGCCCGACGTCCCCGTGGCGTCCGAGGCCGGGCCGGCAGCGGCACAGCCGTTCCGCCGGCAGGGCGGCGAAGGGTCACAGCTCGTGCTGTTCCCGCTGTCCGCCCGCACCGCGCCGGCGCTGCACGCACAAGCCCGTCGCCTCCTCGACGCCGTCACGGCGGACCCGCGACTTCCCCTGCCCGCCATCGCTGCGACGCTTGCCCACCACCGGACGCACTTCGAGCACCGGGCCGTCATCGCGGCGCGTCATCGCGACGAGCTCGTGAGCGGTCTGCGCGGCCTGGCGGCCGGGGAGCCCGCCACGGAGCTCGTGGTCGGACCGCACCGGGTGTCGCCACTGGGCAAGCTGGCCTTCGTCTTCCCCGGCCAGGGCGCGCAGTGGGCGGGCATGGCCCGTGACCTGCTGGCCCGCTCCCCGCTGTTCGCGGACGAACTCGACCGCTGCGACGCTGCCCTGAGCGAGCACACCAGGTGGTCTGTGGCGGCCGTACTGCGAGGGGATGCCGACGCGCCGTCCCTGGAGCGGGTCGACGTCGTCCAGCCGGTGTTGTTCGCCGTCATGGTGGCCCTGGCTGCGGTATGGCGCGCGAACGGTGTGCGGCCGGACGCCGTGGTGGGACACAGCCAGGGCGAGGTCGCCGCGGCCTGCGTTGCCGGGGCGCTCAGCCTCAGCGACGCGGCAGCCGTGGTCGCCTTGCGCAGCCGTGTACTGGCGGGCGTTGTCGGAGCCGGCGGCATGGCCGTCGTGGGCCTGCCCAGCAGCAAGGTCGAGACCCGGCTGCGGGACCAGGACGGGCGGGTGTCGATCGCTGCGGTGAACAGCGGCCGGGCCACCGTGGTGGCCGGGGACTCGGAAGCCTTGGCCGCCCTGCTGGCCGAGCTGGAAAAGGAGCAGGTGTTCACCCGGGCCCTCGAGGTGGACTACGCATCCCACAGCGCGCAGGTCGAGCCGGTGCGCGAGGCGCTCCTGGCGGACCTCGACGGCATCGTCACCTACCCGGCGTCGGTCACGTGGTACTCGACCGTCACTGAAGAGCCGGTCCGGCACGAGCTGGAGGCCGACTACTGGTACCGCAACCTGCGCGCGCCCGTCCGGTTCGCGTCGACCGTGGAACGCATGGTGGCCGATGGCTACCGGTACTTCGTCGAACTGAGCCCCCACCCGTCGCTGGTCACCTCGGTGCAGACCATCGGCGAGGACGCCGGCCATGAGCTGGCAGTGGTCGGTTCCCTGCGGCGCGACGACGACGCGGTGGCCTGTCTTGACCGGGCCGCGGCCGAACTGCACGCCCGCGGCCGGGTGATCGACTGGCGGCGCATCGCACCGGCAACGGACGGGGAGCCGGCGCGGCTGCCGACCTATGCGTGGGAACCGCAGCGCTACTGGACCGACCCCGATTCGGCCTCGGGCTCCTCCGGCTTCCTGCCCCGTTCCGCGCACCCCCTGCTCGGAGTCGAGCTCCGGTCGGTCGACGCCACCCGCTGGACTTTCCGCAACGAGTGGTCCCCGGGTACAGCGGACTGGCTGGTCGACCACACGGTGTTCGGCGAGGTGGTCGTCTCGGGCACGACGCTGGTGGAACTGTGTCGTGCCGCGCTGGAGACGGCCCGCCCCGAGGAGCCGGCCCACCTCACCGACGTGCTGCTCCTCGCCCCGCTGGTGCTGCCGCGCTCCGGCACGGTGGAGGTTTCCGTGGAGGTCGTCGCCGCGGGCCCGCAGGATCCGCTTGAGGTCGCGGTGTACAGCCGGCCCCGTGGGCAGGAGCTCGCGGGCTGGGTGCAGAACGCCGCCGCGACGGCGAGTGAGCCGGCCGTGACGGACGCGGGCGCACCGCCGAGCTGGCCGGACGGTGCGCAGCCGTGCTGGGAGCCGCAGACCTACACGCGCCTGGCTGAGGGCGGCCTCGGCTACGGTCCCGCGTTCCAGGGCGTCGCGTCGGCCGTACGCACGGGGGACGACGAGCTGCTGGCCCGTCTTTCGCTCCCGTCGCCCCAGCGCGATGACGTGGAGGCATATCCGGTCCATCCGGCCTTGCTGGACGCCGCGTTGCACGTGGCGGCGGCCTTCGAGGAGCAGGGCCGAGTGCTGCTGCCGTTCTCGGTCGGACAGTACGTGCTGCTGCCCGGGGCTTCCGGGGACGTGATCGCATCCGTCCGGCGGACAGCCGGCTCCGCGGACGAGGTCGTCCTGGACGTGCGGCTGTGGGACTCCGACGGCTTCCCTGTGGGCTGCCTGACGGATGTGCGCCTGCGCGCGGTGAAGCCGTCCGATCTGCGGGGCTCCTCCCGCGCGGACGATTGCCTCTACGAGGTGGTCTGGAGCGCGGTGGTCCCCGAAACCGCCGGGGCGCAGCCGCGGGACGACAAGTGGACCGTGGCCGGGGACAGTTCACACCCGTACGCCGTCGCGGCTCGGCAGGGCCTCGAAGCGGCGGGGATCCGCACGGCCGACGCAGCGGCCGATGCCGCCGGCGAGACCCTCGTCCGCTTCTGGCCCCTGCCCGGAGCGGACACCGACACGGCCGAGTACGCGCAGGAGCTCACCAGCGCCGGGCTCGCCGACCTCCAGTCGCTCCTCGCCCTGCCGCCGGAGCAGCTGCCTTCCCGCGTCCTCTGGGTGACCTGCGGCGCGGTCACGACCGACGCGACAGCACCTGCTTCGGGGTTTGCCCAGTCGGTGCTGTGGGGCCTGGCCCGCACCGCGCGCTCGGAACACCCGGAGCTCGGACTTCGTCTGATCGACCTCGACGGCCCCGAGGCAGCGCGTACTCCGTGGCCCGTGCTGAGCCGGCTCGTGGCCGGCTCGGACGAACCCGAACTCGCGGTGCGCGCAGAGGTGTTGTTCGCCCCGCGGCTGATGCGCAGCCGGAGCGCGGATGACCGGGCAACACCGGCGGCGCGGCACGAGCGGCTGACGGACCCGGCAGCGGAGCTGCCGCTGTCCGACGGCGCGGTGCCGACCGACGGCACCGTGCTGGTCACCGGTGGTCTCGGCGGGGTCGGCGTCCACATCGCACGGTGGCTCGCCTCGCGCGGGGTTGCGCGGCTGGTGCTGACCTCACGGCGGGGCCCCGAGGACCCGCGCAGCGCCGAGGTGACCGCGGAGCTGTCCGCGCTCGGTGCCGAGGTCGAGGTGGCGGCATGCGACGTGGCGGACGCCGAGGAGCTCGCCCGGGTGATCGGCCGGGCCCGTCCGCTGCGCGGTGTCGTGCACTGCGCCGGCGTGCTGGACGACGGCGTACTCGTGGAACAGACACCGCAGCGGTTCGCCCGGGTGCTGCGCCCCAAGGTGGCGGGAGCGATCAACCTGCACCACCTCACGACGGGTGATCCACTGGAGCTCTTCCTCCTGGTGTCGTCGGCGGCGGGGATCGTGGGCAGCCCTGGGCAGGGCAACTACGCGGCCGCCAACGTCTTCCTCGACCAACTTGCCCACCACCGGCGGGCGCTCGGCCTGCCAGGGGTCTCGGTCTCGTTCGGCGCGTGGGCCGGCACCGGCCTGGCGGCCGACCACGCCGATCTCGAGCGGATGGCACGGCTCGGCCACGGCGCCCTGACGCCGGCTCAGGCGTGCGGGCTCGTCGAACTCTCACTGCTGCGCGGGGCGCCGCACCTGGTCGCGTGGGCTCTGGACCAACGAGGGCTGCGCGAATCGCTGGCTCGCGAGGGCGGTGCGACCGCGCTGTGGCGGTCCTTGCTGCCTCCCGACAGGCCCGTGCGACGGGATGACGGATTCGCGGCTCGGCTCGCCAGGCTCCCGAAGGCCGAGCAGACTGAGCGGGTGCTCGCCGTGGTGCGTGCGGAAGCGGCACGCGTGCTGGGGCTCCGCTCTCCCGACGAGCTGCGCAAGGACCAGCCCCTGCGTGAGCGGGGGATGGACTCGCTGATGGCCGTCGAGCTGCGCAACCGGATCGGCGCCCGGGTCGGAACCCGGCTCTCCGCCACCTTGTTGTTCGACCATCCGACGCCGATCCGGCTCGCGGACCACCTGGTGGGCACCGTGCTCAGGTCCGACGCCCGGGAGAGCAGGCGGGCGGCAAGCCTCACGCGGCGGGAGTCCACCTCCGACGAGCCCATCGCCGTGGTCTCCATGGCCTGCCGGCTGCCGGGCGGTGCCGACGATCCCGGGGCGCTGTGGCAGGTGCTCGAAGGCGGGCGTGACGTCGTCGGCCCGTTCCCCGCGCAGCGCTGGAACGTCGAGTCCCTCTACGACCCCGATCCGGAGGCCGAAGGCAAGACCTACGCCCGGGAGGGCGGGTTCCTGCCGGACATCGAGACCTTCGATGCCGCCTTCTTCGGGATCACCGCGCGCGAGGCCGCGGCGATGGACCCGCAGCAGCGCCTGCTGCTGGAGACCACGTGGGAGGCGCTGGAGCGCGCCGGGATCGTGCCGGCCCGGCTCGCCGGAAGCACGACGGGCGTGTACGTCGGCATGTTCGGCAGCGACTACCTGGCGGGCTCCCGTCTCGACCAGCTGGACGGCTACGTCAGCACCGGGTCCGCCCTCAGCGTCGCCTCCGGCCGGCTTGCCTACACCCTCGGGCTCCATGGCCCCGCCCTGACCGTGGACACCGCCTGTTCCTCCTCACTGGTGGCGGTGCACCTGGCCGCGCAGGCGCTGCGCTCGGGCGAGTGCGACCTGGCGTTGGCCGGCGGTGTGACGCTGATGGTGACTCCCCAGACCTTCGTCGAGTTCAGCCGCCTGCGAGGACTGTCCCCCACGAGCCGGTGCCGGTCGTTCTCCGACGACGCGGACGGAGCCGTCTGGGCCGAGGGAGCCGGCATGGTCGTGCTCAAGCGGCTGACGGACGCGCGCCGGGACGGCGACCAGGTGCTCGCGGTGCTGCGTGGCACCGCGGTCAACCAGGACGGGCGCAGTCAGGGCCTCGCGGCACCGAACGGCCCGGCCCAGGAACAGGTCATTCGAAAGGCCCTGGATCTGTCCGGGCTGACGCCCGCGGACATCGACTACATCGAGGCGCACGGAACCGGCACGACACTCGGCGACCCGATCGAGGCCAACGCCCTCATGTCGGTGTTCGGCGCTTCCCGCCCCACGGGACGCCCGCTGTTCCTGGGCTCCCTCAAGTCCAACCTGGGCCATCTGCAAGCGGCTTCGGGCGTCGCGGGCCTGATCAAGGTCGTGCTGGCGCTGCGGCACGGGAGTCTTCCGCGCACGTTGCACGCCGAGCGACCCAGCCGCCATGTCGACTGGGACAGCGGTGAACTGCAGCTGCTCCAGGAGGCTGTGGCCTGGCCGTCGGGCCCGCGACTGCGGCGGGCCGGCGTCAGCGCCTTCGGGATCAGCGGCACGAACGCGCACGTGATCGTCGAGGAAGCCCGGCAGGAGACGGCGGCCGACCAGTCCGACCCGTCCGCCGGAACGGACGAGGGCACCGCACCGCGGCAGCTGTTCGTGCTGTCGGCGCGCGACGACGCCGCCCTGCGCGGTCAGGCCGCCGGTCTCGCCGCTCACCTGGGCGCACTCGGTTCCAGCGGGCCGGCCCTGCGTGACATCGGCTACACGCTGGCCCACCGCCGCAGCCACTTCGAGCGCCGCGCGGCGGTGCTGGCGGGCGACCGGGACAGTCTCCTGGCCGGCCTCGACGCGGTGGCGCAGGGCCGGGTCCATCCGGACGTCGTACGGTCACCCGCACGGGAGACACCGGTGGGCAAGGTGGCGTTCGTCTTCTCCGGACACGGCGGTCAGTGGCCCGGCATGGGCAGCGAGCTGCTGACCGAGTCGACGGCGTTCCGGGAGGCGCTGTCGGCCCTGGACGATTCGATCCGCCGGCACGCCGGCTGGTCGGTGCTGGAGGTCCTGCGCGGAGCGGCGCAGGCCCCCGATCTCGATCGCACCGACATCCTGCAGCCGGTCCTGTTCGCCTTCAACGCGGCTCTGGCCGCGGCCTGGCAGTCCCTCGGCGTCTCTGCGGACGCGGTGGTCGGCCACAGCCTGGGCGAGATCGCAGCCGCATACGCGGCCGGCGCGCTGAGTGCCGACGACGCCGCGGCCGTGGTGACCCGGCGTGCTCGTGCCGTCGTGCCGCTGGCCGGCAGAGGCGGCCTGCTCTCCGTGGAACTGCCGCTGTCCGAGGTCGAGGAGCGTCTCACCGCCTACCGGGGCCGGCTGTTCGTCGGAGCCGTGAACAGCGCGCGGTCCACCGCGGTGTCCGGCGACATCGATGCTCTGACCGACCTTCAGGGCAAGCTCGCCGAGGAGGGGGTCCCCGTCCGGCGACTGACGACCGCGTTCGCGTCGCACAGTCCGCTCATGGCTCCGCTGCGTGCGGAGCTGCTCGGTGAACTGTCGGACGTGCGAGGCAGGCACACCTCGATCCCGTTCTACTCGACGGTGCTCGCGGAGCCCACCGCCGGTGACGGGCTCGACGCGGAGTACTGGTACGCCAATCTGAGTCGACCGGTGCGGTTCGCCGACACCGTACGCCGCATGCTGGAGGACGGTTACCGGTACTTCGTGGAAGTGAGCCCGCATCCGACGCTCGGCGCGGCCGTCGAGTCGGTCGCGCAGGAGATGGGGGTCGCCGCGGTGAGCGTGGGTTCGCTGCGTCGCGACGCCGGCGGCCGGGACGGTCTGCTGCGTCACCTCGGTGAGCTGTACAGCGTGGGACATGAGCCCGACTGGTCGGCCCGGTACCCCACCGGTGCCCTCGCCGAACTCCCCACCTACGCGTTCGAGCGGGAGCGCCACTGGCTGACGGCTGCCCCGGCCCCGTCCTCCGGTGCGGGCCGCACGCCGCTCGTCGACACGCGGATCGAGGCGAGTGACGCGCCCGACCGGCACATCTTCCAGACCGATCTCGACACGCAGCACAGTCAGTTCGGCTACCTGCTCGATCACCGTGTAGCCGGTGAGGTGTGGCTGCCCGGGGCCGCCTTCCTGGAGATGGCGCTCGAGGCGGCCTCCGGTCTCCAGGACGGCGAGGAGGTGCGGCTGGCCGACGTCAGGTTCGAGGCACCACTGAAGCTGCCGACCGGGGCGGGGGTCCGGCTGCAGCTGGTCCTGCAACCGGAACACGACGCCGCCCGGGACTTCACCATCGCCTCCACGGTGCCGAGCGAGGCGCGGTCCGGGTGGATACGTCACGTATCCGGACGTGTCGTCCTGGGCGCCGCTGCCGAGGAGGGCGCCGGCACCCGCACCCGGCCCGGCGACTCGTGGGGCGGGTCCCTCGAAGCGCTGCGCGCGCAGTGCCCCGCCGAAGCCGACCTGCCCGGTGTCTACGCCGCGCTCACCGCGCTGGGAATCGACTACGGTCCGTCCTTCCGCCGTCTGGAGCAGGGCTGGCAAGCCGAAACCACCGCCCTGGGCAGGCTGGCCGCGTCGCCGCGCAGCGGGTACCTGCTGCATCCCGCGGTGCTCGACTCGGCCTTCCACACGGCCGCGCTGCCGGTGGGAGCGCCCGAGGGCCGCGCACTGGTACCCACCGGGGTGGGGCGTCTGCGGTTCTCGAAGCCGCGCACCGCACCCACCTGGGTGGCCTGCCGACTGCGTGCCGTGGACCGGGACGTCGTCACGCTCGACCTGCTGCTGCTCGACGAGCAGGAGCAGGAGGTGCTGCGAATCGAGGAGTTCGAGTTGTCCGCGCTGTCTCCGCTCGACGCTTCCCTGTACGAAGTGGAATGGCAGCCGAGGCCCACCGCGCAGGCGCAGCCTGCCCGGGGTCCCTGGTTGATCCTCGCCGACGACGGCGGGGTGGGCGCTCAGTTGAGCGCTCTGCTCGGCCCGCTGCCCCATGTGGTGGCGGTGAAGGGCGACACGTTCGCCGCCGAGGCTCCCGGTCGATTCCGGATCGATCCGCGGAACCCCCAGCACCTGGCCCGGCTGCTCGACGAGGCCTTCCCCGCCGGCGGCCCCGAGCAGGTGGTCCACCTGTTCGCGCTGGACGCCCCTGGGGTCGACTCGGTCGAGACGGCGGAGGAGGCCGCGGCACTGGGGTGTCTGAGCACCCTTCATCTCGCCCGGGTGCTCACGGAGGGGCAGCGTGGCCGGGCGCCGCGTCTCTTCCTGGTCGTACGTGGCACCCAGCCTGCCGACGGGAGCGAGGTGACCGCGCCTGAGCAGGCGCTTGCCTGGGGGTTCGGTCTCGCCCTGGCCCAGGAGTACCCCCAGTTGGCCACCACGCTGATAGATCTGCCGCCCTCCGGTGGGGTGGACGCCCTGCTGACGCAGTTGCTGCAGGCAGACGACGAATACCTCGTCGCACTGCGCGAGTCCGGACGCCTCGTGCCGCGCCTCGTGCGCAGCCGCCAGGACGGCGTCGAGCACGGTGAACCGGCGGCTGACGGTACGTTCCTGATCACCGGAGGACTGGGCGGCCTCGGCCGCGTCGCCGCCGAGCGCCTGGTACACCGCGGCGTACGCCGCCTGGCCCTGGTGACCCGCTCCGCACCCGATGCCGAAGCGGAAGGCTGGGTCGAGGCACTGCGTGCGCGCGGCGTCACCGTGCAGCTGGCTCGCGCCGACGTCGCTGATCCGCAGGGCCTCGCGGCGGCGCTGGACCGCGTCCGCGACCTGGGTCCGATCACCGGCATCGTGCACGCCGCCGGTGTCGTCGACGATGCCACCGTGCCGAACCTGTCCGACGAACGGGTGCTGCGGGTGCTCGCCCCGAAGGTGCTGGGCACGGTACTGCTCACCCAGCTGGTGCCCGAGGCGGAAAGCCTCGTCCTGTTCTCTTCGGTGGCGGGTGTCCTCGGCTCGGCAGGGCAGAGTCCCTACTCCGCGGCGAACGCCTTCCAGGACGCCTGGGCGCACCATCTCGCCCTGGCGGGCCGTCACGCTCTCAGTCTCGACTGGGGCGCCTGGGCCGGCGTCGGTCTGGTCACCCAGTCCGCGACCCGGACCGAGACCACTCGCCGGTCGGGCCTCATCGCCTTCTCCCCCAAGGAGGGCGGCGACCTGTTCGAGAGCGCGCTGTCCATGACTCGACGTCGTCAGCTGGTTCCCGCCCGGCTCGACTGGGAGGCGTTGGCACTCGATCCGGACGTGGCCCGGTTGCGGCCGATGCTGCGGGGGCTGATCACCTCGCCGGCCGCTGGGCCGAACTCCGACGAACTGGTGGCCCGGGTGCTCGGCGCGGCGACCGCCGGCGAGCAGCGGGAGCTGCTCGAGGGGTATGTGCGGGAGATGGTCGGCGAGGTGGTGGGCGGCCTGCCGCAGGCGGCCCCCACCGCCTCCCTCAAGGCGCTCGGTCTCGACTCCCTGATGACGGTGAGGCTGCGCAACTCCTTCGTCCGTGATCTCGGCGTCGAGCTGCCCACGACTGCCGCCTTCTCGGCCGCGGACATCCGCGGCCTCGCAGAGCTGCTGCTCTCCGCGCTGTCGGCACAGGGCAGCCCGGCCAGGCCCGCCCCGGCTCACCACGAGCGGCAGCCGGCGGGCGACGTTCCCGAGACCGAGCTGCGGGCCGCGCCCCGTGACGTGGCCCGTCTGGTGCGGAGCGCACAGCAGGGCACACCGGGCTCCGCCCACGCCGTCGGCGTCGCCGTCCGACTCGGAGCGCAGACCACCCAGGAACGCCTGAGCGGCGTGCTGACCCGGCTCGCCGCACGTCACGCGGCCCTGCGCACCGCGGTCGTCGCGGGTGACGGACGCGAGCAGCAGCTGCGCGTCCACAAGCACGTGCCCGCGTCGCTGCTGTTGCGCTGGACGGCGCTGGGCGACGGCGCGGAACTCGATGTCGACGCCAGGCTGCGGGCGCTGGTGGAGCAGCCGTTCGACCTCACTACCGCGCCGCTGTGGCGCTTCGAGCTGCTCGACCGCGGGGACGAGGGCCAGACGCTGCTCTTCTGCGCCCACCACAGCGTGAGCGATCTGCAGTCGCTGCTCCTGGTGACGGCCGAGATCGACGCTGAGCTCGCCGGAGCGACGCTGGGGGACGCCGTGACCAACCGCGACATCGACCTGCTGCTCGAAGCCCAGACCCAGCAGGCTCCGGCCAACGGCTCGCACGGCACGACGGACGACTGGCACGAGTCCTTCAACGGTGCCGCCCGACTCGACCTGACCCTCGCGAAGGAGCGCCCTGCCACCCGCTCGTACCGGGCCGGCAGCGTGACCCTGACGCTGCCCGACCGGCTGATGGCACGGGTGTCGGAGCAGGCGAGCCGGCTCGCGATCACGCCGGCGGCGTTCTGCCTGGGCGTGCTGACCGTGCTGCTCGCCCGGCGGCAGGAACGCGACCGGTTCGTCCTCGCCGTCCCCGTCGACACCCGGATCCATGCCGACGCCGACGGTGCGCTGGGGTTCTTCGGTGTGCCGGTGCCGTTCCCGGCACAGGCCGCCGGCAACGAGGCCGTCCAGGATGTGCTGCGCCGGAGCGACCGTCACCTCGAGCGAGTCCTGGCCAAGGGCGCCATGTTCTCGGACACCCTGTCGACACTCGTCGCGCAGGGGCTGTACCGGCCGAACGCGCCGCTGGTCGAGGTGTACTTCAACTACGTGCGGTCCTCGGCGGTCCGGCTCACGAATCTGGAGATCCTGCCGGCCGGCACGGGCTATTCGGATCTCGACCTGATGGTGACGATGACGCCGGACGCCGGACGGCTGCGACTCGACTACAGCCTCGACATCATGGACGAGGCCACCAGCAAGGCGCTGGGGGAGGACTTCCTGCGGCTGCTCGCCGAGGCCGCCGAGGATCCCACCGCCCCGGCCCGACCCGCAGTCACGGTGGAGGGCTCGGCACCCGAGCGCCCGGACGCCACACCCGCTCAGCTCTCCGTCGCCGTCGCGGCGACGTTCGCGCTGGGCAACCTGCCCCTGCTGTGCCAGATGGCGCTGAGCGACGGGGCGGGCGGCGGCGGGGCGGCGCCGGTCTCGGTCGCGGAAGCGCCCTACCACCAGGTGCTGGCAAGCCTGCAGGACCCCTCGGGGGTCTTCGCCGACCCGTCGACGGCGCTTGGCGTGGTGCTGCTCAGGGCGGCCGATCTGGAACGGTTCGGCCGTGTGGACGACGCCCTTCTCGCCGAGCTCCGCACGCAGTATCCCGCCGCTCTTCGGGCCTTGTCCGAGCGGAGCAGGAGGCCGTTGATCGTCGGCTTCCTGCCCACCGCACACCGTGACGAGCGGCTGGAGCGCTGGGAGCGTGACGTGGCGTCCGAGCTGTCGGAGCTTCCTGGCTTCGCGCTCCTGATGCCCGACGACTGGACACGGCACCACGAGGTCGCAGAGATCTTCGACGACAGGACGGACCAGCTGGCGCATCTGCCGTTCACGCCGCAGTTCCAGGCGGCGGTGGCGCTCACGCTGGCCGAGATCGTCGAGGCCGTGCGCCGCACACCGCCGAAGGTGATCGCCGTGGACGGAGACGAGACGCTGTGGAGCGGTGTGGCCGGGGAGAACGGCCCCGACGGCGTGGACCTCGGGGGTGCCCGCGCGCTGCTGGCCCGCCGACTGCTCCAGTGGCGGGACGCCGGAACCCTGCTGATGCTGGTCAGCAACAACGACGAGGCCACGGTGCGATCGGTGCTCGACCGCCCGGAGAGCGTTCTGCGGGCTGAGCATTTCAGCGTGATCTCCGCGGAGTGGGGCCGTAAGTCCGAGCGGTTGGCGCAGGCGGCGCGGACGCTCAACCTGGGCGTCGACAGTTTCCTGTTCCTCGACGACAACCCGGTCGAGATCGCCGCCGTGCGTTCGGCACTGCCCGAGGTGCTCTCGGTGACCTGCCCTGCCGTCGACGAACTGGAGTCCTTCCTGTCCCGGCTGTGGCCGCTCGTCCCGGCGGCGGCGACCGCCGAGGACTCCCTGCGCGCCGCGTTCTACGAGCAGGAGCAGCAGCGTGAGGCGGCGCGTGGGCAGGCCGGCTTCCAGGAGTTCCTCGACCAGCTGGGACTGGAGGTCGACATCCGGCCGCTGACCGGTGACGACGTGCCGCGTGCGGCACAACTCGTCCGCCGTACCAACCAGTTCACCCTGCATGCCCGGTCGAGCGACGGCGGCGACCTGGAGCGCTGGCGGCAGCAGGGCGAGGTGTGGATCGCCGCGGCCCGCGACCGGTTCGGAGACTACGGCCAGATCGGGCTGGTCGCGGTCCGCCAGGACGGCGACCAGCTGGACGTCCTTGCCTGGATGCTCAGCTGCCGGGTACTGGGGCGCGGCGCTGAGGAGAGGTTTCTGCAGTGGCTGGCGGACCGGGCGGACGGCCTGGGCTGCGGCAAGGTGCGCCTGACGGCCTCGCAGACACCCCGCAACATTCCGGCCCGGCGCCTGGTGGCCGCGCTCGGCGGCGGCGACCAGGACAGCAGGCTCTTGGAACTCGTAACGACTCCGGAGCACCTGCGGGCGTTCCGGTCCTGGCAGCAGTGATGGCGAACACAGACACACACGGCGAAGGGCTCCCCGTGCAGCAGAACAACGAGGACAGGCCGGACCGGGCAGCAGATCCCGGTCAGCGGCTGATCGGCGAGGCCATCGAGCGGGGCACATCCGCGCTCAGCGTGGCGGACCTGCTCGCACGAGCACTCCCCTCGGCGGCCCCGGCGACGCCCCCACCACCGGCGCGCACAGCTGCGGACGACGCACGGCCGAAAGACGTGGACGAACTGGCCTCGGCCATCGCCACCTTGGCCGGCCGCCACCTGGACGCAGCGGTGGGGCCGGAGACCGACTTCTTCGAGGCGGGGGGAACGTCCGTCGGGGCAGTCGAGCTGGTCGCGTCGCTGGCCCGCGAGCTCGGGGTGGAGCTCACCCTGGACGACGTGTTCGCCGACGCCCGGCCGCGGCGTCTCGCCGAGCGCTGGCTCGCAGCCACCGGAGTCGATGACGCCAAGCGGCCCATGCCCGCGCCCCGCGCCGTACGTGCCAGTACCGGGGACGACGGCGTGTTCGCCGACGCCCGGCCGCGGCGTCTCGCCGAGCGCTGGCTCGCAGCCACCGGAGTCGATGACGCCAAGCGGCCCATGCCCGCGCCCCGCGCCTACGTGC
>NZ_JBEYEW010000016.1:95509-168160 GCF_040634095.1 Streptomyces sp. NPDC007205
CCGTACGTGCCAGTACCGGGGACGACGACCTCGACCTCATCCTGGCCGACCTGGCCCTCGTCGACGACCTGCCGTGGGCGGCTCCCCCGGAGCCCGTCCCGCCCCGCCGCGTGCTGCTGACCGGAGCGACAGGTTTCCTCGGCGGCCACATGCTCCTCGATCTGCTGCGGCACAGCGACGCGCACGTGTACTGCCTGGTGCGCGCCGGGGACGAGCCGGAAGGGCTCCAGCGCCTCGGTGCGGCGCTGACCAGCTACTCGCTGCCGTGGTCCGCCGAGATCCGCAGGCGGGTGAGCGTCCTGCCGGGCGACCTCCGCAAGCCGCATCTCGGCCTGACGGTCGATCGGTGGAACGAGCTGGCCCAGGAGCTGGACGCGGTCGTCGGCGTCGGCGCGGCGGTGGACTTCCTGCGCGGCTACCCGTCGTTGCGACAGAGCAATGTGCTGGGTGCGCTCGCGCTGGCGGAACTGGCGGCGGCCGGGCGCCCCAAGCCGCTGCACCACATCTCGTCGATCGCGGTGTTCAACGAGGTCGGCATCGCCTCCATGGGCGAGGACGACCCCCTCGCGCACATCGACCGCCTCGTCGCCGGCTACGACAAGTCGAAGTGGGCCGCAGAGGCCGCACTGCGGCGGGCCCGTGATCACGGTCTGGTGGTCACGGTGCTGCGGCCGGGCGGTATCGGCGGGCACACCAAGACAGGCGCCTACAACTCCCAGGACCTCAGCAGTGGGCTGCTCTCGGCCTTCAGCCGCTTCCGCAGCGTCCCCGCGTTCCGCTACCTCAACGCCGCCCCCGTGGACTGGGTGAGCCGAGTCGCGGTGGCCGTCATCTGCGAGCCCAGCGCCTGGGGATACAACTACAACCTGACCGGCACACCGAACACCCTCGACGATGTCGTGCGGGACATGAGCCTGGGCGGCATGAACGTCCGGGTGCAGGACTGGGACGAGTGGCGAGCCGGCACCCTGGCCCGTCTCGAGGCCGAGCCGGTACCGGAACTCGACTTCCTGACAAGGGTGTTGCAGAGCCCAACGGCTCTGAAGCTGTGCGAAGCGACGCTGACGGGACCCGCGGCCACGGGCAGGCGCACCGAGGCCTTCGTGGCCGCGCAGGGCCTCACACCCGCCGCGCGCTACGACACCCAGGCACAGCTGAAGACATTCGAGAGGCTGGCGCATGACGGTCTCGCCCGGCTGCCCGAGCGGGCCGACACGCCGTACCTCTGGTTCCCCGAGACGATGGAGGGGAGCCTGGGCCCCGCGGGCCAACCCGCCGAGAGTGCCTGCACGCTGTCGCTGACCCTGTCGATCGCCAGCATGTACCAGCTCATCCGCGAGCGACGGGTCGACGTCGCGGGCGAGCTCCGCTGCCCCCTGATGCATGCGGAACCGCTCGTGGTGGAGCATGGTGACCTCTGGGTCCGGCCGCAGGAGGGGATCCCGGAGCGGCACGGCCTGCGCCACCCGCTGCTCAGGTACCGGCTGACGCTGCGCGACGCAGACGGGCAGCGCTGGTGGCTGGAGGGTCGGAAGTATGCCCGCGCCCGGCGTGATCTGTGGCGGCAGACGCGAGCACTGACCGTGGCGATCGGCCGTGCGGGCGAGCCCGCCCACCTGGCGGGTGAGGTCGTCGTGCCGGCCGAGAGCTACCTGCGCGAACAGATCGACGGCATCCGTGTGAACCCGCGCCTGTCCCCTCAGGAGCAGCGGATCGCCAAGCTGACGTGGCTGCTCTGGTTCGGCCGGGAAATCGGCATCGGACTGCTCGGCCCGTTCACCCGGGTGGGTGCGGACCTACTCGACATACGCCGGAACCTGACACTGACGGAGCGCCCGTGATGACTCTGCGACCGCTGTACGCTCGCCTCGCAGAGGCGCGCGTGGAAGAGATGCCGTTCGTCACCAAGGACGGGTTCAGGCTCGGCCTGACCCGGGTCGCGACCGACGACACCGACCGGCCCGCCGTCCTGCTGCTGCACGGCCACACCGCCTCGTCCGACATGTTCCTGCTGCCCGAGACCCGCAACCTGGTCGAGGTGCTGCTGGACGCGGGCTACGAGCCGTGGCTGCTGGACTGGCGCGGCAGCTGCCGCCTCCCCTACAACGAAACGGGGCGTCGGTACACCTATGACGACGTCGCCCTGTACGACATCCCCGAGGCCGTTGGGCGCATCCGGCAGCGGATCGGCACCCGGCCGCTGTTCGTGGTGGCGCACTGCATCGGCGCGCTCGCGCTGTCGATGAGCATGACCGCGGGCCTGGTGCCCGGGCTCGCCGGCGTGGTGGCGCAGGGCGTGTTCCTGACACCGAAGCTGGCCGGACGGACCTCGCTGCGCATGACCCTGGGCAGCGAGCTGCTGCGGTCCCGCATCGATCACGTACCCGTGGACTTCCGCACGGTGGGCTTCCGGTCGCGTCACACGTTGCTGTTCGCCCTGGCCTCCCGTAAGGCGACCTGTCCCGACCCCACCTGCCAGATCCTGCACAACTCGGCCTGGGGCATGGGGGCTTCGCTGTTCGTACACGAGAATCTCTCGGCGGCCACGCACAACCGACTGGCTGAGCTGATGGGCCCCGCACCTGTGTGGATCTGGCCGCATCTGCGCCGCATCGCGCTGGCGCGCAGCGTCGTGCGCTGGCACCACGGCGACGACCGCTACCGCGCGCTGCCGGCGAACGCCCTCGACCAGGCATCTGGTATCGACTGCCCCGTCCTGCTGCTGTCCGGCAGCGAGAACGGGCTCTGGCTGAACTCCCAGGAGCTCTGCCACGAGGTGCTGACCGCCAGGCAGCCGCAGCTGGATGTGACGTACACCGAGGTCCCCGGCTACGGCCACCTCGACATGTTCATCGGTCGTGGCGCGGCGCTCGACGTGTTCGGACACGTCCTCGACTTCCTCGGCAGGGTCGGTGACTGAGCGTCGGTGACTGAGCGAAGGACCCGCACTCCCAAGCCGACTCGATCACGACGCAGGAGGACATGACGCCATGGCTCGATTCGCAGTCGGACGCGCCCGGTTGACGTTCGGCGACGGGTGCCGCCGCGAGGGTGTCCCGCCGGTGTTCAGCCACGGCAGGACGGCCGACCGACACCGCCGGGACCACCGGACGGCTCACTTCGCCGTGCAGCGACGGCTGATCCGGCCGGCTGTGCGCGGGCACGGCGAAAGCGACGGCGGGGCACACGATCGAAGAGACGGCAGCTGACGTCATGGCCCTCCTCGACCACCTGGGAGTCAACCGCTTCGTGGATCGGCCCTTCGATGGGCGGGGTGATCAGTCAGACGCCGGCCCTCAGCAGTCCGGAGCGGATCGAGCGGAGGGGGCTGGTGAACTCGATCAGCCGGATGGAGTACAGCCCCGGCCGCGGGCTCCTGATGAGGCTGTCGGCTGCCCCTTTGGGGCTTCGTCGCGGGCAACACCCACCGCGCCTTCGGGCCCCTGCACCCTCGCGCGCAGATCCGACGGTACGTCCATGCGTCCGCGTCCACACCCCGGGACGTGGTCATGAGCGGTTACGCGGCGACGCGGTCCTTCGACGTGCTCGGCGCAGTCGGCGCCATCAAGGTGCCCGTCCTGCTGCCGCACGGACGTCATGCCAACCAACTGCCGGTGTCCCGGATGCCGCGGATGGCCACGGCCTACCCGGACGCGGTGGTCCGGCTCGTCGACGCCGTCACGAACTGCGGATGGAGAGACCCGCCGCGGTGACGTCGGCGATCGACCGGTTCCTTACGGCCGGCGCACCCGTCACCCCGTAGCGCCCGCCTCACCCAGCATCCCGAGCGTGCGCGACATCCGGCGCGACCGTTCCTCCCCCACTAGGAGTGCACTCTCATGTCCACGACCGTTCCGCCCGGCAAGACGTCCGCGGCGATACCCGGCCCCGCGGGGTCGCCGCTGCTCGGCTCGATGCTCGAACTCAGGCGCGGTGCTCTCGATCTCTTCCTGGACGCGCGACGCGACTACGGCGACGTGGTCCGCTTCACCGCAGGGCCGCCCGGGCTGCGCAAGGAGATCTACGCGGTCTTCTCCGCCGAGGGCGCCCAGCAGGTCCTGGCGACCGAGGCGACCAACTTCCGCAAGGACAGCCGCTTCTACCAGGAGGTCCGGGCCACGGCGGGCAACAACCTGCTGACCAGTCAGGACGCTGTATACCAGCGGCAGCGTCGGCTGCTGCAGCCGCTGTTCACGCGGCGCCGGGTCGACAGCTACGCCGCGGAGATCGCCGAGGAGACCCAGGCACTGCTCACCGCCTGGCGCAACGCGCCGGACGACACGGTGGAACTGGTCGAGGACATGTCGCGGCTGACCCAGCGCATCACGGTCCGCATCCTCTTCGGCGCGGACTTCGAGGCCGCCCTCGATGTCGTGGCACGCTGCTTTCCGGTCGTCGGCGACTACATCCAGCGTCGGAGCTACTCGTTCGTCAGTGTGCCGCGCACCTGGCCGACGCCCATGAACCGCAGGGCCGCCGCTGCCACGGAAGAGCTGTACTCGGTGTGCGACCGGGTCATAGAGAAGCGGCGGGCGCAGGCGGACGCGTCGGCGGCGGAGGACATGATCACCCTGCTGGTCCAAGCGCAGAACGCGGAGGACGGCAAGCTGGACGCATCGGAGGTCCGCGACCAGGCACTGGTGTTCCTGCTCGCCGGCACCGAGACGACGTCGACCTCGCTCGCCATGGCGTTGCACCTGCTGGCTCGGCACCCCGAGGCACAGGAGCGCGCCCGCGAGGAAGTCCGGCGCGTGCTGGGGACCCGTGCGCCCGTCTCCTCCGATCTGGACGAACTCCCCTATCTCAGCTGGGTGTTCAAGGAGGCGATGCGCCTCTACCCGGCTGGGGCCTTCGTCACGCGCAACGCGGTCGCCGCCACCGAGATCGACGGCTACACGATTCCCGCGGGAGCGGAGGTGCTGGTCTCGCCCTGGGTGACGCAGCGGCACCCGCGCTACTGGGACGAGCCGGAACGCTTCGACCCCGAGCGGTTCACACCGGAGCGCGAGAAGGCCCGGCACCGCTATGCCTGGTTCCCCTTCGGCGGCGGCCCGCGGGCATGCATCGGCAGGCATCTGTCCATGCTGGAGTCGGTGATGGCCCTTGCGCTGATCCTGCGGCAGTACGAACTGGACGCGGTGGACGAACACGTTCCCGTCACCTACGGGGTCACTCTGCGCACGGAGACCCCCGTCCGCTGCCGGCTGCGTCCCGCGTAGCGCGGGTTCCCGTCCGTGCGCGTGTCCGAGGTCCGGGCGCGTACGGACCGGCCGACCGGACGTCCGTCGGGCAGGCCGGTAGCGGTACCCGGCCCGGCCCGCGAGATCGCCGCGCCTGACGGTCTCGCGGGAGCGGCCGCACTCCACCCGAGGTGGAGTCGACCACCCACCATCTAGCACGATCAGAGGTGCCCATGCGTTGGGAGCAGCTTTACATCGCCGGAGTCGGCGCGTACCTGCCCGCAGCAGTCGACAAGGCGGAAACCGCCGTCGCCGCCGGTCTGTACGCCGCCGACGCGGCGGAAGCGAACGGAATTCGCGCGGTCCGGGTCGCCCGGGCGGACGAGGCACCGCCGGTGATGGCGGCCGCGGCGGCGCGCCAGGCGGTGGCCCGCTCGGGGTGCGAGGAGGCGCAGTTCGGGCTGGTGGTGCACGCCTGCTTCGGCTACCAGGGGCAGGAGTTCTGGCAGCCGGCCTCATACGTCCAGGACAACTCGGTGGGCGGCACCGGTGCGGTGGCCGAGGTGCGCCAGGGGTCCAACGGCTCGCTGATCGCCTTCGAGCTGGCGGCCTCCTGGGTGACCGCCCGCCCGGGCAGCGCCGCGCTGGTGACGGCGGGGGACTCCTTCCACCTGCCGTACTTCGACCGCTGGACCAGCGACGACTCCCAGGTCTTCGGCGACGGCGCGGGCGCCGTGGTGCTCACCTCCAGTACGGGCTTCGCCCGGGTGCGCTCCACCGCCACGCTCTCCGACGCCACGCTGGAGCCGATCTACCGGGGCACGGCGGGCTGGTCGGTGGGACCGTTCCTGGACGGCCGGCCGGTGGACCTGCGGGAGCGGAAGCTCGCCTATGCCGCCACGGTGGAGGAGGGGGCGGAAGGCAGGATCATCGCGCGGATGGGCGGCAATCTGCTCGCCATGGTCGAGACCGCGCTGCGGGACGCCGACGTCGAGCTCGCCGACATCGCGTACGTGCTGCACGCCAACACCGGCGCGCGCCTGGTGGAGAACGGCTTCTACAAGCTGCTCGGCATCGACGACACGAAGACCGTCTACGAGTGGGGGCGCGACATCGGGCACATCGGCGCCGCCGACCAGCTGGTCAACCTGAACCACCTCGTCGAGAGCGGCCGGCTGGCTGCCGGTGATCTCGTGCTGGTCTTCGGGGTCGGTATCGGCTTCACCTGGAGCGCGGCGGTGCTGGAGATCCTGGACGTCCCGGCCTGGGGATGACCCCGCACCGAGCCCCCGCTCCCGGCCACCCCAACTGCGCGATGCCCCGACCGGCAGACACCGGTCGGGGCATGCCCGCCTGGGGGAGGGCGCCGTCGCCGCACCGCTCCACCGCTGGATCGGCGGCGGACACGGCGGTGCGGGCTCACCGCACGGGGGTGAAGTCCCGGGCCCCGATGAAGTCCGGCCGGCGCACCGGCGCGGCGAACGGCTCCACCGCCGTGTTCTCCACGCTGTTGAACACGATGAACACATTGCTGCGCGGGAACGGGGTGATGTTGTCGCCGGAGCCGTGCATGCAGTTGCAGTCGAACCAGGTGGCCGAACCGGCCCTGCCGGTGAACAGCCGGATGCCGTGCTCGCCCGCCAGCGCGGTCAGCGCCTCGTCGGACGGCGTGCCCGCGTCCTGCATCTGCAGCGACTTCTTGTAGTTGTCCTTGGGGGTGGCGCCGGCGCAGCCCAGGAACGTCCGGTGCGAGCCCGGCATGATCATCAGGCCGCCGTTGGTGTCGTGGTTCTCGGTCAGCGCGATCGAGACGGACACCGTGCGCATGTTCGGCAGGCCGTCCTCGGCGTGCCAGGTCTCGAAGTCCGAGTGCCAGTAGAAGCCGCTCGCACCGAAGCCGGGCTTGACGTTGATCCGCGACTGGTGGACGTACACGTCCGAGCCGAGGATCTGCCGGGCGCGGCCGACCACCCGCGGGTCGCGCACCAGGTTCGCGAACACCTCGCTGATCCGGTGCACCTCGAAGACCGAGCGGATCTCCTTGGACTTCGGCTCGACGATGGAACGCTCGTCGGCGCGGATCGCCGGGTCGGTGACCAGCCGGTCCAGCTCACGCTTGTAGACCTCGACCTCGTCCGGCGTGATCAGCTGGTCGACGGCCAGGAAGCCGTCGCGCTCGTACGCCTGCAGGTCGGCCGTCGGGATCGGGCCCGGCGTGTCCGGGGAGCCCCAGACGACCGGGTCCTGGCGCGGGACGGTCACCTCGGTGGTGCCGCGGGTCGGGTAGAGATCCTTCACGGGGGCAGTGGTCATGGGTTCTCACACCTCCTCGGGCTCGGTGAGCAGCGGGTAGACGCCGTTCTCGTCGTGGTCCTCCCGTCCGGTCACGGGCGGGTTGAACACACAGAGGCAGTGGAAGTCCTCCTTGACGCGCAGGGTGTGCCGCTCGTGCCCGTCGAGGAGGTACATGGTGCCGGGGGTGATCGTGTACGTCTTCCCGGCCTCGTGGTCGGTGAGTTCGGCCTCGCCCTTGGTGCAGACGACGGCCTCGATGTGGTTGGCGTACCACATCGACGTCTCGGTCCCGGCGTACAGGACGGTCTCGTGCAGGGAGAAGCCGACCCGCTCCTTGGCGAGGACGATCCGCTTGCTCTCCCAGGTGCCGGACTTCGCCCTGACGTGCCGGTCGGTGTTCTCGATGTCCTTGAACGATCGGACGATCACGGTGCTGTTCTTCCTCCTAGCTGTACGAAAGACGCCTGGTCAGGCGGTTTCCCGGACGGCACGGGCGAGGACGCTCAAGCCCTCGTCCAGCTCGTCGGGGGTGATGGTGAGCGCGGGCAGCAGCTTGACGACCTCGCCCTCGGGGCCGGACGTCTCGATCAGCAGCCCCAGCTCGAAGGCCCGCCGGGCGACCCGTGAGGCGCGCGCCTTGTCCTCGAACTCCAGACCCCACACCAGCCCGCGCCCGCGGTACTCCTTGACGTCGGCGAGGTTCTCCTCGGTGATGGAGATCAGCGCCTGCTCGACCTGCTCCCCACGGGAGCGGGTCTGCTTCTCCATGGCCGAGCCGTCGGTCCAGTACGCCTCCAGGGCCGCCGTCGCCGTGACGAACGCGGGGTTGTTGCCCCGGAAGGTGCCGTTGTGCTCGCCGGGCTCCCAGACGTCCAGCTCGGGCTTGAACAGGCACAGCGACATCGGCAGCCCGTAACCGCTGATCGACTTGGACACCGTGACGATGTCGGGGGTGATCCCCGCCTCCTCGAAGGAGAAGAAGGCGCCGGTACGGCCGCACCCCATCTGGATGTCGTCGACGATGAGCAGCATGTCCTGCCGCTCGCACAACTCCTTGAGCGCGCGCAGCCATTCGGGCCGGGCGACGTTGATGCCGCCCTCGCCCTGCACGGTCTCCACGATCACGGCGGCCGGCTTGTTGAGCCCGGAGCCCTGGTCCTCCAGCAGCCGCTCGAACCACAGGAAGTCCGGGACCGTGCCGTCGAAGTAGTTGTCGAACGGCATCGGCGTGCCGTGCACCAGCGGGATGCCGGCACCGGCCCGCTTGAAGGCGTTCCCGGTGACGGCGAGGGAGCCCAGGGACATCCCGTGGAAGGCGTTCGTGAACGACACGATCGCCTCCCGCCCCTTCACCTTACGGGCCAGCTTCAGCGCCGACTCCACGGCGTTGGTGCCGGTCGGCCCCGGGAACATGACCTTGTACGGCAGGTCCCGCGGGCGCAGCACCAGATCCTGGAAGGTCTGCAGGAAGGACCGCTTGGCCGTGGTCGACATGTCCAGGCCGTGGGTCACCCCGTCCCGGGACAGGTAGTCGATCAACGCCCGTTTGAGCACGGCGTTGTTGTGGCCGTAGTTGAGTGAGCCGGCACCGGCGAAGAAGTCGAGGTACGCATGACCGTCCTCGTCGTACATCCGGCTGCCCTGCGCGCGGTCGAAGACGGTGGGCCAGCCGCGGCAGTAGCTGCGCACCTCGGACTCGAGGGTCTCGAAGACGCTGAGGTCGGGCTGGGTGATGGTCACGGTGAATCGCTCCTCAGTGGGCGGTGAAGTCGGTCAGCGGACCGATGCGATAGAGGACTTCGGGGTCGTGCGGGCCGTCCGGGAACAGCTCCGCGGGAAACAGCACCGCACGCTCCAGGTGCGCCCCGTGCCGGGCGGCGAACGAGGTGAACAGCCGCTCGGAGGCGGTGTTGCCGGGCGTGATGGTGGTCTCCACGTCGGTGATGCCGTGCTCGGCGGCGAGCCGTGCGGTCAGCCCGTCCAGCAGCCGGGCGGCGATGCCGTGACCCCGGTATGCGGCGTCGACGGCCACCTGCCAGACGAGCAGGGTGCGGGGGTGGTCCGGCCGCACATAGCCGGTGACGAAGCCGACCGGCTCCCCGTCCGCACCGCGCGCCACCGCCGAGGTGCCGGCGAAGTCCCGGCACCACAGCAGATAGCTGTACGAGGAGTTCAGGTCGAGGGTTTTCGAGTCCTTGGCGAGACGCCAGAGCGCGGCTCCGTCGGTCACCGCCGGCTGGTCGATGAACAGGTCTGCGGGTGCGGCAGTCATGCGGCACGAATTTAGCGAGGCGAATTAGGAAATGCACGGCCGTCACCACTGTGCCACGCAGACGCCTCGGCGAAATGCCCGAATTAACCCCCGTCAAAGCGGGACAAAAGTACCGCACTGTGGAGTGTGTCACAGCACGGAAACCGTCAGAAAACCGCCAGGAAACTTGCCTGTTTAGCCTTGCAAAAAGCGGGCAGAAGAAGACGGGAAGCTGTCACCCGGGAAATTGGCGTGAATTGTGAAGCTCAATTGAATTCAGACTCCGGCGGTGCCGTCGATTCGTTCACGCAGAATGTCGGCGTGTCCGTTGTGCCGGGCGTACTCCTCGATGAGGTGGATCA
Organism: Streptomyces sp. NPDC007205; assembly: GCF_040634095.1. NCBI lineage: Bacteria > Bacillati > Actinomycetota > Actinomycetes > Kitasatosporales > Streptomycetaceae > Streptomyces > Streptomyces sp. NPDC007205. The sequence continues at coordinate 105,598 of NZ_JBEYEW010000016.1, forward strand.
GCACCCAGCGCACGCTCACCTCGACGCCGGCCATCGGTCCGTCGGCGATCCGCCCGGTGTCCTCCAGCGCCCGTCCGGCAAGCAGCTCCCGGCCGCGCGCGATCTCCCGCCGCCACACGTCCAGCGCCTCTTCGAGGCCCCGCCCGGGATCGAGGGCGTACCCCGTCTCCTCGTCGAACACCAGCGGCGCGTCCAGCCCGGCCACCACCCGCCGGCACCAGTTCCGTTCGACCTCGGCGAGGTGCTGGACGAGCCCGAGCAGCGTCAGCGACGACGGCTCCGCGGAGGGCAGCCGCACCTGCGTGTCGTCCAGCCCCCGGCACTTCAACTCCAGGGTGGCCCGGTGAAAGTCCAGCCAGCTCTCCAGCATGGGCAGCTCGGGGCCGGTCAGCAGGGGGATCGGGCGGCCGTCGGGAAGGGTCTCGGGGATACCGGGGCTCCGGGGTGTCTGCGGCGTGGTCATGCCGGGAGGATCGCACGGGGTACTGACATCACCACGGCCGCGCATCCACGAAGGGGCGCCCTTCCGACCGGCCTAGCGCCGAACGCCGAGTGCCGTCCCGAGCGCCGCCAGACACCTTTCCACGGTCTCCGGAGAGGCGTCCGCCCCGTAGTGGTTGACCCGGATCATCTCCTTGGCCAGCGCACCCCCTCCGGCGGCGACCGGCAGTGTCGGGTCGCCGGTCAGGGCCCGCGTCACCACCTCCGATGCCCTCACCCCCGACGGCACCCGAAGCGTCGTCGCCACCGGCGCCGCGTCCTTCTCCTCGTACACATATGGCTCAAGCCCCCCGCCCAACGCCACCGCGCCCGCCCGCGTCGCCAGCGCGGCGGCCCGGTGCCGGTCCATCACCGCATCCAGCCCCACCGACTCGATCCGCTCCATACACGCCTCCAGCGCCAGCATCTCCAGCTGCGCCGGAGCATGCGGCAGCACCGCTCGCCCGGCGTCGATCCAGCGCTCCTTCCAGTCCAGCAGGGACAGATAGGAGCGGCGCGGAGCGTTCGGGTTGGCCGCCATCCGGGCCCACGCCCGCTCGCTCACCGAGATCGCCGACACCCCCGCCGGACCGCCCATCGCCTTCTGCGCGCCGATCACACACAGGTCCACACCCCACGCGTCCGGCAGCACCGGCTCCGCGCCCACGGAGGCGACCGCGTCCAGGTAGAACAGCGCGCCCTGCTCCCGTACCGCCTCGCCGATCTCCGCGACCGGGTTGGTGTTGCCGGTCGCCGCCTCCGCGTGCACCAGCGAGACGAAGTCGATCTCCGGGTGGTCGGCGAACGCCTCCCGGATCTGCTCGGCGGTCACGGCCGTGTGGAAGGGGACCGAGAGGTCGTACACCGTCGCGCCGCAGTCCCTGAGCCAGTTCCCGAACGTCTGCCCGTACGGGCCGGTGATCACGTTCAGAGCCACCGTGCCCGGCCCGGCCGCCGCGCGGATCGCGCCCTCCAGCGGCAGCAGCGCCTCACCCTGAGTGATCAGCACGTCCTGCCGGGTGTCCAGCAGCCGGGCGACGGCGTCCTCGATGGCGGCGAAGCGCTCGGCACTCAGCGGGGGCAGATCGAGGAAGGGGTGGCTCACGGCGGCGCTCTCTTCGTTCACGGGCATCGGGACTCCCCTGATCTTAGGTGCAAAGGCCCCGTAACCCTCGGTTTGATTTGAGAGACTCAAACTCTTCCTTATAATCGGAGCACTCAGTTCCCCCACAGGGAGATCCCCCATGAAAACGCTCCTCGGACGCCGGACCCGCCTCCTGGCTGCCACCACCGCCACCGCCGGGCTGGTCCTCGTCGTGGCCGGCTGCTCCTCGTCCAGCGGGGGGAACGGCGGCGCCACCGTGAAGGGGGTCCACGTCGTCAAGGCCGGTCAGCTGACCACCTGCACCCACCTGCCGTACCCGCCGTTCCAGTCGGAGATCAACGGCAAGGTGCAGGGCTTCGACGTCTCCCTCATCGACCTCGTCGCCAAGAACCTCGGCGTCAAGCAGCAGATCGTCGACACACCGTTCGAGAACTTCAAGACCGGCGCCTTCCTCAACTCCGGCAAGTGCGACCTGGCCGCCGCCGGCATGACCATCACCGCCGAGCGCAAGAAGAACGTCGACTTCTCCGACCCGTACTTCGAGGCCACCCAGGCCGTCCTGGTCGACAAGAGCAGCGGTGTCAACTCCCTCGCGGACGTCAAGGCCAAGGGCAAGAAGCTCGGTGCCCAGGCGCAGACCACCGGCGAGGACTACGTCAAGAGCAAGGGCTACGACCCGATCTCCTTCGAGTCCTCCGACGCGGTCCTCAACGGCCTGCGCACCGGCCAGGTCCAGGCCGTCGTCATCGACTACCCGGTCGTCCAGGGCTGGCTGAAGGACAAGGCCACCGCGGACAAGTTCAAGGTCGTCGACAACCTCAAGACCGGCGAGCAGTACGGCTTCACGGTCAAGAAGGGCAACACGGCGCTGCGCGAGGCCATCGACAAGGCCCTCAAGGACGCCAAGGCCGACGGCACCTACAAGAAGCTCTACGAGCAGTGGATCGGCCCGTACCACGCCTCCGTGGCCTCTCCCGCCGCCTCATGACCGACACGGACGTACGACTCCAGCCGAAGAAAAAGGGGCTGACGCGGCGTCAGAAGCGGCGTCTGTCCCGGGGCGCACAGTACGTCGTGTTCGTCGCCGCCGTGGTCGCCTTCGCGGTCACGGCGGACTGGGGACGGCTGCAGAACCAGTTCGCCCAGGCCGGCATCGCCCGGCAGATGTTCCCGGACGTCATCACGCTGGCGCTGAGGAACACCGTGCTCTACACGCTGTCCGGCTTTGTCGTCGGACTCGTGCTCGGCATGGTCATCGCGCTGATGCGGCTGTCCTCCGTGGGCCCGTACCGCTGGCTGGCGGGCATCTACATCGAGATCTTCCGGGGCCTGCCCGCGCTGCTGATCTTCATCTTCGTCGGCGTGGCCGTCCCGCTGGCCTTCCCCGGCACGGAGATCCCCGGCGGCACCTACGGCCAGGTCGCGATCGCGCTCGGCCTGGTCTCGGCCGCGTACATGGCGGAGACCATCCGCGCCGGCATCCAGGCCGTGCCCAAGGGGCAGACGGAGGCGGCCCGTTCGCTCGGCTTCTCACCGGCCAAGGCCATGATCTCCGTCATCGTCCCGCAGGCCTTCCGGATCATCCTGCCGCCGCTCACCAACGAACTCGTCCTGCTGTTCAAGGACTCCTCGCTGGTGCTGTTCCTCGGCGTCACCCTGGAGCAGCGGGAGCTGTCCAAGTTCGGGCGCGACCTCGCCAGCACGACCGCCAACTCCACACCGATCCTGGTCGCGGGCCTGTGCTACCTGCTGATCACCATCCCGCTCAGCTATGTCGTCAGGCGTATGGAGTCCAAGGCCCAGGAGGCGATCCGGTGAGCCGCCCCGAGATTCAGGTACGGGACCTGCACAAGTCCTTCGGCGACAACCACGTCCTGCGCGGCATCGACCTGGAGATCCACCAGGGCGAGGTCGTCTGCGTCATCGGCCCCTCGGGCTCGGGCAAGTCCACGCTGCTGCGCTGTGTGAACCTGCTGGAGGAGCCCACCCAGGGCCAGGTCTTCGTCGGCGGCACCGAGCTGACGGACCCCGACGTCGACATCGACGCCGTACGCCGCCGCATCGGCATGGTCTTCCAGCAGTTCAACCTCTTCCCGCACCTGAGCGTCACCGAGAACCTCACGCTCCCGCAGCGCAGGGTCCTCAAGCGGGACAAGGCGCAGGCAGCGAGGATCGCCGCCGAGAACCTCGCCCGGGTCGGCCTGGCCGAGAAGGCTGAGGCGTATCCCTCCTCCCTCTCCGGCGGCCAGCAGCAGCGCGTGGCCATCGCCCGGGCGCTGGCGATGGGCCCGGAGGTCATGCTCTTCGACGAGCCGACCTCGGCGCTCGACCCCGAGCTGGTCGGCGACGTCCTCGCGGTGATGCGCAGGCTCGCCGAGGAGGGCATGACGATGATGGTCGTCACCCATGAGATGACCTTCGCCCGCGAGGTCGCCGACCGGGTCGTCTTCATGGACGGCGGCGTGATCGTCGAGGACGGCGGCCCCGAGCAGGTCATCGGCGATCCACAGCACGAGCGCACCCGTCACTTCCTCTCCCGCCTGCTCGACCCGGCGATGGCCGAGGTCGAGGAGGAGACCTCCGACCAGGTGGGGAAGGGCCGGCCGTAGGCCGTTAGGGTGCGGTGCATGAGCGATGGCGCGGTGCTGCACGTGAAGGGCCGGGTTCTGGCCGGGCCGGACGACGTCCGTGACGAGCTGTGGGTGGTCGGAGGCCGGGTCTCCTACGACCGCCCCGCCGGGGCACGGGACATCCGTACCGTCGAGGGCTGGGTGCTGCCCGGCCTGGTCGACGCCCACTGCCACGTGGGCCTCGGCGCGGACGGCCCGGTCGACGCGGACACCGCCGAGAAGCAGGCGCTCACCGACCGCGAGGCGGGCGCCCTGCTGCTCCGGGACGCCGGCTCGCCCTCCGACACCCGCTGGGTCGACGACCGCGAGGACCTGCCGAAGATCATCCGGGCCGGCCGGCACATCGCCCGTACCCGCCGCTACATCCGCAACTACGCCTGGGAGGTCGAACCGGACGACCTGGTCGGGTACGTCGCCCAGGAGGCCCGGCGCGGCGACGGCTGGGTCAAGCTGGTCGGCGACTGGATCGACCGCGACCTCGGCGACCTCTCCCCGTGCTGGCCGCGCGAGGCGGTTCAGGCCGCCATCACCGAGGCCCACCGGCTCGGCGCCCGCGTCACCGCGCACTGCTTCGCCGAAAGCTCCCTGCGGGACCTGGTCGAGGCGGGCATCGACTGCATCGAGCACGCGACCGGCCTGACCGACGACCTGATCCCCCTCTTCGCCGAGCGCGGCGTCGCGATCGTCCCGACCCTCGTCAACATCGCCACCTTCCCGCAGCTCGCGGCCGGCGGCGACACCCGGTTCCCGCGCTGGTCGGCGCACATGCGCCGGCTGCACGAGCGCCGCTACGACACCGTGCGCGGCGCCTACGACGCCGGTATCCCGGTGTACGTCGGCACGGACGCCGGCGGCTCGCTGGCCCACGGACTGGTCGCGGCCGAGGTGGCGGAGCTGGTCACCGCCGGCATCCCGGCCGTGGACGCCGTGTCGGCGACGAGCTGGGGCGCCCGCGCCTGGCTCGGCCGCCCCGGTCTGGAGGAGGGCGCACCGGCCGACCTGGTGGTGTACGAGGGCGATCCGCGCGCGGACGTACGGGTGCTGGCGGCGCCGCGCCGCGTGGTGCTGAACGGGCGGATCGTGCAGTAGGGGAACGCCTGTGCCCGGTGATTCGAAGAGGTGTCCGGGGTATCCACGTTCGGGTGAAGCAGCGCGAGAACGCTGACCGTTCACCCGCAGGGCGTACAAGGTTGACGGGTCCCAAGCACGATTCCTCTGGGGGTCCCACCGCCTTGAACAGCAACAACATCCGCATGTCCGCACGCCGTCTCGCGACTGTCGCCACGGTCACCGCCCTGGCCGCCGGTCCCGCGGTCCTGGGCGCGGGCGCCGCGCACGCGACCACCGGCCACGGTCGCGCCTCCGCCGTCGTCCTGCGCACCGGGCTCGACGTGTCCCTGCTGAACAAGACCGTCGACGTCCCGCTCGCGGTCTCCCTCAACGAGGTCCGGGCACCGCGGAGCGCCGACAGGACCGCGCTGTCCGCCCGCCTCGACGGTGTGGCCGGCGGCAAACCGTTCACGGTCCTCGGCGCCGACGTCGCCTCGGCGAAGGCCACCGCGACCGCGCAGCGCGCCGAGGGTTCGGTCCGGCTCGTCGACGCCCGGCTGCACGTCCCCGGCCTGCCCCTGCTGTCCCTGATCGAGCTCGGCACGGTCACCGCCAAGGCGACCTGCGAGACCGGCCGGGCACCGGCCGCCTCGGCGAACGTCCTCGGCGGCGTCACCGTCCTCGGCAAGCGCCTCACGCTCACCGCCGGCGGCCCGACCGAGGTGAAGGTGCCCGGCGTCGGCGAGGTCCGCCTCGACCTCGCCCAGCGGCGCACCACCACCCGCACCGCCGCCGCCACCGCCCTCGAACTCAAGGTCTCCGTCAACCCCTTGAAGCTCAACGTGGCCGACGTCGAGGGCACGGTCACGCTCGCCGAGGCGACCTGCGAGACCCCGCCGGCCGGGCATCCGGTGCCGGGCCACGACCCGGCCGCCGACGTCACGCCCCAGGGAGCCCGGACCGACCTCGCGGAAACCGGCGGCAGTTCCACGACCCCGTACATCGGGGGCGGCGCGCTGGCGCTGGTCCTGGTCGGCGGGGGAGCGGTGGTGGTGGCCCGGCGCCGCAAGAGCTGAGGGCCGGCCGGCCTCCGTCCGGGGCCGGTGGGGGAGGGGCGGGGCCCCGGTCACGGCAGGGCGGCCGACAGCGCCTCCAGGAATCCGTTCACCGTGGCCCGGTCCCGCACGGCAACCCGTACCCACTCCGCACCGAGCCCCGGAAACGTGTCGCCCCGCCGCACGGCATGACCACGCTCACGCAACCGGTGTCGTACCACGGCAGCCCCCTCCATGCCCACCAGCACGAACGGCCCCTCCGCAGGCCCCACCACCCGCACGCCCCGCGAAGCGAACCCGGCCAGCCCCGCCACCAGATGGGCCCGGTCCGCCGCGATGCGATGCGCCGCGTGCCCCGCCTCCGCCAGCGCCCGCGGTGTCACACACGCCTCGGCCGCGGCAAGCGCGGGAGTCGACACCGGCCACAGCGGTTGAGCCCGCCCCAGTTCGGCGACGATCTCCGAAGGAGCCAGCACGTACCCGATCCGCAGCCCGGCCAGCCCCCAGGTCTTGGTCAGGCTCCGCAGCACCACGAGACCCGGCACATCCGTCCGCCCGGCCAGCGCCTCCCGCTCACCCGGCACCGCGTCCATGAACGCCTCGTCGACCACCAACACCCGCCCGGGACGGGCCAGTCGGGCGATCATCCCGGCCGGATGCAGCACAGACGTGGGGTTGGTCGGGTTCCCGATCACGACCAGGTCGGCCTCCTCCGGCACCGCCGCCGGATCCAGCCGGAACCCGTCCGCCTCCCGCAGCAGCACCCGCTCCACGGTGTGCCCCGCGTCCCTGAGCGCCGCCTCCGGCTCGGTGAACTGCGGATGCACCACGACCGGGCGCCGTACCTTCAGCGCCCGCGCCAGCAGCACGAACGCCTCCGCCGCGCCCGCCGTCAGCAGCACCCGTTCCACCGGCAGCCCGTGCCGGGCCGCCACCGCCGCCCGCGCGGCCCGCCCGTCCGGATAGGCCGCGAGGGACGACAGCGAGGCGGCGATCTCCTCCCGCAGCCACGGCGGGGGCGTGTCCGCGCGGACGTTGACGGCGAGGTCGACCAACGCGGCCCCGTCGTCCCGCACTTCGGCGTCCCCGTGATGCCGCAGATCGTGCCCGGACCCGCCGGTGCCGTCAGTGCGCATGGCTGTGCGAGTGCCCGCCGTGATGGTGGTGCCCATGGCCGTGCCCGTGGTGGTGGTCGTCGTCGTCCGGGTGGAAGTGCGGCTGCTGCGGGAGCCCCACCTTGTCCTCGAAGCCCGGCAGCGCGATCCGGTACACGCACGAGTCGCAGTTCATCCGCAGATCACCCTTGACGGCCTCCTCGTACCGCTCCATCACCAGGTCCAGCAGCTCCGGCTCGGGCCCGATGACGTCCGCCGAGCGCACGTCGGCCCCGGGGTGCCCGGCCGCCCACTCCTCGGTCTGCTGCCGCACCCGGTCCGGCAGGATCCCGGTGAACAGGAAGTACGGCAGGACGACGATCCGCCGGGCCCCCAGCTTCGTACACCGGTCCAGGCCGCTCGGCACGTCCGGCGCCGCCAGCGACACGAACGCCGTCTCCACCCCGGCGTACCCGCGGCCCTCCCACAGCAGCCGCGCCGCCTTGAACACCTCGGCATTGGCGTCCGGGTCGGTCGACCCGCGCCCGACCAGCAGCACGGTCACCTCCGCGCGGTCCGTGTCGCCCAGTACCTCGTCCAGCCGCCGCTCCAGCACGTCCAGCAGCGCCGGATGCGGGCCCAGCGGGCGGCCGTAGGTGTACGAGATACCCGGGTGCCGTTCCTTCTCGCGGGCCAGCGCGGCCGGGATGTCGCCCTTGGCGTGCCCGGCCGACACCAGCATCAGCGGCACGGCGGCGAACCGGCGTACGCCCCGCTCGACCAGCTCGGTGACGGCCTCGCCGAGCGGCGGCGGGGACAGCTCGATGAAGCCGCCCGCGACGGGCAGCTCGGGGTGGCGGCGCCCCAGCTCGCGGACGAAGTCACGGAACGCCTCGGCTCCGGCGTCGTCACGGGTGCCGTGTCCGGCGATCAGCAGGGCGGGCGGGGTGGTCACGAGGTCTCCTCAGACGAAACGGGGTGGTACAGCAGGGCGTTGAGCGCGGCGGCGGCGACCGCCGAACCGCCCTTCTCGGACACGTTGCTCACGGCGGGCAGCCCGCTCTCGCGCAACGCGGCCTTGGACTCGGCCGCGCCGACGAAGCCGACGGGAAGGCCGATGACGAGTGCGGGGGAGGCATCCAGGGTGAGCAGCTCCTCCAGGGCGGTCGGCGCACAGCCGATCACCCACAGGGCCCCGGGTCCGACCTCCTCGTACGCCAGCCGGATCGCATGGGCCGAACGCGTCAGCCCGGGTCCGGACGTGGCGTCCTTGAGCCGGCACACGGTCTCCCGCCGGGTGATGCCGGCCGCGACCATCTCCACGTCCACGACAACCGGCGCCCCGGCGTGCAGCGCCGCATGCGCCGTGACCAGATCGTGCTCGGCCATGACGAGGTCGGTCGCGTACTCCAGGTCGGCGGCGGAGTGGATGACCCGCTCCACCACCGCCCGGGTCAGCGGCGGGACGTGCGAGGTGTCCAGTCGGGCGCGCAGCCGCCGGAAGGACTCCTGCTCGATCGGATGGACCACACGGGTCGCAGGGTTCACCGGGCGCCCTCCTGCCAGCGGTAGCCGCGCGGGGTCACCATGCGGCCCGCGACGGTGCGGGTCGCGGTGTTGCCCACGGTGACGACCGTCATCATGTCGACCGTCGCCGGGTCCAGCCCGGCGAGCGTGGTCACCCGGCTCGACTCGTCCGGCCGCGAGGCGTTCCGTACAACGCCCACCGGTGTCGTCGGCTCCCGGTGCCCGGCCAGGATCGCGAGCGCCTTGGGCAGCTGCCAGTCGCGGCCCCGGGAACGCGGGTTGTAGAAGGTCACGACGAGGTCCGCCTCGGCCGCCGCCCGCACCCGCCGTTCGATGACCTCCCACGGTGTGTGCAGGTCGGACAGGCTGATGGAGACGTGGTCGTGGCCCAGCGGCGCGCCCAGGACCGCCCCGGCGGCCAGCGCGGCCGTCACCCCGGGCACCCCGACCACGTCGATGTCGTCCGACGCCTCGGCGAGCGCCGGGGAGGCCATGGCGTACACGCCCGCGTCCCCGCTGCCGATCAGCGCCACCGCATGCCCCCTGCGGGCCTCCGCGACCGCCGTACGGGCCCGCTCCTCCTCGGCGCCGAGCCCCGACTCCAGCACCCGGGTGCCCGGCCGCAGCAGGTCGCGGATCTGGTCCACGTACTGGTCCAGCCCGACCAGCACCGAGGCCCGGCGCAGCTCGGCCGCCGCGCGCGGGGTGAGCAGGTCCCGGGCGCCCGGCCCGAGCCCGACCACCGCGAGCCGCCCGCGTGCCGGGCGCCGTACGACCGCGCAGGTCGCCATCGCGGGCTGCGCCGTCGACTTCCGCTTGGGCACGAGGAGTTCGCCCCCGCGCAGCAGAGCCGCCGCCTCCGCCACCGACGGCGTGCCGACGGCCGCGAGCGGCGCGTCCGACGGGTTGGGCACCTCGACCGCCGCCAGTTCCTCGGCGGAGTACGTCACCAGGGGCACCCCCAGCCGTTCGGCGGCGGCCAGGAGACCCGGCTCCTCCGACTTGGCGTCCACGGTGGCGAGTTCGGCCAGGGACTTCGGCGTGAGCCCCGCCTCCCGCAGCGCGTCCCCGACCAGCCCGAGGACCTCGTCCACCGGCGCGCCCTTGGACGCGCCGACCCCGACCACCAGGGACGGCGGACGCAACAGCACCTCACGCTCGCCCGGTGCGACATCACGGTCGGTGAGCCGCACCGTGTACGAGCCCTGCGCCGAGACCGGCAGCGGCGGCAGCGGCCATGGCACCTCCGCCTCCAGGGCGACCGGTTCACCGTCCAGCAGGGCGCGGGAGACCAGGGCGACCGAGCCCTCGTACGGCAGCCCGAGCGTGTCCAGGCCCGCCAGCCCCACGGAGTCCGTCGCGGTCGTCACCACCGGCTCCGCTCCCAGCAACGCGCCGACCGCGCGGGCGAGTTCGTTGGCGCCGCCGCCGTGCCCGCCGACCAGCGACACCGCGAACCGGCCGCCCTCGTCCACGCACACCACACCCGGGTCGGCCGTCTTGTCGCCGAGCAGCGGCGCGAGCAGTCGTACCGTCGCGCCCGTCGCCAGGAAGCACACCAGCTGCTCGCACTCCGCGAACGCGACCCGTACCGCCTCCCCGACGGGACCCTCGTACACGCGCGTACGGTCCGGCCAGGCCGCGGCCAGCCGGTCCCGCGCCACCGCCCCCGCCGCGGTGGCGGAAATCAGGCCGATCACTGGACAACTCCCTCACTCGATACCGGGGTTCTCTCGCCCCAGAGCAGAAACACAGGATTGGTCGCCGCGAGCCGGGTCACGTCCCCGGGCAGCGGCGCCAGCCGCGAGGACTGCAGCAGCACCCCGTCGCAGGTGAACCCGGCGGCCGTGAGCGCCTCACGGGCGGCCGGTACGCGGTCCAGCGCGGCCATGGCCACGACCACGGTCCGCCGGGCCCGCCGCGCGCACGCGCCGACGACGGCGGGCAGTTCCCGGCCGCCACCGCCGACGAACACCGCGTCGGGATCGTCGAGCGCGTCCAGGCACTCGGGGGCCGAGCCGTGCACCACGTCCACGTCGACCCCATGGGCGTGCGCGTTGGCGCGGACCCGCTCCACCCCGTCCGCCGCCTTCTCCACGGCGACGACGGCCGCGCCGAGCCGCGCGCACTCCACCGCCACCGAGCCCGAGCCGGCGCCCACGTCCCACACCAGGTCGCCCAGCCGCGGCCCCAGCCGGGCCAGCGCCAGCGCCCGTACCTCGAACTTGGTGATCATCGAGTCGCGGTGGGCGAACTCACCCTCCTCCAGCGCCCATCGGCCGGGTCCGGCCGGCGCCCCGGCGACCGTACGCACTCCGCCGAGGGTGCGTGTCTCGTCGAGGCACAGCACCACGCTGACGTCCGAGCCCCAGTCCCGGGCGGCGGCCTCGGCGGGCGTGACCCGCTCGACGCGCTCCTCCGCGGAGCCGAGGGCGGAGGCGACCACGAGGACGCGCCCGCGGGACACGTACGCCGACGCGCTCCCGGGCGCGTCGGACACCGATGCGGACGCGATCGCCGGTTCGGCGGGCTCTACGGTGGGCGTGGTCCCCGACTCGACGGGCTCGGTGGTGGGCGTGGCTCCCGGTTCGGCGGACTCCGGTGCGGACGCGATCGCCGACTCGGCGGGCTGAGTGACGGGTGCGGCTCCCGGTTCGGCGGGGTCTGTGGTGGGGGTGGTCGCCGACTCGACGGGCTCTGCGGCGGGCGTGGCTCCCGGTTCGGCGGGCTCCGGTGCGGACGCGATCGCCGGTTCGGCGGGCTGAGTGACGGGTGCGGCTCCGGGTTCGGCGCGCTCTACGGTGGGTGCGGCTCCGGGTTCGGCGGGCCCTGTGGTGGGCGTGGTCGCCGGTTCGGGGGGCGGGCTCGCCGGCAACCGCGGGTCGTGCAGCAGTGCCGCCCCCAGTTCCGCCGGCCCCGCGCCCGGTCCCGTCAGCACCGCCACCTTCGGCCGCGCGCGGCACACGTTGACCGCCGTACGAAGATCCCGGCCGTGCGCGCTGACGACCACGGCGTCGTCCCACGGCAGTCCCACCCGCGCGAACGCGGCGGCGACGGACGAGACGCCGGGCCGCACATCCAGCCGCCGCGACCCGAACCGCTCGGCCAGCACCCGCACGATCCCGAAGAACCCCGGGTCACCGGAGGCCAGGACGACGACCCGGCCCTCCTTCTCCAGATGCCGCCCGATGACGTCCAGCGCCGGCGCCAGCGGCCCCAGCACGACCCGATCGGCGCCGTCGGGCAGCCGTACCGAGTCCAGGTGCCGGCGCCCGCCGACCACCAGCGCGGCGCCCGCGAGGACGCCCTCGGCGACCGGCGCGCCCGTCCCCGTGCCGACGACCGTGATCAACTCTTCGCCCTCTGCTCGCGCAGGGCCCGCCGGGCCTCCGGGTCGGCCTTGCGGTATCCGTGGAAGTGCCCGGGGTGGTACAGGTGCGAGCGGGTGCCGTGCGCGTCCAGCGCCGGGCCGACCAGGAAGAGCGTGTGCTTCCAGAGCTTGTGCTCCTTGACCGTCTCCTCCAGCGTGCCGATCGTGCACTTCACGATCAGCTCCTCGGGCCAGGTCGCCTGGTAGGCGACGACCACCGGTGTGTCCGTCGGATAGCCGCCCTCCAGCAGCTCGCGCACCAGCTGCCCGCTGCGCGCCGCCGACAGGAAGACCGCCATGGTGGTGCCGTGCCGGGCGAACTCGCGCACCTCCTCGCCGGGCGGCATCGGCGTCTTGCCGCCGCCCAGCCGGGTGAGGACGACGGACTGCGCGACCTCGGGGATGGTCAGCTCACGCTGCGCGAGTGCGGCGACGGCGGAGAAGGAGGAGACGCCCGGGACGACCTCCGTTGCGATGCCGATCTCCGCGCACCGGTCCAGCTGCTCCTGCGTGCCGCCCCACAGCGCCGGGTCGCCGGAGTGGATCCGGGCCACCTTCAGGCCCTCGGCACGGGCGCGCCGGTAGACGGCGACGACGTCCTCCAGGGACATGGCCGCCGAGTCGAGGACCTGCGCATCCTCGCGCGCGTGCGCCAGGACCTCCGCCTGGACCAGGCTCGCCGCCCAGATCACCACGTCCGCCTCCGCGATCGCGCGCGCGGCACGGAACGTCAGCAGATCGGCGGCGCCGGGGCCGGCACCGACGAACGTCACCTTGCCGGTGGGGGCATCGGCCATGGGAGGGGTCCTCTCGTACGGGGTCACGAATGAAAAGCGGGGGAAATATCAGGTTCTGCGACGATGTGGGCGTGGCCGGATGTGCGCGAAGGCGCCTTCATCGGATAGCAAGGGCCTATGGCGGTCTTCGTCGCGCTCGGCGCGTTCCTGATGACGCTGGCCGGCGGCTGGACGGCACAGCGCGTGACCGACCGTCGGCACCTGGTCCTGGGACTGGCCGGCGGTCTGATGCTGGGCGTGGTCGGCCTGGACCTGCTGCCGGAGGCGCTGCACGCGGCCCACCGCGAGGTCTTCGGCGTACCCGCCGCCCTGCTGCTGTTCGTGACCGGCTTCCTGCTGGCCCACCTGGTGGAGCGCACGCTGGCCGCCCGGCAGGCCGCGCACGGCGGCGCCGAGGGGCACGACCACCGGGCGCCCGAGGTGGGCCTGGTGGCGGCCGGCGCCATGGTGGGGCACAGCGCCATGGACGGCGTGGCGATCGGCGCGGCCTTCCAGGTGGGCGGCGGCATGGGCGCGGCCGTCGCGCTCGCCGTGATCGCGCACGACTTCGCGGACGGCTTCAACACCTTCACCATCACGAGCCTGTACGGCAACGCCCGCCGCCGCGCGATCGCCATGCTGGTCGCCGACGCGTGCGCACCCCTGCTCGGCGCGGTGTCGACCGTCTTCTTCCACATCCCCGAGCCGGTGCTCGGCGGCTATCTCGGCCTCTTCGGCGGCGTACTGCTCTACCTCGCCGCCGCCGAGATCCTCCCCGAGGCCCACCACCAGCACCCGGCCCGCTCCACCCTGCTGTGCACGGTGGCGGGCGCGGCCTTCATCTGGCTGGTGGTCGGCCTCTCCGGCGGCTGAGCCGACCGGCCGCCCCGGCCGCCTCACAGCTTCCCGCCCCGCCCGCCGTCCCGCCGCGGAGGCGCGATCAGCGTCGACAGATACGGCAACGGCGTCCCGTCCAGCTCACCGGCCGGCCGTACCGACTCCTCCGGCAGCCCCAGCGCCGAACCCCACACGGCGTCCTGGAGCCGCCCGTTCTCCCGCAGCGCCTCGGCGACCTCGGCGGCCTGCCGCCCGAACTTGTACGCCACGACGGTCCCGGGTCCGGCCAGCGCCTCCTTGAGCGCGGCGGACCCGGCGGTGACCGGCACGAGGGTCAGCGGCTCGGTGCCCTCGGTCAGCACCGCACCGGACCGTGCCGCCAGATCCTGCATGGCGGTGATCCCGGGCACGGTCTCCACGACCACGTCCGGCACCAGCCCGACGATGGTCTGCGCGAGATACGTGAACGTGGAGTACACGTTCGGATCGCCGATGGTGGCGAAGGCGACGGAGCCCTGCGCTTCGAGGAGCTCGGCGACCCGCCCGCCCGCCGCGTCCCAGGCGGCCTCCCGGCGCGCCCGGTCGGTCCGCTCGTTCAGCGCGAACACCACCCGGACGACCTTCTCCGCGGGCACGTAGTGCAGCACGGTCGCCTCGGCCCGCCCCGGCTCCCCGGTGTCCATGACGGGGACGACGACGACATCGGCGGCCCGCAGCGCGTTGACCCCCTTGACGGTCACCAGCTCCGGGTCACCCGGACCGACCCCGACTCCGACCAGCCTGCTGCTCATGACGTCCGGCACCTCTCCACGAACCGACGGGCGACACCGGGCTCGGACGCCCAGTGCGTGTGCAGGTAACTCGCGTGCACGCCCTGCTCTACGAAACCTTCGACCCGCCGTACGGGCGCCCGCACGCCCCAGGCGGGAGCCGCACCGGCGCCGGGCTCGACGACCGTGCGATGGAACTCGTGCCCCCGCATCCGGGTCCCGGCGACGGCCAGCACACTGTCGCCGACGGCCACGGCGTCCCGGTAGCCGAGGGTGAGCCGTTCTGTCATGCGCGCGGTGGCAGGGAGCACCCCGCACATGGGCTGCCCGTCCAGCTCCCGGCAGAGGTAGAGCAGCCCGGCGCATTCGGCGGCGACGGGGGCACCGCTCAACGCCAGCTCGGCAACGGCCTTCCGCAGCGGCTCGTTGGCGGACAGCTCGGCCGCGTACACCTCGGGGAAACCGCCCCCGATCACCAACCCGGCCGTCTCTTCGGGCAGTTGCTCGTCTCGCAGGGGGTCGAAGGTGACGACTTCGGCACCGGCTGCGGTGAGCAGCTCGGTGTGTTCGGCATAGGAGAAGGTGAACGCCGACCCACCGGCAACAGCGACACGCGGCGCCCGCTTGTCAGCCGACCGAGTCGGGTGGTGGGCGGGCGGGGCGGGGGTCCACGGGGTGGAGCCCGCTGGGAGGGAACCTGCAGCACGGGCAAGTGCTTCGAGGGCGTCCAGATCACACCCCTGGGACACCAGCGCCGCCATGGCCCCGACGGAGCCGACCGCAGCGGAGCGGCGTTCGGCGGCCGGCACCAGCCCAAGGTGCCGAGACGGCGTGTCCACCTGCTGAGCCCGCCGCAAGGCGCCCAGCACCGGCACCCCCGCCGAGTCCAACGCCTCCCGCAGCAGCGACTCATGCCGGTCGGAGCCCACCTTGTTGAGGATCACGCCCCCGACCCGCACCTCCGGATCCCAGGAAGCGAACCCGTGCACCAGCGCCGCCACCGACCGCGACTGCGACGACGCGTCGACCACCAGCACCACCGGCGCCCGCAGCAGCTTGGCGACATGCGCGGTGGACGCGAGTTCCCCCTCGCCCGCCGCTCCGTCGTACAGCCCCATCACGCCCTCGACGACGGCGATGTCACACCCCCGTGCCCCGTGCAGGAACAGCGGAGCGACCAGTTCCGGCCCGCACAGGTACGCGTCCAGGTTGCGCCCCACCCGCCCGGTCGCGAGCGCGTGGTACCCGGGGTCGATGTAGTCCGGCCCGACCTTGTGCGGGGACACGGTGAGCCCCCGCGCGGCGAACGCGGCCATCAGTCCCGTGGCGACGGTGGTCTTGCCGCTGCCCGAGGAGGGCGCGGCGATGACCAGCCGAGGCACCGACGATGTCACCACTCGATGCCCTTCTGGCCCTTCTGCCCCACGTCCATGGGGTGCTTGACCTTGGACATGTCGGTCACGAGATCCGCGAACTCCACCAGCTTCCCGGGCGCGTTACGGCCCGTGATCACCACGTGCTGGCTGCCCGGCCGGTTCCGCAGCACCTCCACGACCTCGTCCGTGTCCACCCACCCCCAGTGCATCGGGTAGGCGAACTCGTCCAGCACGTACAGCCGGTACCGCTCGGCGGCCAGGTCCCGCTTGACCTGCTCCCAGCCCTCCCGGGCCTTCTCCTCGTTGGTCGCGTTGTCACCCTGGATGTCCCGCTGGACCCAGGACCAGCCCTCGCCCATCTTGTGCCAGTCCACGGTCCCGCCCTCGCCGGAGGCACCGAGCACGCGCAGCGCGTTCTCCTCGCCGACCTTCCACTTGGCCGACTTCACGAACTGGAAAACCCCGATGGGCCATCCCTGGTTCCAGGCACGCAGCGCGAGCCCGAACGCGGCGGTGGACTTGCCCTTGCCGACGCCCGTGTGCACGACGACCAGCGGACGGTTACGGCGCTGACGGGTCGTCAGCCCGTCGGCGGGTACGACACTCGGCTGTCCCTGCGGCATTACGCGGCCCTCCTCGACGTCCCCTGCACATCCCTGACCAGCCCGGCGATCGAGTCGGCCCGCAGCTCGTCCAGCGTGACGGCCGTACCGCCCAGCTCACCCGCGAGCTGCCCGGCGAGCCCCAGCCGCACCGGCCCCGACTCGCAGTCCACGACCACCGAGGCGACCCCGTCGGCCGCGAACAGCCGCGCCGCCCGCCCGGCGAGGGCGACCGGCTCCGGGCCGCCGGTGGCCCGCCCGTCGGTCACCACGACCACGAGCGCCCGCCGCGCCGGATCCCGCAGCCGCTCCACCCGCAGCACCTCATGGGCCTTGAGCAGGCCAGCGGCCAGCGGCGTACGGCCGCCCGTCGGCAGCGACTCCAGCCGGGCGGCGGCGGCATCCACGGACGAGGTCGGCGGCAGTGCCACGTCCGCACCGGAACCCCGGAAGGTCACCAGCCCGACCTTGTCCCGCCGCTGATAGGCGTCGAGGAGCAGCGACAGCACGGCACCCTTCACGGCGCTCATCCGCTGCCGGGCCGCCATCGACCCGGAGGCGTCCACCACGAACAGCACGAGGTTGCCCTCGCGGCCCTCCCGGGCCGCCTGCCGCAGATCGTCCCGGCGGATCACCAGCCCCGGCCCGGACCGGCCGCGCGCCCGCTGGTGCGGGGCCGCCGCCTGCACGGTCGCCGCCAGGTGCAGCTTGGTCAGCGCGCCCCGGGGCCGCCGGGCCCCGGTCGTCCGCCCGTGCTCGGTCCGCGCCCGCGACCGCCGCCCGGACGCACCCTCGCCGATCCCGGGCACGCTCAGCACCTTGGTCCGGAACGGCTCGGCGGCCCGTACGGCCGACTGCTCCCGCGCGCCGGACGCCTGCGGTTCCCCGCCCTCACCGGCCTCCGGTCGCGCGGCGGCGTCCCCGCCGCCCTCCGGTCCGGAATCGGGCTGCGGCTGACCGCCGCCCCCGCCGGGGCCGTCCGGATCGGGGTCGTCGTCGCCGCTCCCGTCGTCCCCGGCGAACTGCTCCAGCGTGTCGTCCAGCTTGTCCTCGTCCAGGCCCGGTGCGTCAAAGGGGTTACGGCGCCTGCGGTGCGGCAGCGCCAGCAGCGCCGCCTGCCGGACGTCCTCCGCGAGGACGTCCGTCCGCCCGGCCCACGCGGCCAGCGCCGTCGCCGTACGCGCCATCACGATGTCGGCGCGCATACCGTCCACCTCGAAGGCCGCGCAGGTCGCCGCGATCTGCCGCAGCGCTCCGTCGCCCAGCCGCACCTGCGGCAGCAACTCCCGTGCCGCGACGACCCGTTGCCGTACGGCGGCTTCCTCCTCGGCCCACCGCGCGGCGAAACCGGCCGGATCGTCGTCGTACGCCAGCCGGCGCCGCACCACCTCGACCCGCTGCTCCGGCTCCCGCGAGGCCGCGACCTCCACGGTCAGCCCGAACCGGTCCAGAAGCTGGGGCCGCAGCTCGCCCTCTTCGGGGTTCATGGTGCCCACGAGCAGGAACCGGGCCGCGTGCCGTACGGACACACCCTCGCGCTCCACGTACGACGCACCCATCGCAGCCGCGTCCAGCAGCAGGTCGACCAGGTGGTCGTGGAGCAGGTTGACCTCGTCGACGTACAGGATCCCGCGGTGAGCGTCGGCCAGCAGGCCCGGCTCGAACGCCTTCACGCCCTCCGCGAGGGCCCGCTCGATGTCGAGCGCCCCGACCAGCCGGTCCTCGGAGGCGCCGACGGGAAGCTCGACCATCCGGGCAGGACGGGCCGTACCGGCGCCGGGCTCGTGCGGGCCGTCCGGGCACGACGGATCCGGTGCCGCCGGATCACAGGAGAACCGGCACCCGGGGACGACGGCCACCTCCGGCAGCAGCGCCGACAGAGCACGCACGGCCGTCGACTTGGCCGTGCCCTTCTCGCCGCGCACCAGCACCCCGCCGACCGCCGGGGACACGGCGTTCAGCAGCAGCGCCAGCCGTAGGTCGTCCTGACCGACGACGGCCGTAAAGGGGAAGGGGGTTGTCACTGGTCGTCGCCCTCCAAGTCGCCTTCCAGTTCCAGGTAGGTGGCGCGCAGCCGCTCCAGCGTGTCCGCGTCCGGCTCCGCCCACAGGCCCCGGTCGGCCGCCTCCAGCAGCCGTTCGGTGATGCCGCGCAGCGCCCACGGGTTGGACTTCTTCATGAAGTCCCGGTTCTCCGGGTCGAAGACGTACTCCGCGCTGAGCTTCTCGTACATCCAGTCGTCGACCACGCCCGCCGTGGCGTCGTAGCCGAACAGATAGTCCACGGTCGCCGCCATCTCGAAGGCGCCCTTGTAGCCGTGCCGGCGCATGGCCGCCATCCAGCGCGGGTTCACCACCCGGGCCCGGAAGACGCGGTGCGTCTCCTCGCCCAGCGTGCGGGTCTTCACCTGGTCCGGTACGGCGCTGTCGCCCACGTACGCCTCGGGGTTGGCGCCGGTCAGATGCCGGACCATGGCGACCATGCCGCCGTGGTACTGGAAGTAGTCGTCGGCGTCGACCAGGTCGTGTTCGCGGGTGTCGACGTTCTTCGCCGCCACCGCGATCCGCCGGAACGCCGTCTCCATGTCCCCGCGCGCCGCCCGCCCGTCGAGCCCGCGCCCGTACGCGTACCCGCCCCAGACGGCGTACACCTCGGCCAGATCCGCGTCGCTGCGCCAGTTGCGGGCGTCGATCAGCGGGAGCAGACCGGCGCCGTAGGCCCCCGGCTTCGAGCCGAAGACTCGGGCCGTGGCGCGCCGCCGGTCGCCGTGCTCGGCGGTGTCCTCGTCGGCGTGCGCCTTCACATAGTTCTCCGAGGCGGGCTCGTCCAGCTCGGCCACGGCCCGTACGGCGTCGTCGATCAGGCCGACGACGTGCGGAAACGCATCCCGGAAGAAGCCGGAGATACGGACCGTGACATCGATGCGCGGCCGGCCCAGCTCCTCCGGAGGCACGATCGCGAAGCCCGTGACCCGGCGCGAGGCGTCGTCCCACACCGGGCGGCAGCCCAGCAGCGCCAGGATCTCGGCGATGTCGTCGCCCTGGGTGCGCATCGCGGACGTGCCCCAGACCGTGAGGCCGACGGACTTCGGGTACGCGCCCGTGTCCTGCAGGTACCTCTGCACCAGCGAGTCGGCCAGCGACTGGCCGACCTCCCAGCTCAGCCTGGACGGAATGGCCTTCGGGTCGACCGAGTAGAAGTTCCGGCCGGTCGGCAGGACGTTGACCAGGCCGCGGGTCGGGGAACCCGAGGGACCCGCCGGGACGTAACCGCCGTCCAGTGCCCGCAGGATGTGCCCGATCTCGTCCGTGGTCTTCGCCAGCCGCGGTACGACCTCGTCGCACGCGAACTCCAGCACGGCCATGCCGTCCGGGAGTTCGGTGCCGAGCACGCCCCGCAGAACGGCCGGGACGACCGTACGGTCCCACGCCCGTGCCTCCATGCCCTCCGCGATCCGGCGGCACAGCTGCTCCAGCAGGTCGATCGCGTCGGACGCGGTGCGTGCCGGACCTTCCACGCGGTCCGTCAGCTCCACCGGCACCTTCACCGGCGCACCGGGCTCGGCCAGCAGCTCCTTCTCGTCGAGCCCGAAATGAGCCGCGAGGGACGACCGCAGGCCTGGCAGCGCGTTGGCCTGGCCGCCCCACACCTGGGACGCCCGCAGCACGGCGAGCACCAGGTTCACACGTGGCTCGCCGAACGGGCCGCCGCCCAGGATGTGCAGACCGTCGCGGATCTGCACGTCCTTGATCTCGCACAGATAGCCGTCGATGTGCATGACGAACTCGTCGAACTCGTCGTCGTCCGGCTGCTCGTTCACATGCAGGTCGTGGTGCAGCTCGGCCGCCTTGACCAGCGTCCAGATCTGGGCTCGTACGGCCGGGGCCTTCGCCGGGTCCAGGTCGGAGACGAGCGCGTACTCGTCCAGCAGCTGCTCCAGCTTGGCCAGGTCGCCGTAGGTGTCGGCGCGGGCCATCGGCGGCACCAGGTGGTCGACCACCGTGGCGTGCCCGCGCCGCTTGGCCTGGGTGCCCTCGCCGGGGTCGTTGACGATGAACGGGTAGATCAGCGGCAGGTCGCCGAGTACCGCGTCCGGAGCGCAGCCCGCGCTGAGGCCGAGCCCCTTGCCCGGCAGCCACTCCATCGTGCCGTGCTTGCCCATGTGCACGATCGCGTCGGCGCCGAAGCTGTTCTCCAGCCAGCGGTAGGCGGCCATGTAGTGGTGCGAGGGCGGCATGTCGGGGTCGTGGTAGATCGCGATCGGGTTCTCGCCGAAGCCGCGCGGCGGCTGGATCATCACGACGACGTTGCCGAACTGGAGCGACGCCAGCACGATGTCGTCGCCGTCGACGTAGAGGCTGCCCGGCGGCTCGCCCCACGCCTCCGTCATCGCGTCCCGCAGCTCCGGGTCCAGCTTCTCGAACCAGGCCCGGTAGTCGGCCAGCGGCACGCGCGCGGGGGCCGCCGCCAGCTGTTCCTCCGTGAGCCACTCCACGTCATGGCCGCCGGCCGCGATCAGCCGGTGGATCAGCTCGTCGCCGTCGGAGGGGTACTCGGTGAGGGCGTACCCGGCGTCCCGGAGCGCGTCCAGCACCCGCACCGCCGACGCCGGTGTGTCCAGTCCGACCGCGTTGCCGACCCGGGAGTGCTTGGTCGGGTACGCCGTGAAGACCAGCGCGACCTTCTTCTCGGCGTTCGGCTTGTGCTTCAACCGGGCGTGGCGCAGGGCGATCCCGGCCACCCGCGCGGCCCGTTCCGGGTCGGCGAGGTACACCGGGACCTCGTCCGGGCCCTGCTCCTTGAAGGAGAACGGCACGGTGATCAGCCGTCCGTCGAACTCCGGGATCGCGACCTGCATCGCGGCGTCCATGGGGGACAGGGCGGCGTCGGACTCCTCCCACGCGGCCCGCGAGGAGGTGAGGCACAGGCCCTGCAGCACCGGGATGTTCAGATCCGCGAGGGCGCCGATGTCCCAGGACTCCTCGTCGCCGCCCGCCGACGCCTGCGAGGCGTGGGTGCCGCCGGCCGCGAGCACCGTGGCGACCAGTACGTCGGCCTTCGCCAGCAGTTCGTACAGTCCGGCGTCGGCGCCGCGCAGCGAACCGCAGTAGACGGGCAGGGCGCTGGCCCCCTTCGCCTCGATCGCCTCGCACAGGGTGTCGACGAAGGCGGTGTTGCCGCTCAGTTCGTGCGCCCGGTAGAAGAGCACGCCCACGGTCGGCCGGCCGTCGCGGACCTGGTACGAGCCGTGGACGCCGTACTCCGGCATCTTCCGCGGCTCCTCGAAGCCCTCACCGGTCAGCAGCACGGTGTCCGACAGGAACCGGGACAGTTCCAGCAGGTTCGCGGGGCCGCCCTCGACCAGGTACTTCAGCGCCTCCGCCACCACACCGGCCGGCACCGACGACTCGGCCATCAGCTCGGCGTCGGGCACGGCCTCGCCGCCCAGCAGCACGGTAGGGATCCCGGCCGCCTTCAGCGCGGCGAGCCCCTCCTCCCAGGCGCGCTTGCCGCCCAGCAGCCGCACGACGGCCAGGTCGGCGCCGTCGAGCAGATGCGGCAGCTCCTCACGGACGTCCACCCGGGTCGGGTTGCCGATCCGGTAGTCCGCGCCGGAGGCCCGGGCCGCCAGCAGATCCGTGTCGGCGGTCGACAACAACAACACTGTGCTCATGCGGGCGCTCCCGGTGGAATGAAAGGCAGTCCTTGTGGCGCGCCCGACTCGATGAGCCGCCAGAGCGCGTCCGTGTCCGCGTGCTGTTCGATCAGGTCGCCGAGCCGGTCGAGCTGCTCCTCGCGCAGCGCGGCGAAGGAGGTGCCGGGCGCCGGCACGAAGCGGCGGCCCGCGGCGGCGGCCACCTCGCGCAGGAAGGCCCGCCGGAAACCGTCCGACTCCAGCGAGCCGTGCCAGTGCGTACCCCAGGTGTGGCCGACCCGGCAGCCGTCGAGGCCGTGTCCTCTGCCGTCGGAGATGAACGCCTCGCCGCCGAGGACGTCGGCGACGCCGTGGTGGATCTCGTACCCCTCGACCCGCTCGCCGAGGGCCTCTCCGGCCGGGCGGGTCAGGGTCTTCTCGCGGGCGAACCGCACCCGCACCGGCAGCACGCCGAGCCCGTCGACCGCGCCGGCCCGCGACTCGACCTCGTCCTCGATGTGCTCGCCGAGGATCTGGAAGCCACCGCAGACACCGAGGACCGGGCGCCCTTCGGCGGCCCGCCGGACCAGCGCGTCCGCGAGCCCCCGTTCCCGCAGCCACTGGAGCGCCCGTACGGTCCCGCGCGTGCCCGGAACGACGACCAGGTCGGCGTCCGCCAGCTCCTCCGGACGGTCCACGAACCGCACCACGACCCCGGGTTCGGCGGCCAGCGCGTCCACGTCGGTGAAGTTGGACATCAGCGGGATCGCGCACACGGCGACCCGCAGCACGTCCTCGCCCACGGGCGGGGTCACGGTGGACTCGCGGACTGTGCCGCGCAGCGACACCCGCAGTCCGTCCTCCTCGTCGATGCCGAGCCCGTGCCGGAACGGGAGCACGCCGTACGTGCGCCGCCCGGTGAGGCCCTGGAGCATCTCCAGCCCGGGTTCCAGCAGGCTGACATCCCCCCGGAACTTGTTCACCAGGAATCCGGCGACCAGCTCCTGGTCCTCGGGCGACAGCAGGGCGACGGTGCCGAAGAAGGACGCGAAGACGCCGCCGCGGTCGATGTCGCCCACCACCAGCACAGGAAGCCGCGCACCCCGCGCGATCCCCATGTTCACGATGTCGGTCCGGCGCAGATTGATCTCGGCCGGGCTGCCCGCACCCTCACAGATCACCGCGTCATACGTGCCCCGCAACTCGGCCAGACAGTCCAGCACGGTGCCGAGGAGCTTCTGCTGACGCCCCCCGTGGTACCCGCGCGCGCTCAGCTCGCCCACCGGCTTGCCCAGCAGCACCACCTGGCTGCTCTGCTCGCCGCCCGGCTTGAGCAGCACCGGGTTCATCAGCGCGGTCGGCTCGATCCGGCACGCCTGGGCCTGCATGGCCTGGGCCCGCCCGATCTCCGCGCCCTGACGGGTCACGAAGGAGTTGAGCGACATGTTCTGCGCCTTGAACGGCGCGACCTTCACGCCCTGACGCACCAGCCACCGGCAGATCCCGGCCGTCACGACGCTCTTGCCGGCGTCGGAGGTGGTGCCGGCGACGAGGAGTCCCCCGTTCACTTCCCACGTCCCTTCAGACCCTTGGCGAGACCTTTGGCGAGGTGGCGCACGGCGACCGTGGTGCCGAGCGCGAGCAGGCCGACGCGGCCGGAGAGCCGTACGGCCCGGTCGATGTCGGTGACCCGGACCGCCCGTCCGGTGTCCCCGTTCAGCACGGGCCGGTGCTCGACCCGGCCGCCGTAGGAGAGCGTGCCGCCCAGGCGTACGCCGAGGGCTCCGGCGAAGGAGGCCTCGACGGGCCCGGCGTTGGGGCTCGGGTGCCTGCGGGCGTCGGCCTGCCAGGCGCGCAGGGCACCGCGGGGGTCGGGGCCGGCCGCGGCGGCGAGTACGGCGGTCAGCCGGGCTCCCGGCCAGCCGGCCAGGTCGTCGAGCCGGGCGGAAGCCCAGCCGTAGCGCCGGTAGCGGGAGGACTTGTGACCGACCATCGCGTCCAGGGTGTTGACCGCCCGGAACCCGAGCAGGCCCGGAACCCCGGCCACGGCCCCCCACACCAGTGCCCCCACGACGGCGTCGGAGGTGTTCTCGGCGACCGACTCGACCACCGCCCGGGCGATCCCGTCGGCGTCCAGTGCCTGCGGGTCCCGGCCGCACAGATGCGGCAGCCGCGCCCGCGCCGCCTCGACGTCTCCGCGTTCCAGGGCGCGCCCGATCGTGCGGGCCTCGCGGGCGAGCGACGTGCCGCCGACGACCGCCCAGGTGGCGGCGGCGGTCAGGGCGAGGGAGGCGGCCGGAGAGGGGCGTACGGCGCGTGCGGCCACCGCGCCGAGTGCGGCGGCGCCTCCGGCGCACACAGCGGTGTGCAGGGCGCCCCAGCCGCGGTGGTCGTGCCACAACGCGCGGTCCACGGCAGCGGCCGCCCGTCCGAACGCGGCGACCGGATGCCCGTGGCGCGGATCGCCGAGGAGCAGGTCACCGAGAAGGCCGGCGGCGGCGCCGTACGCGTACGTGCGATCGGCACCCATCGGCTCAGCCGGCCGTGGGTACAGGAGCGGGCCTGGTTCGGGTCCTGGTCCTTCGGCAGCCGAGCATGGCGATCCGTGTCCTCACTCAGGGTGTCCGCGCCCTGGTTCGACGAGATTCGGCGGTGAGAGTTCCTGGCTTCCGGGGTTCTTCCCCGGTCACAGTGGCGGGACCGCGCCGGATTCGCACCGGCTTCCTCTCTTGCCGCCGTTCATGGCCTGGGCAGTCCACCACGCACCCGGAACGGCCGTCAACTTGCCGTTGACCTGCGGGGGGAGAGTGTGCCGATCCCCACACCGCGGGGCGTGCGGGCATGGGAAAGGCTCCCCTTCCGCGTGACGGGGGAGGGGAGCCTTCAGAGGGTGTGGTCAGTGCTTGGCCACGATCAGGTAGATGCCGTACGCCACCGCCGCCGCGCACGCGGCGAAGCAGACGTAGGCACCGGTGACGGCGAGGCCGGCGGAGCCGCCCTGGGCCGTGGCCTTCTCGCGCCGGGCCAGGCCGTTGATGCCGAGGGTGAAAAGGGCCACCAGGCCCACCGCGAAGGCGAGGCTGACGCCGAAGACGGAGCCGATGGCCGCCCAGTCGATCTTCATGATGCTTCCTTCGTAACCGGGGTGGCCGGATCAGACGGTGGCGGCCGGCGGGGCGGCCGGGGTCACGGGCTCGGCGGCCGCCGGGGAGGCGATCGTGGCCGTCAGGTTCTCGGTGATCGTGCCCGCGGGGGGCGGTGTCACCGCGGCGATGGCGGTGGTCACCACGCCGGCCGGCTCCTCGGTGCCGACGACGACGTTGGAGTGGTCGACGACCTCACGGCGCGAGATCTTCCAGATCGCGGCGCTCGAGGCGACCAGGAAGACGGCGACCGCGGCGGTGCCCCAGTCACCGAGGTCCGTGACGGACTCGGCGCCCGCGCCGACCAGCGCGGCGGCCGGGAGGGTGAGCACCCAGGCGATGGCCATCCGGGTCGCGGTGGACCAGCGGACCACCCCGCCCTTGCGGCCGAGGCCCGCGCCCATCACCGAACCGGAGACGACGTGCGTGGTGGACAGGGAGAAGCCCAGGTGGGCCGAGGCCAGGATGGCGGTCGCGGCACTGGTCTGGGCGGCGAAGCCCTGGCGCGGCTCCAGTTCGGTCAGGCCCGTGCCCATGGTGCGGATGATGCGCCAGCCGCCGATGTAGGTGCCGAGCGCGATGGCCAGGCCGGCGGAGAGGATGACCCAGGTGGGAGGGTTGGAGCCCGGGGCGATGACGCCGCCCGCGATCAGCGCGAGGGTGATGATGCCCATCGTCTTCTGGGCGTCGTTGGTGCCGTGGGCGAGGGAGACCAGGCCCGCGGAGGCGATCTGGCCGGCGCGGTAGCCCTTGCGGGTGGCCTCGCCCTCGGCCTTGCCGCCGATGCCGTAGGAGAAGCGGGTGGCCAGCATCGAGGCGATGCCCGCCACGACCGGTGCGGCGACCGCCGGCAGCAGCACCTTGGTGACCAGCACGCCGCCGTGCACGGCACCGGAGCCGGCGGAGGCGACGGTGGCGCCGATCAGACCGCCCATCAGGGCGTGCGAGGAACTGGACGGCAGGCCCACCAGCCAGGTCAGCAGATTCCAGAGGATCGCGCCGACCAGGGCGGCGAAGATGACCTCGGGACGGATGCCGGTCTCGTCGACGAGACCCTTGGAGATCGTGTTCGCGACCTCCACGGAGAGGAAGGCGCCGACCAGATTGAGGGCGGCGGACATGGTTACCGCGATCTTCGGCTTCAGGGCGCCTGTGGAGATGGTGGTGGCCATCGCGTTCGCGGTGTCGTGGAAACCGTTCGTGAAATCGAACGCGAGTGCGGTTACCACCACAATCGCGAGGATCAGCGAGAAGCTTTCCATTTACCCAGGCAATCGTTCGAGGTCATTGGCTGGACGAACGTAGGCAACCTGGGTGAACGGAAGATGAACTGAGGCGGGCGCAGCGGTGTCCGTAGAGAGGGAGTGGTGTTCCGTTCGGCCCCCGCGGCCCAGGTGTCCCATGGCTACCGGCCCCGCGCGAGGGTGCGCAGCCGGCTCGTGGACCCGTTGAAGAGATTCTGGTCACCCGGCAGCCGGCCCTTGGTGCCGTACTGCCAGATCGTCCAGTACTGCCATCCGCCCGGCAGCTTCCCCGGCCGCGAGGTGCCGTGACGGGCGATCCACAGAGGGTTGCCGGTGAACGCGCGGCTGTTGCCGGTGCACAGCTTCCACCACTGGGTCGTCGTGTAGATCACCGGGCGGCGCCCGGTCTTCCGCTTGACCTCGTTGCTGAAGGACCGGATCCAGCGGACCATCCGCTTCTTGCCCATCCCGTAGCACTTGTGCTTCTTGTTGTACGGGTTGTACTCGATGTCGAGCGCGGGCGGCAGCGTCCAGCCGTCCGCCCGCCAGCCGCCGCCGTGCCGCACGAAGTACGCGGCCTGCTTGGCGCCGGAGGACTTGTCCGGCCGGGCGAAGTGGTAGGCGCCCCGGACCAGGCCGGCCTTGCGTGCGCCGTTGTACTGCTGGGAGAAGTAGGGATTGCGGTAGTTCGTGGACTCGGTCGCCTTGACGTAGACGAACCGCGCGCCCTTGGACCGGGCGGCCGGCCAGTCGACGCGCTTCTGGTGCGACGAGACGTCGTGTCCGCGAGGCTTGGCCGCGGCCGGAGCGCCGGGTCCGGCCGCCGCGGGCGCGGTGCCCACGAGGGCGAGTGCCGCCGTGGCCGCCACGAGGACCCCGGCGCGGCGACGGAGGCGAGTGCGTTCACGGGCCATGTGTCTCCCCGGGTCGGCGGACGAGGGATAGTCCGGCGGGCAAGGCAGACCATTGAAGGCCCGGCGATCATCGAATCAGCGCCTCATGCGCGGCGATTCCCCCCGATTTCCACCCATTCGGGGGCGCGCGCTTGCGGCCGGGAGCCACTGCCACCTCCCGTCCGCGGGCCCGGCTGGCAGGATCGCGGCATGGCTGAACAGCGGCGGGACGCGGAACGCGAACGTATCTGGGCGGAACTGGTCGCGACGGCGCGGCGGACCGTAACCGACGGACTGGTGGTCGGCACCTCGGGGAACGTCTCGGCACGCGTCGGCGACCTCGTGCTCGTCACCCCGTCGGGCGTGCCCTACGACCGGCTCACCCCGGACGACATCACCGGCGTCGACCTCACCGGACGCCAGGTGCTCGGCACCCTGGTGCCGACCAGCGAGCTGCCCCTGCACCTCGCCGTCTACCGCACCACCGACGCCCGCGCGATCGTCCACACCCACGCCGTGCACGCGACGGCGGTCTCCACGCTCGTGCCCGAGCTGCCGCTGGTCCACTACATGGCCGCCGCCCTCGGCGGCCCCGTCCGCGTCGCCCCGTACGCCACCTACGGCACCGATGAACTGGCCGAGAACATGCTCCGCGCCCTGGCGGGCCGCTCCGGCTGCCTGCTGCAGAATCACGGCACGATCACCTACGGCGCCGGCCTCGACCAGGCCTACGACCGCACCGCCCAGCTGGAATGGATGTGCCGCCTGTGGCTGACGGCGTCCTCCGTGCCGGGTCTGACCCCGTCCCTGCTGACCGAGGCACAACTGAGCGAGGCCGGGGAACGCTTGAAGGGGTATGGCCAACGGAGGTGACCCCTTGCCGCGCAGTCCCCTGCTCCCGCGCTTCGCCGATCGTCTCGCCCACGCCCTCAAGGCAGTGGGGGAGGCGTCGGACCCACCCGCCCGACGCCCCTCGCCCGGCCCCGTCCTTCCGCTGGCCGGTGACGGCAACCCCCACGACACTGGACGCGTGCGCCCCGTCAAAGCGACCGCCGCCGCGCTCACCGCGGCACTGGCCGCCGGCATGGCCTCCGTGGCCGTCGGCCGGCTCGCCAGCGACGCCGCGCTGAAGGCGCCCGCGGGCCGTCCGCTGCCCACCGAGCCCCGCCTCACCGTGCACGGCACGGCCGCCGGCCAGATCACGCTCACCCGCGACCTGGCCGCGCTGCGCCCGGGCACCTACGGCCTCTCCGGCGACGGCTCCCACGCGGTCGTCGGCCCCGTCCTGGAGGCGGCCCGGCACGCGGCCGACACCGTCGTACGCCGCCTGGAACGCGTCACGCACGGCACGTTCGCCCCCGGTGACGCGGTGTGGCTCACCCCGAACCTGTACATCGGCAATCCGTCCGCCGCCCTCGGCCTCGACCACGCCGACGTCGACGTGCCCGGCGAACTCGGCGGGCTGCCCGCCTGGTTCGTACCCGGCCAGCGGGACACCTGGGTGATCGCCGTGCACGGGCTGGGCGCCACCCGGGAACAGGCCATGAACCTCATGGGCTTCCTGCACGGCCGCCGGCTCCCGGTCCTCGCCCTCGCCTACCGGGGCGACCTGGGCGCCCCGCGCCCGCCGGACGGCCTGAACCACCTCGGCGAGACCGAGTGGCGGGACCTGGACGCGGCCATCCGCTACGCCGTCCGCCACGGCGCCCGCCGGGTCGTCCTGCTCGGCTGGTCCACCGGCGCCACCATGGCCCTGCGCGCCGCCGAGCACTCCGCGGTGCGCGAACGCATCGCCGGACTGGTCCTCGACTCGCCGGTGCTCAGCTGGGAGGCCACCCTGCGCGCCCTCGCCCGGGCCCGCCACACCCCGCAGCCGCTGCTGCCGCTCGCCGTGCGGGCCGCACAGGGCCGGGCCGGCCTGCACGCGGACCGGGTCGCCGAGATCACCGACCCCGACCGGCTCACCGTCCCGGCCCTGATCTTCCACGGCCCCGACGACCGGGTGGCGCCCTGGGAGTTCTCCCGCCGGCTCGCCCACCGCCGCGCCGATCTGGTCGCCCTGCACACCGTGGCCAGGGCCCCGCACGCGGCGATGTGGAACGCCGACCCGAAGGAGTACGAGGAGCGGCTGCGCCGCTTCCTGACCCCTTTGATGTGAGGCCCCCGGCCACGGTTCGGATCACCGGCCCGTCCGGTGCGGGGCATTCCGTTTAAGGCCGTACGACTGGCTTGATCACCCCTCCTCGCCCCGCACCGAACCCCGTGCCTTGGCCAGCCCCGTCGCCCCCCGTGACATTCCGTTTGGGTTTTCGGACCGTCAACCGGAAGACTGCACCCGTGACGTCCCGTATCCCGCGCGACTCCAGGCTCCGACTCGTCCGACCGCGACCCCTGGCCGCCGCCCCCAGAGCTGTGAACCAGCGGCGCCCGCGCCGCCCCGCACCCCGGCCGCCGGAGGGCACGCCCGCCCCGGCCGAACTGGCGAGAATGGCACGCACCGGGCTGGCCGGCCCGGTCCGCGTGGCCCGCTGGGCCGACGCCGCGCTCGGCCCCGGCAGCGACGGCGCCACCGCCGACGGCAAGGCCACCCTCTCCGCCGTCACCGCCGAGCGCGCCGCCGCCGACCTGGGCCTGAGTGCCGCTCAGGTCTGCGCCGACTGGGACACCGCCCGCCTCGCCGGACTCGTCGAGGTGCACGGCGACAGCGCGCGACCCGGCTGGCGGCTGCGCGCGTGGGACCGCGACGACAGCGCCGTACTGCGCGGCTGGGTCGCCCTCTTCGACGCCTGGTCGCTCGCCTCCCCGGAACCCGAGGAGCACGAGCCGGCCGCCGTCGCCGAGGTCGTCTCGGCCATGCCGCAGGTGCTCTCCTTCCTCCAGCTGTCCGCCGGTCCCGTCCCGGTCGAGCAGCTGCTCGACCTGCTCCAGCAACGGGTCACCGAACTGCGCACCGAGCGCTGCGAGGTCCCCTACGAGCCCGGCACCGACCACCCCACCGGCTCCGGCCCGGCGCGCCCGACCGTGCCGCGACAGCCGGCCGGGCCGGCACCGAAACAGCCGACCGGGCCCGGGGAGCCGGTGGCGGCCGCGAGTCCGGCCGCTCCCGCACCCGCCGTCGACACCCCGCTCGCCCCGCTCCTCGACTGGGCGCTGCGGGCCCTCGCCGCTGTGGGCGCGCTGACCTACGGCGACGGCCAGGCCACCCTCACCCCGCTGGGCAACTGGGCGGTCTGGGTCAAGCTGGAGCAGATCTGCGTGGCCGCGCAGAGCCCGGCCGGCAACATCGAGCAGTCCGCCGAGGACATGCTCCGCGGCTGCGCCCAGCTGCGCCCCAACGCCGCCCGCGCCGAATACCGCGCCTGGCTCGCCGCCCGCCCCGTCGGCAGCGCCGTCACCGAGCTCATCCAGGCCGCACGCGGCGAGGACGCCCTGCTGCGCGGCCTGGCCTTCGAGGCGCTGCGCGTCGTCGGCGCCCCCGCCGAGCCCGACGTGCGCGCCGTCGTGGACGAGCCCGCCGTCCGGCCGTACGCCCTGCTGTGGCTCGCCGAGCACGACGGGGCCGACCCGGAGGACGCCCATGAGGTGCTGACCCGTGAGGAGGCGACCTGGCTGTGGGTGGACACCGCCGCGGCCGTCGCCGACCACGGTGAGGCGCCGATGCTGGTCCGGCATCTGGAGTCCGCGGTGCAGCCGACGGTCCCCCGGCTGCTCGACGAGGTCCGCGCCGTCGGTCACCCCCGCACCGTGCAGGTCCTGGTCGCGCTCGCCGCCGCACACCCCGACCCGGCCCTCGCCAAGGCCGTGCGCCGGGCCGCTTTCCAGGTGCACACCGGAGGGTGAGCCGGCCCGGAGGTCAGACGCCGAGCTCCGGGGCGTACGTCCCGAAGCTCCAGATGTTGCCCTCGGTGTCGCGGGCCATGTAGTCACGCGAGCCGTAGTCCTGGTCGGTCGGGGGCATCAGGATCTCCACTCCGTGCTCCAGGGCCCGCTGGTGGTGGGCGTCCACGTCGTCCACGACGACGTACACCCCGGCGGGGCCCGCGTCCTTCATCGCCGTGTCGAACAGGCCGCCCCGGCCCTTGGAGCCGATCATCACCGCGCCGTTGCCCTGGACCAGCTCGGCGTGCATCACCTTGCCGTCCTGCGTCTCGTACACCGACAGTTCGGTGAAGCCGAGGGCCTCCGTCAGCTGCCGTATCGCCGCCTGGGCGTCCGCGTACAGCACCGTGGGGTAGAGGCTCGGCCGTCCGCCGCCCGTACCTGCCATGCCGATCACTCCTTCGTGCGTCGGTTCCGTGGCACCTCGTCCAGTCTCGCAGCCGCCACTGACAACGCCTGCTGCCCGCGACCACGCGCTGCGCCTGATCCGCGGCCGCGCCGGCGGTACGCGCGCGTGGGGCACCGTCCGGTCGCCGTGCTACCGCGGGCGAGGAGGTGATCGCGCTGTGCGCGGACAGGCTGCTCACCGGCACCGACGGCCGCTCAGTGCGCCGGCACCGCGCGCTGCCCGACGCCGCCGAGTGACCCCCGGCCCGGGGCGGCACCGGCGTCCTGCGCTGCCGGCACGTTCCGGCCCGAGGGCGCGGTACGGCGCGGTGCGGCCCTGCTGATCGCCCAGCCCGGTGCGCGCGGCGCCCGGACCGGGCAGCTCATGGCCCTGGACGACCTCGGGCGGATCACCCGGGACCGCGCGCCCCTCGGCAACGATCTTCCGCGGCCCGGTCCGAACGCGCGGACGTAGAAAAACCGCTTGCACGGTCCCGTTAGACTTATCGCATGGCCATTCTCCTCGCGCATTAGACGGCGGGAACGTCCTCAGCCGCCCACCCGCCAATCCCTGTACGCCCTGGAGTCTGTCCTTGATCTCCGCCTCCGGTATCGAGCTGCGCGCCGGTGCGCGCGTCCTCATCGAGAACGCCACCTTCCGTGTCGCCAAGGGCGACCGCATCGGCCTCGTCGGCCGCAACGGCGCCGGCAAGACCACCCTCACCAAGTGCCTCGCGGGTGAGGGCATCCCGGCCGCCGGCCAGATCACCCGCTCCGGCGAGGTCGGCTACCTCCCGCAGGACCCCCGTACCGGCGACCTGGACGTCCTCGCCCGGGACCGGGTGCTGTCCGCGCGCGGGCTGGACGCGCTCATCCGCAAGATGCGCGAGAACGAGGAGCGCATCGCCAACGGCAAGGGCACCACCCGCGAGAAGGCTCTCAAGCAGTACGAGCGCCAGGAGACGGAGTTCCTCACCAAGGGCGGGTACTCCGCCGAGGCCGAGGCCGCCACCATCGCCGCCGCGCTGAACCTGCCCGACCGGGTCCTCGGCCAGCCGCTGCACACCCTCTCCGGCGGTCAGCGCCGCCGTATCGAGCTGGCCCGCATCCTGTTCTCCGACGCGGACACCCTGCTCCTCGACGAGCCGACCAACCACCTCGACGCCGACTCGATCATCTGGCTGCGGGACTACCTGAAGACGTACCGCGGCGGCTTCATCGTGATCTCCCACGACGTCGACCTGGTCGAGACGGTCGTCAACAAGGTGTTCTACCTGGACGCCAACCGCTCTCAGATCGACATCTACAACATGGGCTGGAAGCTCTACCAGCAGCAGCGCGAGGCCGACGAGAAGCGCCGCAAGCGCGAGCGGGCCAACGCCGAGAAGAAGGCCGCCGCCCTGCACTCGCAGGCCGACAAGATGCGCGCCAAGGCCACCAAGACGGTCGCCGCGCAGAACATGGCCCGCCGCGCCGACAAGCTGCTCTCCGGCCTGGAGGCGGTCCGGATGTCGGACAAGGTCGCCAAGCTGCGCTTCCCGGAGCCCGCGCCCTGCGGCAAGACCCCGCTGACGGCCGAAGGCCTGTCGAAGTCGTACGGCTCGCTGGAGATCTTCACCGACGTCGACCTCGCCATCGACAAGGGCTCGCGGGTCGTCATCCTCGGCCTCAACGGCGCCGGCAAGACCACGCTCCTGCGCCTCCTCGCCGGAGTCGAGAAGCCGGACACCGGCCAGGTCGTCCCCGGCCACGGCCTCAAGCTCGGCTACTACGCCCAGGAGCACGAGACCCTCGACGCCGACCGCACGGTCCTGGAGAACATGCGCTCGGCCGCCCCCGACATGGACCTGGTCGAGGTCCGCAAGGTGCTGGGGTCGTTCCTGTTCTCCGGCGACGACGTCGACAAGCCGGCCGGCGTCCTCTCGGGTGGCGAGAAGACCCGTCTCGCCCTGGCGACCCTGGTCGTCTCCTCGGCGAACGTGCTCCTCCTCGACGAGCCCACCAACAACCTCGACCCGGCGAGCCGCGAGGAGATCCTCGGCGCCCTGCGCACCTACAAGGGCGCCGTCGTCCTCGTCACCCACGACGAGGGCGCCGTCGAGGCGCTCCAGCCCGAGCGGATCATCCTGCTGCCGGACGGCGTCGAGGATCTGTGGGGCTCCGACTACGCGGACCTCGTCGCCCTGGCGTGATCCACTGCGTATGGATCATTCGGCCGATCCGTGATCCATCATCTGTGTGAGATCTCCTCATATCGGGGTGTGTCGTACACGGATTTCGCGGCCGATCCCCCGCGCACCAAGGGATCGGCCGCTTCGCGTCGCTGACCTGGTACTTCGCGAATCCACCCGTTCGGCTCCATGGACACCACCCCTTGGAATCGCGTGTTCCGCTTGTGGGGATCGGCTCCTGTCGTCACAACGATGTCTCACGGACCTTGCCGAATGGGTGGCCATCACGCCCAAGAGGGGTGATCATGAGGAGACCAGAGCGCACTTCCCATGAGGAGGCACGGGTGGCCGAGACTCTGAAGAAGGGCAGCCGGGTGACCGGCGCCGCGCGCGACAAGCTCGCGGCAGACCTGAAGAAGAAGTACGACTCCGGTGCGAGCATCCGGGCGCTGGCCGAGGAGACCGGCCGCTCGTATGGCTTCGTACACCGGATGCTCAGTGAGTCGGGCGTCACGCTCCGTGGGCGTGGCGGAGCGACCCGGGGCAAGAAGGCCGCTTCGTCCTGACTCCGGGCGGTCCACCGGCTTCGATGGTGGCCACCCGGTCGGCATTCTGGTCGGCCGGGTGGTTACTGTGCAGTCACTTAGCATGCCGTAACGGCACTGCGTGATGACCGCACCCATCGGAGGCGCCCCATGGCTTCGCCCGACCAGGACCTCGCTCCTGTACTCGACAAGGACGGCGTACGGCTCACCGTCGACGACGCGCTCGCCACGGTGACGCTGACCAACCCGGCCAAGCGCAACGCGCAGAGCCCCGCCCTGTGGCGGGCGCTCACCGAGGCCGGGCGGCTGCTGCCGGGCTCCGTCCGTGTCGTCGTGCTGCGGGGCGAGGGCAGGTCCTTCTCCGCCGGTCTTGACCGGCAGATGTTCACCCCGGAGGGGATCCCGGGCGAGCCGTCCTTCATCGAACTCGCGCGTCGTGACGACGCCGGGCTCGACGCGAGCATCGCCGAGTTCCAGCAGGCCTTCACCTGGTGGCGGCGGAACGACATCGTGTCCATCGCCGCCGTCCAGGGGCACGCCATCGGGGCCGGCTTCCAGCTCGCGCTCGCCTGCGATCTGCGGGTCGTCGCCGACGACGTGCAGTTCGCCATGCGCGAGACCAGCCTCGGCCTCGTACCCGACCTGACCGGCACGCATCCGCTGGTCGGTCTCGTCGGGTATGCCCGCGCGCTGGAGATCTGCGCGACCGGGCGGTTCGTCGGTGCGGAGGAGGCGGTGGCGTCGGGGCTGGCCAATGTCGCCGTGCCCGGTGGGCAACTGGAAGAGACCGTGCGGGACTTGGCCGCCGCTCTGCTGGCTGCGCCGCGGGACGCCGTCGTGGAGACCAAGGCGCTGCTCCGTGGCGCCGTGGACCGCACGTACGACGAGCAGCGCGCGGCGGAGCGGGCTGCTCAGGCTCGACGGCTGCGGGACCTGGCCGGCGTAGGCGAATGACCTAGTCGACCGCCGTCACCAGCACCGCTACCGCCGGGCGGTCCTCCAGCACGTCCCGTACGACCTCGCGGACCCGCCGGGCCACGTCCACGGCGTCCACGGCCCGGTGGTCCCCGCTGGTCGTCAGCTCCACGCGGGCGTGCCGGTGCGATAGCGCCGTACCGGTCGTGCGCTGCTTCAGACCGGCATGACGACGACCCCCGAGGACGACCACGAACCGCAGGTGACGACCCGTAAGGCCACCCGGCGCGGTGGCGGCGATCCGGCGGCGCGCGGACGGACGACCATCGCCGACGGCGTCGTGGAGAAGATCACGGGTCTCGCGGCCCGGGACGTGCTCGGCGTCCACACCATGGGCAGCGGCCTGGCCCGCACGTTCGGCGCGGTGCGCGACCGGGTGCCGGGCGGCTCCAAGCCGGCGACGCGGGGCGTCAAGGCCGAGGTCGGCGAGGTGCAGACCGCGCTGGTCACGGCGGTCCTGCGCCGCCGCCGGCTGACCGAGATCCTGATCGGCGCCGGCGACGGCGACTCCGCCCTCCCGCGGGGCACGGCCCTGGAATCGGCCCTGGCCCAGGAGGCCGTCCGACAGGAGGGCGTGGCCCACGCCGGGATCCGGCTACGGGGCCGCCGCACGAGACCCACGGCGAGGATCTGGCTCCAGCTGGAGCCGGGGGCGGATCCGGCGGCGGTCCTGACCGGGTTCGCGACCCGGGCGCTGACCCGCGCACGCCGTTCAGCGGGCCTGGCGTCGCTTCCGGCCGAGGTACGACTGAGGGCGGCCAAGCACCGTGCGGAGCGGGTCACTTGACCACCGGGCTCCTCAGAACCCGTGCCGCATGCCCCCGTCCACCGGCAACATGATCCCACTCAAGTAGGACGCGGCCGGGGACAGCACAAACGCCGCCACCCGCCCGAACTCCTCCGGCGCCCCGTACCGCCGCAACGGGATCCGGGACTCGTTCGCGGCCCGCGTGGCCTCAGGGTCGGCAGACAGTGCGTCAAGCTCCCGCACGCGATCCGTGTCGATACGCGACGGCAGCAGCCCCAGCACCCGGATCCCCCGCGGCCCCAGCTCGTCGGCAAGCGACTTGGCGAACCCGGCGAGCCCCGGCCGCAGCCCGTTGGAGATGGTCAGCCCCGGAATGGGCTCGTGCACCGACGCCGACAGCACGAACCCGATGACCCCGCCCGGCTCCAGTTCCGCTGACGCCGCGCGAGCCAGCCGCACCGCACCGAGGAACACCGACTCGAACGCGTCCCGCCACTGCTCGTCGGTGTTGTCCGCGACGAAGCCCGGTGCCGGCCCGCCCACGCTCACCAGCACGCCGTGGAACGCGCCGAAGTGCTCACGGGCGGCCTCGATCAGCCGCTCCGGAGCCTGCGGGTCGGCGTTGCCCACGGCCACGCCGACCGCGTTCGGGCCCAGTTCGGCGGCGGCGTCGGCCACCCGCTTCTCGTCCCGGCCGCTGATCACGACCTTCGCCCCGTCGGCGACGAGTTCCCGCGCGACGGCATTGCCCAGCCCGCGGGTCGCCCCGGTGACGACGTACACCCGGTCCTTCAGTCCAAGATCCATGGTCCCTATCCTGCCCGGTCGTCGCCGAACAGCGTGAGCGCGGTGTTCACCAGCCCGATGTGGCTGAAGGCCTGCGGGAAGTTGCCCAGCTGGCAGCCGTGGACGGGGTCGTACTCCTCGGCCAGCAGCCCCACGTCGTTGACCAGGCCCACCAGCCGGTCGAACAGCTCCCGTGCCTCCTTCGTCCGGCCGGTCATGTGCAGTGCGTCGGCCAGCCAGAACGAGCAGGCCAGGAAGGCGCCCTCGCCGCTCGGCAGCCCGTCGACCGTCGAGTCCTCGGTGTCGTAACGGCGCAGGAAGCCGCCGTGCCCGAGGTCGTCGCGGATCGCGTCGACCGTGCCGACCACCCGCGGGTCGTCGGCCGGCAGGAAGCCGACCCGCGGGATGAGCAGCAGCGCCGCGTCGAGTTCGCGGGAGCCGTAGTACTGCGTGAAGGTGGTGCGCTCGGGGTCGAAGCCCCTCTCGCACACCTCACGGTGGACCTCGTCGCGGAGTCTGCGCCAGCCGTCCAGGTCGCCGTCCAGCTCCTTGTGCCGCTCCAGCGTCTTCACGGCCCGGTCGGCGGCCACCCACACCATCACCTTGGAGTGCACGAACTGGCGCCGGCCGCCACGCACCTCCCACAGGCCCTCGTCCGGCTGCCGCCACGCCGACTCCAGGAACTGCATCAGCGAGCGCTGTATGGCCCACATGTGCGGGCGGGTCGGCAGGCCCGACGCGCGGGCCAGCGACAGCGAGTCCATCACCTCGCCGTACACGTCGAGCTGGAGCTGGTCGACGGCGCCGTTGCCGATGCGTACGGGAGAGGAGCCGGCCAGGCCGGGCAGCCAGGGCAGTTCCGTCTCCGGCAGCCGCCGCTCGCCCGCGACGCCGTACATGATCTGCAGGTCGGCCGGGTCGCCCGCGACCGCGCGCAGCAGCCAGTTGCGCCAGGCCTCGGCCTCCTGGTGGTAGCCGGCGGTGAGCAGCGCGCCGAGGGTGAGGGTGGAGTCGCGCAGCCAGCAGTACCGGTAGTCCCAGTTGCGCACGCCGCCGGGCTGCTCGGGCAGTGAGGTGGTGGCCGCGGCGACGATCCCGCCGGTCGGGGCGTAGGTGAGGGCCTTCAGAGTGATCAGGGACCGGACGACCAGATCCCGGTAGGGGCCGTCGTAACGGCACTGCCGGGCCCAGCGCCGCCAGTCGGTGACGCTGCTCTTCAGCGCCTCGTAGGGGTCGACTAGCGGCGGCCGGCGCTCGTGCGAGGGGTGCCAGGTGAGCACGAACGCGACCCGGTCGCCCTCACCGACCGCGCACTCGGAATGGGTGCCGTAGTCCTCGCCCCAGGTGCGTACGGCCGGCTCGGAGCGCAGCCAGGCGGAGTCCGGCCCGGCGACGGCCACCCGGTGTCCGTCCGAGCGGCGCACCCACGGTGTGATCGAGCCGTAGTCGAAGCGCAGGCGGAGGGTGCTGCGGACGGTGACCCGGCCGCTGACCCCCTCGACGATGCGTACGACGTCCGGGGCGCGGTCGCGCTGGGGCATCAGGTCGGTGACGCGGACCGTGCCGTCGGCGGTCTCCCACTCGGTGTCGAGGACGAGGGTGTCGGAGCGGTAGGCGCGGCGCGTGCAGGTGTCCGCTCCCACGGGGGCGATCCGCCAGCAGCCGTGGTTCTCGTCGCCCAGCAGTTTCGCGAAGCAGGCGCCGGAGTCGAAGCGGGGCAGGCACAGCCAGTCGATCGAGCCGTTCCTGCCGACCAGCGCGGCGGTCTGCTCGTCCCCGATGAGGGCGTAGTCCTCGATGCGCGCGTCCACGGGATGCGGCTTCCCGGCGGGCCAGGGAGCCAATCAGGGGGTGCGCCGGGGGAGTGAAGCCGTCCTGCGGAAGCCGGAGTCACACCGCGGCCGGTTCCGTCTCCTCCGGCTTCGCCTCCGCCGAGGCCTCCTCCTGGTCGCGGATCTCCCGCCGGACCAAGGACCACCAGCCGAATGGGACGGCCGCGGCGAACAGCCACCACTGGAGCATGTACGCGTAGTTCAGTGGGGCGTCCTCGCTGCCGGGGTCGGAGATCTGCTCCGGGGAGCCGCCCTTGGCGGTGGGCGCCGTCTGCTCGACATAGCCGCCGAGCACCTGCGCGCCGAGCCGGTGCGCCTCCTCCGCGCTGTTGATCAGCATGATCTGCCGGTCGGGGAGGCCCTTGACGTTCTTGATGCCGCTGGCCGCGGTCGTCTCGTCGGCCATCAGCCGTCCGGTGACGGTGGTACGGCCGGACGGCGGGGCGGGGATCTTCGGGAAGGCGGTCTGGACTCCGGTGGCGGGGATCCAGCCGCGGTTGACGAGCAGCACCTTGCCGTCGGTCAGGACGAACGGGGTGAGCACATGGAAGCCGACCTCGCCGTCGGAGCTGGTCCGGCGCCGGACCACGACCTCCCTGGAGGTGTCGAAGGTGCCGGTCGCGGTGACCGTGCGGTACCTCTCGGTGCGGGTCACGGTGTGCCCGGGGGAGGTCAGCCGCTCGACCGGGACCGGCCTGGCATGCAGCGCCGAGGACACCAGGTTGTTCCGCGCGGTGCGCTCCTGGTACCGGTGCTGCTGCCAGAAGCCCAGCCTGATCATCGTCGGGATCAGCGCGATCGCGACGAGCGTGAGGATGACCCACTGGCGGGACAACAGGAAGCGGTAGCGGTGCACCCCACGACGGTACCTCCGAGCCGTGGGGTGCAATCAGGCGGGTACCGGGTCACACCCGGTCGACGATGCCCGTCTTCCCCTCGGCCCTGGCACAGTGCGCGCCGCAGTACCACTTGCCGTCGGCCTCCACACCCTGGCCGATGATCTGCACCCGGCA
Organism: Streptomyces sp. NPDC007205; assembly: GCF_040634095.1. Lineage (NCBI taxonomy): Bacteria > Bacillati > Actinomycetota > Actinomycetes > Kitasatosporales > Streptomycetaceae > Streptomyces > Streptomyces sp. NPDC007205. The sequence continues at coordinate 145,521 of NZ_JBEYEW010000016.1, forward strand.
GTGCTCGCAGAGGGGAGCCATGCGATGGATGGCACAGGAGAAGCAGTCGAACACATGCACTGATCCCTGTGCGTGGACCTCGAAGGTCATGCCGTAGTCATTGCCGCAGACTTCACATTTCGCCATGCGCCACAGAGTGAGTCGTCGCCGCGGCCAGGGCGAGCGGGTCCCGGGTGAGTCGTGTGCCAATCACTCATCCGTACGATCACCCGTCGGCGGGTTCGACATCCCGCAGCAGCTGCCCGAACGCGGCCTCGTCGACGATCGGCGTGCCGAACTGGCGCGCCTTGACCACCTTGGACGTGCCCGAGTCGGGATCGTTGGTCACCAGCAGGCTGGTCAGCCGGGAGATGCTGGACGCCACGTGCAGACCGGCCTCGGTGGCCCGGTCCTCCAGCAGGTCCCGCTCGACGGACGTGTCTCCGGAGAACGCCACCCGCATGCCCTGTTTGAGGCGTTTGCCGTCTTCGTAGCGCCCTGGGTTGGGATAGGGGCATGCGGGCCTTTTGCGGGTGGGGCGCCAACTGGCGGACCGGGAACCGCCGTAGCCCCCGTATCCGCCGGACGACTGCCGGGGCACCGGACGGTCCGACCACTCCGTCAGCGGGCGGCACTCCAGCAGCGGCAACCGTACGCCGCCCGCCGCCGCGGCCCGCAGACTGGGCCGGAAGGCCTCCGCCAGCACACGCGCGTCGTCCAGCGCGTGGTGCGCCCGCTGCTGTACGACCCCGTAGTGCGCCGCCAGCGACTCCAGCTTGAAGTTGGGCAGCGGCAGCCCCAGCTCCTTCGAAAGCGCGATGGTGCACAGCCGCTGACGCACCGGTGCCTCCCGCTCCGCGCGCGCGTACTCGCGCGCGATCATCTGCCAGTCGAAGACGGCGTTGTGCGCGACCAGCACCCGGCCGTCCAGCCGGGCCGCGAACTCCTCGGCGATGTCCGCGAAGAGCGGCGCCCCTTCGAGCACCTCGCTCGTCAGACCGTGTATCCACACGGGTCCCGGATCGCGCTCCGGGTTGACCAGCGTGTACCAGTGGTCCTCGACCTCGCCGCTCTGGTCCAGCCGGTAGACGGCCGCCGAGATGATTCGGTCGTCCCGGGCCAGGCCGGTGGTCTCCACGTCAACGACCGCGTATCCCTTCGGATACGCGGCCGGCCACTGGGTGGGGGAGGACACTGCGGTCGCACGGTCTTCGAGCATGGTCAATGAGGATACGGGCCACGACTGACAGCGGGGTCCCACAGGTGCCGGTGGCGCCGCCGGGTCCCCGCCCAGCCGCTCGGCCCTCGCACGCGCGTGCGTGCACCCTGCCCTCGCGCCCGTCCGGTCCCGGACCGCTGGAAAGCTCCTGTGCCTCTCAGCCGACCGGGTCGGGCGGCCGGGTGCGCACACCGGGTGCCAGCAGTGACCGTACCAGCGCGCTCACGGCCGTCACGAACAACTGCTCGGTGTCCACCGGGCGGGCCAGCGCACGCGCCAGCGCGGGGTCGTCCCCCGCGGCCTCGGCGCCCCACAGCTCCTGCTCGCCGGGCCGTTGCTCCGGCGCCCGCTCGCGGTTGCGCTCCACCAGCACATGCCCGACCACCTGGAACTGCACGGCGCGCACGAACTCGGCGGCCCGGGCGCCGCGCAGCCCGGCGGCGTGCGCCTCGCGCACCAGGACCTGCTGGGCGGGCAGGAACATCCGCTCGGTGAGCCCGCGCTCGTGCACCAGGGCCACCAGATGCGGACGGTCGCGCAGTTGCCGGCGCAGGGCGCACGCGACGCCGACCACGCGCTGCTCCGGTGTGCGTCCGGACGGGCGGATCTCGCCCAGCTCGGCCACGGTCCGCTCCACGAGCGCGTCGACCAGCGCCTCACGGCCGCCGACGTGCCAGTAGATCGACGTCACGGCGGTGCCCAGCTCGGCGGCCAGCTTGCGCATGGTCAGGGCGTCCGGGCCGTGCTGCCGCACCAGCCCCGCGGCGGCGTCCAGCACCGCCTCCCGGCTCAGCGCACCTCTCGGGCCGCTCGCCATGATCCCCCAACTCCCGTTCGTCCGCGTGTCTTTACCCCGCGCCGGGTCTGCTGTAACTGTGTTACAGGTGACGGTTCGTCAGAAACACCGGCCAGCAGAAGGGCGGTACGGCGTATGGCACGCGCACGCGAACACGCACGCGTACGCTACGGCGCACGGACCGAGCGGGAGATCGCCGCGACGCGCAGCGCGGGCGCGCGGCTTGCGGACATCTGGTCCACCGGCGTGGTGGCCGTCTGGGAGACCGACCCGGACGCGGTCGCCGCCGTCCTGCCACCACCCCTGAAACCCACCGGCAGCCCACTCGTTCGGGTGACCATCAGCAAGGTCGACCTCCCGGGATACCCCCTTGGCGCGGGCTCGTTCGCGGTCGCCGCCGCGCACGGCACGGCCGAGGGCTGGTACCCGCTGGTCATGCCGATGACCCACGAGCGTGCCCTCACCGGCGGGCGCGAGGTCTTCGGCGAGCCCAAGAAGCTCGGCGAGGTGACGGTCGAGCGCGACGGCGGGGGCGTACGGGCGGCTCTGGCCCGGCACGGCATCGCGTTCGTCGAGGTGCGCGGCACGGTCGGCGGCGAGCTGCCCCTGCCGGAGCCGGGCCGCCGGACCGACTTCTACTTCAAGTTCCTCCCCGCCGTGGACGGTGCGGGCTTCGACACCGACCCGGTGCTGGTGCACTGCGTGCGCCACGAGACGGTGCGCAGGCTGGAGCGCGTCACCGGGGAGGTCGTCCTGCGCGAGTCGGCGTACGACCCCGTGGCCGACCTTCCGGTGCTGCGCCTGCGCGAGATCACCCTCGGCGAGAAGAGCAGCGACCAGAGCGGACGGGTCGTCGAACGGGTCGACGCCCAGGCGCTGCTGCCGTACGTCCACCAGCGCTACGACGATCCGCTGCAGATCCTCGACGCACCGCCCGGAAGGAGCTGAGCCGCATGGATCTGCACGCCGGACAGGTCGCCGTCGTCACCGGGGCGGCGAGCGGGACCGGGCTCGCCATGGCCCGCCGGTTCGCCGCCGAGGGCCTGAAGGTGGTCCTCGCCGACGTGGAGGAGGCCGCCCTCGACAAGGCCGCGGCCGGCCTGCGCGCCGAGGGCGCCGACGTGCACGCGCGCGTGGTCGACGTCGGCGAACGCGCCCAGGTCATGGAGCTGGCCGAGGCGGCGTACGACACCTACGGCGCCGTGCACGTCCTGTGCAACAACGCGGGCGTCGGCTCGGGCGCCGAGGGCCGGATGTGGGAACACGACCCGAACGACTGGCGGTGGGCCTTCGCCGTCAACATGTGGGGAGTCTTCCACGGTGTCCAGGCGTTCGTGCCCAGGATGATCAAGTCGGGTCAACCCGGTCATGTGGTCAATACATCCTCCAGCGACGGCGGCATAGCACCGCTGCCGACGGCCTCCGTGTACGCGGTCACCAAGGCGGCCGTCGTCACCCTGACCGAGTCCCTGTACGCACATCTGAAGGCCGAGCACGCGCGCGTGGGCGCCTCAGTGCTCTTCCCGGGCCCGCACATGCTGCGCACCGGTCTGTGGGAGTCGCACCGCAACCGCCCCGCCCGCTACGCCAAGCAGCGCCCGCGCAGAACCCCGTACCGCAGCCTCGACCAGTGGGAGGCGGCCATGCGCGCCGCCGGCCGGGAGGTCCGCTTCACGCCCGTCGAGGAGGTCGCCGACCTCGTCGTGACCGGCATCCGGGCCAACCGCTTCTGGCTGCTTCCGGCGAGCGAGCACAGCGACGACCGGATCCGCGCGCGGGCCCGGTCGATGCTGGACCGGGCGAACCCGTCGTACCTCGAAAGCTTCGTCCTGGACTGAGCGGAGACCCTGGTGAGCACAGACGACGCCCCCTATCTGGTCATCTCCTCCGACTGCCACGCCGGGCTCCCCACCGAGGAGTACCGGCCCTATCTGGAGAGCCGTTTCCACCGGGACTTCGACGAGTTCCTCGCGGGCCGTGAACGGCGCCGCGAGGAGATGACCCGGCTCGGCATCCGCAACGAGGCCTTCGCCGACCAGTGGTTCCGCGACAACGAGGAGGGCCTGCGCGGCGGCTGGGACACCGCACAGCGCCTGAAGGAGCTGGACGGGGACGGCGTGGTGGCGGAGGTGGTCTTCCCCGACGCCGACGCGGTCGACAGCCGCACCGCCGCGCCCTTCGGCGTGGGCCTCGGCCTGACCGGCGACCAGGACCCCGAACTGGGCATGGCGGGCGCGCGGGCACACAACCGCTGGCTCGCGGAGTTCGTCTCGGAGCACCCCGAACGGCACTGCGGGGTCGCCCTGGTGCCGGTCACCGGCGAGGTGTCCGAGGCCGTCGTCGAGATCCACCGGGCCAGGGAATCCGGCCTCGGCGCGCTGATGATCCCGGCGATGTGGGCCGGCAAGGAGCCGTACCACGACCGCCGTTATGACCCGGTGTGGGCGGCCGCCGCCGAGTGCCGGATGCCGGTGCTCACCCACTCCGGCGCCGCCCCCCGCGAGGAGTACGGCGACCACCTGGGCATCTTTGTGAGCGAGGTGACCTGGTGGCCGGCCCGGCCGCTGTGGTTCCTGCTCTGGTCCGGCGTCTTCGAACGCCACCCGGGCCTGCGCTTCGGCGTCGCCGAGTCCGGCTGCTGGTGGCTGCCGAACCTGCTGTGGTTCATGGACCGCCTCTACCTCGGTGCGCACGGCGGCAAGAAGCTCTCCCCGTTCGAGGGGCTGAAGCGCCCGCCGCACGAGTACCTCGACCGGCAGGTGTTCGTCTGCGCCACCAACACCAAGCGGCGCGAGCTGGCCCAGCGGTACGAGATCGGCGTCGACAACATCCTCTGGGGCAGCGACTTCCCGCACCCCGAGGGCACCTGGCCCGACACGCGCGCGTGGCTGCGCCGTACCTTCCACGACATCCCGGTGGGCGAGACCCGCCGGATGCTGGGCCTCGCGGCGGCTGACGTCTTCGGCTTCGACGTCGAGAAGCTGACGCCGCTCGCCCGACGCATCGGCCCGACCCCCGCCGAACTCGGCCAGCCGGCCGACCAGGCGTCCGTGGAGGCGTCCTGGGCGCGCTCGCGCGAGACGGGCCGGCACTGGCTGACCGACGAGGACTTCCCGGTTCTGGGGGTGACCCGGTGAACGACGACCGCTACACGGTGATCTCCGCCGACTGCCACGCGGGAGCCGACCTCCTGGACTACAAGCCGTATCTGGAGAAGCGCCACCACGACGACTTCGACGTCTGGGCGGCCACCTACGTCAATCCTTACGAGGACCTGCTCGCCGACTCCGCCGACCGCAACTGGAACTCCGAGCGTCGCCTCGCGGAGCTGGAGGCGGACGGGATCGTGGCGGAGGTGATCTTCCCCAACACCATCCCGCCGTTCTTCCCGTCCGGCTCGCTCATGGCCCCGCCGCCGGGCGCCGAGGACTTCGCGCGGCGCTGGGCCGGACTGCGCGCCCACAACCGCTGGCTCGCGGACTTCTGCGCGGCCACGCCGGGCCGCCGGGCCGGCGTCTTCCAGATCCTGCTCGGGGACGTCGAGGAGGCCGTCAAGGAGATCCGGTGGGCCGCGTCGGCGGGCCTCAAGGGCGGCCTGATGCTGCCCGGAACCCCGCCCGGCTCCGGACTGCCCGAGCTGTACTCGCGCACCTACGACCCGATCTGGGCCACCTGCGCGGAACTCGGCGTCCCCGTCAACCACCACGCCGGCTCGGCCTCCCCGCCGCTCGGCGAGGAACCGGCCGCCCGCGCGGTGTTCATGGTGGAGACGACGTGGTTCTCCCACCGCGCCCTGTGGCACCTGGTGTTCGGCGGCGCCTTCCGCCGTCACCCGGACCTGAGACTCGTCCTCACCGAACAGGGGTCCGGCTGGATCCCCGGAGTGCTCGGCATGCTGGACTACTACCACGGCCGCCTGGTCGCCGCGTCCGCGCAGGCGGACACGGCGGAGGCCAAGTTCGGCACCGGACTCGCCGACGGCATGGGCGCGCCGCCCTCCCGGGTCTGGCGGGACAACTGCTTCGTCGGCGCCAGCTTCATGCGCCCGCACGAGGTGCTCCTGCGCGACCGCATCGGCGTCGACAAGATCATGTGGGGCAGCGACTACCCGCACGACGAGGGCACCCACCCCTACACCCGCGAGGCCCTCCGCTTCGCCTGCGCGGGCGTCCCCCACGACGAGCTCGCCGCCATGCTCGGCGGCAACGCAGCCCGCGTCTACGGCTTCGACCTCGACCTGCTGGACTCGGTCGCGGCCAAGGTCGGCCCGACGGTGGCGGAGATCGCCGAACCGCTGACGGAACCCCCGGCGGACGCGACCAGTCCGGTGTTCGCGAGGGGGGCGTCGGTGCGGGTGTGGTGAGGGCAGGGGTGCGATCCTCCCTGCTGTGACGGAACCAACCCATGACGAGGCGCACGGCGGTGCGCTGGGCTCCCGCCTGAACTGGCTGCGGGCGGCCGTCCTCGGGGCGAACGACGGCATCGTGTCCACCGCCGGACTCGTCGTCGGCGTGGCCGGTGCGACGGACTCCCGCGCCGCCCTGCTCACGGCCGGTCTGTCCGGCCTGCTCGCCGGGTCCATGTCGATGGCGGCGGGGGAGTACGTGTCCGTGTCGAGCCAGCGGGACTCGGAGATGGCCGCGCTGGCCGTGGAGCGGCGTGAGCTGCGCGAGCAGCCCGAACTGGAGCTGGAGGAGCTGACCGAGCTGCTTCGGCAGCGCGGGCTGTCCCAGGAGGTCGCCCGGGAAGCCGCCGAGCAGCTCACCGCGCGGGACGCGCTGAGGGCCCACGCGCGCGTGGAGCTCGGTATCGACCCGGACGAGCTGGCCAACCCGTGGCACGCGGCCTGGGCGAGTTTCCTCGCCTTCACCGTGGGCGCGCTGCTGCCCCTGCTCGCCATCGTGCTGCCCCCGGCCGCCTGGCGGCTCCCGGTCACCGTGGCGTCCGTACTGGCCGCGCTGGTCCTCACCGGGTGGAGCAGCGCCCGGCTGGGAGCGGCCGCCCCCAGGCGCGCGGTGCTCCGGAACGTGCTGGGCGGGGCGCTCGCGATGGGGGTGACGTACGCGGCGGGGACCCTGCTGGGGGCGGCGGGGGTGTAGCGGTCCGGCACCCTGGCCGCGCGGCCCGCGGCGGCGACGGCGTACCGTGAGGTGCGCTCGACCACCCCCTGGGCGCACCGCACGATCCCGCACGAGAAGGACCCTCGCCATGCGCGCCACCACCATCCACGCCCCGTACGACATGCGCGTGGAGGACGTGCCCGAGCCCTTGGTGCAGCTGGCCACCGACGCCGTCGTGCGGGTGCTGCGCGCCTGCATCTGCGGCAGCGACCTGTGGGCCTACCGCGGCGAGGCGGCCCGGCAGCCGGGCCAGCGGATCGGGCACGAGTTCCTCGGGATCGTCGAGGAGACCGGCTCCGAGGTGAGCACCGTCAGGCGCGGTGACCTCGTGGTCGCGCCGTTCATGTGGTCCGACGGTGTCTGCGACTACTGCCGCGAGGGCCTGACGACGTCCTGCGAACACGGCGGCTTCTGGGGCTCCGTCGGCTACGACGGCGGTCAGGGCGAGGCCGTGCGCGTGCCCTTCGCCGACGGCACCCTCGTCCGGCTCCCCAAGGACGCGGCCACTGACGACCATCTGCTGTCCGCCCTGCTGACCCTCTCCGACGTCCTCGGCACCGGCCACCACGCCGCCCTCGGCGCGGGCGCCCGGCCCGGCGCCACGGTCGCGGTCGTCGGTGACGGCGCCGTCGGCCTGTGCGCCGTCCTGGCCGCCAAGCGGCTCGGCGCCGAGCGGATCATCGCGCTGGGCCGGCACGAGGTCCGTACCGACATCGCACGTCGCTTCGGCGCCACCGACGTCGTCGCCGAGCGCGGGGACGCGGCCGTCGAGGCCGTCCGTGAACTCACCCGCGGCCAGGGCGCGCACGCCGTCGTGGAGGCGGTCGGCACCGAGCAGTCCATGCGGACGGCCGTCACCATCACCCGTGACGGCGGCGCGATCGGCTTCGTGGGAGTGCCGCACGGCAGCGGCACCGGCCTCGACCTCGGCGTCATGTTCGACCGGAACATCGCCCTGCGCGGCGGCGTCGCCCCGGTCCGCGCCTACATCCCGGAGCTGCTGCCCGACGTCCTCGACGGCACGATCGACCCCTCCCCGGTGTTCGACATGACCGTCGGCATCGAGGGCGTCCCCGACGGCTACAAGGCCATGGACGAGCGCACCGCCCTGAAGGTGCTGGTCACGAACGACCAGTAGGCGGCCACGCCCGGCCGGCTGCAGCGGCTCGGCAGCGGCAGCGCACCGCACACACCCGTCGCGGTGACCGCCGCAGAACGGCCGCCACGCGCGCGTGGCGGCCGAGCAGCGCGGTCCCGGCCGGGCCGCCGTCCCAGAGCCAGATCAGCCGCAGGGCGTGCAGCAGACCGCCGGCGGGCGAACGCGCACAGGGCCGTCGGCAGAAAGGCAGATCGCCGGTGGCCACCACCGAGGCGAGCGCCGGCCCGGCGGCGGCGAAACCGGCGACACAGGCGAACGGCGCCCGGCTGCGCGGACGTTGGGGCGGCACACCCGGGCAGGCGCCGGGCGAGCCGGTGCACGAACAGCTCGCCGAGAGGAACGCCGAGCGCGACTCCGGGCGCGGCGGCCTCCCCGGTGCCGCGCAGCGCCGCCGACGGCCCGAGCAGCGGTTACGGCATTGCACGCATACGTACGTTTCCGTCCGCCCGCCCACTCACCGCCAGCGGGCGCTGTCCGAGCCCCAGGGCACCGGAGGCCGTGCCCAGTCGGTGGGGCCGCCCGTGAAGGACACCGGCGGCAGCGCGTGCCGCAGCCGGCCGAGCGAGCTGCCGGTCTCGGCCAGCCAGGCCTCCGGCCCCTCGTACGGCGCACCACCCGTGGCCGCGGTCGGCCGGATCCCGTCCGTCAGCCAGTGCGCGGTCCGGGCCAGGGACAGCCGCACCCACCGGCCGCCACCGTCGTACGACTGCTCGGTCAGCGCCCGCAGGACGGCCGCCGCCAGCAGATAGCCGGAGCCGTGGTCCAGCGCCTGCGCGGGCAGCGCACCGGGCTCCGCGGCCGAACCCTCGGTCGCCGCGATACCGGTCGCCACCTGCACAAGGCTGTCGAAACCGCGCCGCCCGCCCCAGGGGCCGTACGCGCCCCACGCCGAGACCTGTGCGACGACCAGCCCGGGCCGGCGCGCGAACAGCGCCTCGGGGGAGAGCCCGAAGCGGTCGAGGGCGCCCGGCCGGTAGCCGGTGACGACGACATCGGCCGATTTCAGCAGCTCCTCGAAGGTGTCCCGGTCGGTCTCCAGGTCGAGCGTGGCGGACCGCTTCCCGAAGCCCGTGTCGGCGTGCTGGTCGGGATGTTCGGGCAGCCAGGGGGCGTCCAGACGGAGCACGTCCGCGCCCAGCAGGGCGAGGGTGCGGGTGGCGACCGGGCCGGCGAGGACCCGGGTGAGGTCCAGGACGCGCAGTCCGGCGGCGGGCAGCAGGGGAGCGGCGGCCGGGTCCAGGGGTGCGAGCACGCGCGCGGGTGCCGAGGTGGGCCGCTCGCGCTCGACCAGCGGGCGTGCGGCCACCTCGGCGGCCTGCTCGTGCGCCTGCCACTCCTTCGGGGTGCGCAGGGCCACGGCGAGGCCGCCGGCGCCGTAGACCGCCTCCTCGGCCTCCAGCGCGGAGCGTTCGGCGAACCGGGCGGCCACCTCCTCCACCGGGGCGTCCGCGGGCAGGCCGAGCGCGCCGAGCAGCCGGGCCCGGTGGTGCGGGTAGTTCGCGTGGGTGCGCACCCAGCCGTCGGCCGTCCGCCAGAACCGCGACAGCGGCGCGAAGGTGACCGGGGCCCGCCCGTCGACCCGCAGATGCCGTTCGCTGTGGAAGGCGGCCGCGACAGCGCCGTCGTCGACCCGGACGCCGGGCACCTCGGCGAGGCCGGCCCGGCGGGCCGCCAGCTCCGCGGCGGCCAGCGCACACGCGCCGACACAGGCGCGGGCGAGTTCCCGTACGGGAAGGCGCGCCGGGAGCACGCCTTCCCGCGGCACGGTGGTGAGCCGTGCGAGACGGACGGGATCGCCGCCCAGAGCGGACCACGCGAACTTGATTTCAGTCATGACTGTACTATGCATTATTGACTGAATCAATATATTGCGCCTCCGCGTCTACCTGGTCACTGCGGCCAGCGCGTCCGCCGTACCGAAGCCGTAGAAGCCGTTGTAGTTCTTCGGGCCCTCGCACACCGCGTCTGCCTTGCCGTCACCGTTGATGTCATACGGGTCCGTGCACGGCGTGGCGGTGGCCTCCGCGTACAGCAGCGCCTTGACCAGGGAGGCCGGAGCGTGCGGATGAGTTGACTTGATCAATGCGGCGACACCCGCGACATGCGGCGTCGCCATCGACGTACCGGACATGTATCCCCACTTGCCGCCCGGCAGCGGGCCGAGGATCTGCCCGCTGGTCGCCGGGGGCTCCGGCTTCTGGTAAGCGGTCGAGTCGCCGCCCGGCGCGGCGATGTCGATCACGCCGAGGCCGTAGTTGGAGTAGGACGACTTCAGGCCCTTCGCGCCCGTCGCCGCCACCGTGACGACGCCCGGCAGCTGGGTCGGTATGTCGAAGCACGCGTGCGGGTCGATCACCCGGTCCGACGGGGTGCCGTCGTTCGGGGAGGACGGATCCGTGATCGAGTCGGACGCGAGGTCGTAGTTCTCGTTGCCGGCCGCCGCGACATTGACCGTGCCCTTCCTCTCCGCGTACCGCGAGGCCCGGGTGATGGCGTCCACCAGCGCCTTCTGGTCCGGGTCACCGGTGCAGTTGAAGTACCACGGGTCGGTGTAATAGCTGTTGTTGGTCACGTCGACGTGGTGCTCGGCCGCCCACACGAAACCGCACACCACGGCCTCGGTGTAGAAGTACCCCTTCGGGTCGCCGACCTTGATCCCGGCCACCTTGACCCCGGGTGCCACGCCCGTGATGCCGACGCCGTTCTTCGCGCCCGCGATCTCACCCGCCACGTGCGTACCGTGCGGGCTCTCCGACGCGCTCGGCCGCCAGGCCCCGTCCGCCGTGTCGGGCTTGCCGGAGACGCAGTTGACGGAGGCCGAGCGGTCGAAGTTCGGCGCGATGTCAGGGTGGGTGTCGTCCACGCCGGTGTCGATGACCGCGACCGTGACGTCCGGGCTGCCCAGGGTCTTCTCGTGCGCCTTGTCCGCCTTGATCGCCGGCAGGTCCCACTGCAGCGGCTCCAGCGGGTCCTGGCCGTCGGCGGCCTTGGCCTCGGCCACCTGCTCGGCGCTCAGCACCTGCGGCGTGCCCATGTCGGTGGTGGACTGGGCGGGCAGCGGCGCGTTGCGCGTGGCACCGGCCGAGTCGACCCCGCGCACCGCGCGCATCCGCGCCCCGAAGCCGGGGTTCGCCGCATGCGCGACGATCACGCCGATCCGGTCGTAACGGGCCACGACGGTGCCGCCGTTGCGGATGATCTCGCGCTGCACCGACTCGATCGTGCGGTGATCCGTACGGGTGTTGACCACGTACGCGAGATTCGGTCCGTCGTCCGCCGCCCGCGCCGCCGGGGCCGCGACGGGTGCCGCCGAGGCCGCCGCCGGCAGGAAACCGAGCGAGGCGGTCAGCGACAACACGACCGGCACGGCGAGCGCGAGCCGGCGTCTGGAGCGCAGATGAGCCATGGGATCTCCACATCATCCGGATACAGAACCGCCCGAGACACAGATCGGTGCTCGGGCAGGTACATGACGCGTGGTGCAGGCAGAAGCTATCCCCCCGCCTCACCGCTCAGCAATGACTCGGCAATGACTCACCAAGAACACCTGCGAAAGAACTCATAGGACTTGAACCGGTCCTCGCGTGGCGCCGTGGACCTCGGGCAGGGAGCGCGAGCACCATCGAGCCCCCGTCCACTCACAGCAACCGCAACGCGAGGAGACTCCGTGGCCACCGAGACACCGCCCCCCGCGACGCCGGGGGCGCCACTTCCCTCCACCGAGGAGTTCGCCGATGTGCAGCAGAGCGCGGAGTTCGGGGAACTGCGCCGCGCCCACCGCTCCTTCGCCTTCCCGCTGACCATCGCCTTCATCACCTGGTACCTGCTGTACGTCCTGCTCTCCAACTACGCGGGCGGCTTCATGGGCACCAAGGTGACCGGCAACATCAACGTGGCCCTCGTCCTGGGCCTCGCCCAGTTCCTCACCACCTTCCTCATCGCCTGGTGGTACGCCCGGCACGCCGCCGCCAAGCTCGACCCCAAGGCGCAGGCCATCAAGTCCCGGATGGAGGGCGGCGCATGAGCCCCGCGCAGCACACCCTGTCGGCCACGGGCCGGGCGTCGCACACCCTGCTGGCCGCCGGTGAGGCGAGCGAGCACCGGACGCTGATCATCACCCTGTTCGCGGTGTTCGTCGCCGCGACCCTCGTCATCACGGTCTGGGCCGGCCGCCAGACCAAGGACGCCGCCGACTTCTACGCGGGCGGACGCCAGTTCACCGGCTTCCAGAACGGCCTCGCCGTCTCCGGCGACTACATGTCCGCCGCGTCCTTCCTCGGCATCGCGGGCGCCATCGCCCTGTTCGGCTACGACGGCTTCCTGTACTCCATCGGCTTCCTGGTGGCCTGGCTCGTCGCCCTGCTCCTGGTCGCCGAACCCCTGCGCAACTCCGGGCGCTACACCATGGGTGACGTCCTGGCCTACCGCATGCGCCAGCGCCCCGTCCGCACGGCCGCCGGCACCTCCACCATCGTCGTGTCGATCTTCTACCTGCTCGCCCAGATGGCGGGCGCCGGCGTCCTCGTCTCGCTGCTGCTGGGCATCACCAGCGACGGCGGCAAGATCGGAATCGTGGCCCTGGTCGGCGTCCTGATGATCGTGTACGTCACCATCGGCGGCATGAAGGGCACCACCTGGGTCCAGATGGTCAAGGCGGTGCTCCTGATCGCCGGCGCCCTGCTGCTGACCTTCCTGGTCCTGCTGAAGTTCCACTTCAACATCTCCGATCTGCTCGGCAGGGCCGCCGACAACAGCGGCAAGGGCGCGGCCTTCCTCGGGCCGGGCCTGAAGTACGGCGCCACCGGCACCACCAAGCTGGACTTCATCTCGCTCGGCATCGCCCTGGTGCTCGGCACCGCGGGCCTGCCGCACATCCTGATCCGCTTCTACACCGTGCCCACGGCGAAGGCCGCCCGTAAGTCGGTCATCTGGGCGATCGGCCTGATCGGCGCCTTCTACCTGATGACCCTCGCCCTCGGCTTCGGCGCCGCGGCCCTGATCAAGCCGGACGAGATCATCGCCTCCAACAAGGCGGGCAACACCGCCGCACCCCTCCTGGCACTGCATCTGGGCGGCACCGACTCCGAGTGGGGCGCCGTCCTGCTCGCCACCATCTCCGCCGTCGCCTTCGCCACGATCCTCGCGGTCGTCGCGGGCCTGACCCTGGCCTCGTCGTCCTCCTTCGCACACGACATCTACGCCAACGTCATCAGGAAGGGGCAGGCCACCGAGAAGCAGGAGATCGGCGCCGCCCGCTGGGCGACCGTCGGCATCGGCGCCGTCTCGATCGTCCTCGGCGCCCTCGCCCGCGACCTGAACGTGGCCGGCCTGGTCGCCCTCGCCTTCGCGGTCGCCGCCTCGGCCAACCTGCCGACCATCCTCTACAGCCTGTTCTGGAAGCGGTTCACCACCTCCGGGGCCCTGTGGTCGATCTACGGCGGCCTGGTCACCGCGGTCGGCCTGGTGCTGTTCTCACCGGTGGTCTCCGGCAAGCCGGCGTCGATGTTCCCCGGCGTCGACTTCCACTGGTTCCCGCTGGAGAACCCCGGCATCATCTCCATCCCCGTCGGATTCCTGCTCGGCGCCGTGGGCACCCTGCTGTCGAAGGAGGTCCCGGACGCCGGCAAGTACGCCGAACTGGAGGTGCGGTCCCTGACCGGCACCGGAGCGCACTGACGGGAGCGCACTGACGGTGCACTGACATTCGTACGACGGCCGCGTCGGGAAAGGACTGTAGGGTCCTACGACGCGGCCTCGTCGCACCTCGTCGGATCGGGTCGCTGTCGTTGTCGGTGGGGTCACGTAGGCTCGCAAGTGACGGAAGACAATGACTCCGGGATTCGAGGGAGGGGGCCCACGTGCTCATCGACACCTACGGCCGAGTGGCCACCGACCTGAGGGTCTCGCTGACCGACCGCTGCAATCTGCGCTGCACGTACTGCATGCCCGAGGAAGGCCTGCAGTGGCTGGCCAAGCCCGACCTGCTCACGGACGACGAGATCGTCCGCCTCATCGACATCGCCGTGCGGATGCTCGGCATCGAGGAGGTCCGCTTCACCGGCGGCGAGCCCCTGCTGCGCCCGGGCCTGGTCGGGATCGTCGAGCGGGTCGCGGCCCTGGCCCCGCGCCCCCAGATGTCCCTCACCACCAACGGCATCGGCCTCGGGCGCACCGCGACCGCCCTGAAGTCCGCGGGCCTCGACCGGGTCAACGTCTCCCTGGACACCCTCCGCCCGGACGTCTTCAAGACCCTCACCCGGCGCGACCGCCACAAGGACGTCCTCGAAGGCCTCCGGGCCGCCCGCGAGGCCGGTCTCACCCCGGTCAAGGTCAACACGGTCCTGATGCCGGGCCTGAACGAGGACGAGGCCCCCGACCTGTTGGCCTGGGCCGTGGAGCACGACTACGAACTCCGGTTCATCGAGCAGATGCCCCTGGACGCCCAGCACGGCTGGAAGCGGGACAGCATGGTCACCGCCGGGGACATCCTCGCCTCCCTGCGCACGCGCTTCGACCTCACCCCCGAGGGCGCCGACACGCGCGGCTCGGCCCCGGCGGAGCGCTGGCTGGTGAACGGCGGTCCGCACCGGGTCGGCGTCATCGCCTCGGTCACCCGCCCCTTCTGCGCGGCCTGCGACCGCACCCGCCTCACGGCCGACGGCCAGATACGCACCTGCCTGTTCGCGACCGAGGAGACCGACCTCCGCGCGGCCCTGCGCTCCGGCGCCCCGGACGAGGAGATCGCCCGGATCTGGAAACTGGCGATGTGGGGCAAGAAGGCGGGAGCGGGCCTGGACGACCCGTCGTTCGTGCAACCGGACCGACCGATGTCGGCGATCGGCGGCTAGGTGCCCTCTGGCTCAGGCGCCCTCTGGCTCAGGCACCGTCTGGCGTCAGGCCCCTTCGGGCTCCTGCCAGTCCGCGAACTTCACCACGTCCTTCAAGAAGCCCCGCACCCCGAGGAACTGCGACAGATGCTCGCGGTGCTCCTCGCAGGCGAGCCACGTCTTGCGCCGCTCCGGCGTATGGATCTTCGGGTTGTTCCACGCCAGCACCCACACCGCGTCGGCGCGGCAGCCCTTGGCGGAGCAGACCGGGGTCTCGTCACTCACAGGTTCGTCTCGGGTTCGTCTCACAGAAGGGGCTCGAACAAGGCGACGCCGAGCAGCCACGGGGGGAGCTGCCCGGCGTCGGTCCGTCGCTCCGACGGGGGATGCGGAGCGCGTACGCAGTATGTCACGGCTACCCCACCGACCGGCACTGGAACTGCATGATTGATCTGAGCTTTTCTTGAGCTGGACGGGCGGCGCCGTTCCGCTTCCACCGTGTCCGCCGTGGTCACACAGGGTCGGGATGCTCACCGCGCGCCCCCGCCGGCGGAGCCGCCGAGTCCTGTGGAACGGACTCCTCCTGCGCCTCCTCCGCCCGCGGCGGCGTGAGCATCGGCCGCATCGGCGCGGTGATGAACGTCGACGGAAGGGACGGCGGCCGCTCCCGGCCCGCGTTCGCGATCACCACGGCGACATAGGGGAGTACCGCGCCGAGCACGAGCGCCACGAGCGCGACGTACCGCTCGACGTTCCACAGTGAGACAGCGAGAATCACCGACGCCGTGCGGACCGTCATCGAGATGACGTACCGCCGCTGCCGGCCCCGTACGTCCTCGGCGAGCCCCGTCCGGGCTCCGGTGATCTGGAACACCTGGACGCCGCCGCCGTGCTGTTTCCGCATCACATTTCACCATCCGCCCGCTCGGACCCTGCCCGACCTCCCACGTTACGCCGCGGCCACGCCGCCCACGAGACCGGGTGGCCCGCTGCCTGCGGTGACGTCCCCGGCCTGCCCCGGCCGGGGGAACCCGACATGCGCCGTACGGCCCACCGGCCCACACTGGCCGTAATGCTCACGTCGAGCCGTACGAGGAGGCAGCCATGGGCTGGTTGTGGGCGATCATCGTGGGATTCGTGCTGGGCATCATCGCCAAGGCGGTCATCCCCGGAAAGCAGCACAGCCCGCTGTGGCTGACCACCATCTGCGGCATGCTGGGCGCGATCGTGGGCAACGCGGTCGCCCGCGCCGTCGGCGTGGCGGCGACCCGCGGCATCGACTGGAGCCGGCACATCTTCCAGCTGGTCGCGGCGATCATCATCGTCGCGGCGGTCGACGCCCTCTACATGGCGACGCTGGGCAGGAGAAAGGCACAGCGGGTGTGAGCGCCCCGTAAGGGGCGCGGGCTGTACCGCCCCGCGCCCCCACGGCGTTACCCGGCAACAACCTCCACCGCGGCAAGGTTCTTCTTCCCGCGCCGCAGCACCAGCCACCGCCCGTCCAGCAGATCCACCTTGCCCGGGACGGCGTCCTCAGAGGCGACCTTCACGTTGTTCACGTAGGCACCGCCCTCCTTCACCGTCCGCCGCGCAGCGGACTTGCTGGCGACGAGACCGACCTCGGCGAACAGGTCGACCACCGGACCCAGCTCGGCGACCTGGATGTGCGGCACCTCGGACAGCGCCGCCGCCAGCGTCCGGCCGTCCAGCTCCGCCAGCTCGCCCTGCCCGAACAGGGCTCGGGACGCGGCGATCACCGCGGCCGTCTGCTCGGCCCCGTGCACCAGCGTCGTCAGCTCCTCGGCGAGCGCACGCTGCGCCGCCCGGGCCTGCGGACGCTCCTCGGTCTGCCGCTCCAGTTCCTCGATCTCCTCACGCGACCTGAAACTGAAGATGCGCAGGAACTTGGAGACGTCCCGGTCATCCGCGTTGACCCAGAACTGGTAGAACGCGTACGGCGTGGTCATCTCGGGGTCGAGCCACACCGTGCCGGATTCCGTCTTGCCGAACTTCGTGCCGTCCGCCTTGGTGATCAGCGGCGTGCCCAGCGCGTGCACCACGGCGTCCGGCTCGACCCGGTGGATCAGGTCCGTGCCCGAGGTCAGGTTGCCCCACTGGTCGCTGCCGCCGGTCTGCAGCGCGCAGCCGTGCCGCCGGTACAGCTCCAGGAAGTCCATGCCCTGCAGGATCTGGTAGCTGAACTCGGTGTAACTGATGCCCGCGTCGGAGTTGAGCCGCCGGGAGACGGCCTCCTTGGCGATCATCTTGTTGACCCGGAAGTGCTTGCCGATGTCCCGCAGGAACTCGATGGCCGACAGACCCTGGGTCCAGTCCAGGTTGTTGACCATCACGGCGGCGTTCGGCCCGTCGAAGTGGAGCAGCGGCTCGATCTGGGCGCGCAGCCGCTCCACCCAGCCGGCCACGACCTCCGGCGCGTTCAGCGTGCGCTCCGCCGTGGGCTTCGGATCACCGATGAGACCGGTGGCACCACCGACCAGCGCCAGCGGACGGTTGCCCGCCTCCTGGATGCGGCGCATGGTCAGGATCTGCACGAGGTTGCCGAGATGCAGGCTGGGCGCGGTCGGGTCGAAGCCGCAATAGAACGTGACGGGACCGTCCGCGAACGCCTTGCGCAACGCGTCTTCGTCCGTGGAGAGGGCGATGAGCCCCCGCCACTTCAGCTCGTCGACGATGTCCGTCACGGTTCTCGTGTCTCCTCGGTGATCTTGGGGCAGTCGGGTGACACCCGACCACGAACGCCTACGAGGTTATACGCCCTGACTGACAGAGCTCATGTTGAAATCCGGGATCCGCAGCGCGGGCATCGCGGCCCGGGTGAACCAGTCGCTCCACTCGCGCGGCAGCGTCTTCTCCGTACGGCCCGCCTCCGTGGCCCGTCGCAGCAGGTTCACCGGCGACTCGTTGAACCGGAAGTTGTTCACCTGCCCGGTCACCTCGCCGTTCTCGACGAGGTAGACGCCGTCCCGGGTCAGGCCGGTGAGCAGCAGCGTCGCCGGATCGACCTCGCGGATGTACCACAGGCAGGTCAGCAGCAGCCCGCGCTCGGTGCCCGCGACCATCTCCTCCAGCGAGCGGTCGTTCCCGCCGTCCAGGATCAGGTTCCCGAGCACCGGGGCGACCGGCAGCCCGGTCAGGCCCGCGCTGTGCCGGGTGGTGGTGAGGTGCTTCAGCACACCCTCGCTGATCCACTCGGTGGTGCGGGTCGGCAGACCGTTGTCGAACACCGACTGGTCGCCGCCCGAGGAGTGGGCGACCACGAAGGGCGGACACTCCAGGCCGGGCTCGTTCGGGTCGCTGCGCAGGGTCAGCGGCAGCTCGCTGAGCCGCTCGCCGACGCGTGTGCCGCCGCCCGGCTTGGAGAACACGGTCCGGCCCTCGGCGGCGTCCCGGCCCGATGCCGACCACAGCTGGTAGATCAGCAGGTCCGCGACCGCGCTCGGCGGCAGCAGCGTCTCGTACCGGCCGGCGGGCAGCTCCACGCGCCGCTCCGCCCAGCCGAGCCGTACGGCCAGCTCGGCGTCGAGCGCGCCGGGGTCGATGTCCTTGAAGTCCCGCGTGGCGCGGCCCGCCCAGGCCGAGCGCGTACGGTCGGGCGACTTGGCGTTCAGCTCCAGCGTGCCGGTGGGCTGGTCGTGCCGCAGACGCAGCCCGGTGGACGTGCCCAGGTACGTCGACACCAGCTCGTGGTTGGCGAAGCCGTACAGCTCACGGCCGCCCGCACGCGCGCGTGCGAACGCGTCACCGAGCGCCGGCGCGAAGTCGGCGAACACCGCGGACGAGGTCTCGGCCGGCGCGTCCGTGAAGTCCGGCGACTGCGGCACATCACCGACCAGCGGCTGCGCGTCCTCGGCGGGTCCCGCACCCCGCGCGGCGGCCTCGGCAGCCCGCACCAGCGGCTCCAGCTCGTCCGCGGTGACCGCCGAGCGCGACACGACACCGGAGGCGGTGCCCTCCTTGCCGTCCACGGTCGCGATCACGGTGAGCGTACGACCGCGCGTCACACCGTTCGTGGTGAGCGCGTTGCCCGCCCAGCGCAGGTTCGCGGTGGAGTGCTTGTCGGCGATGACGACGCAGCCGTCGGCCCGGGACAGCGCGAGCGCCTGCTCGACGATCTCGTGCGGCTTGTGGGTACGGGCGCTCATCGGCCGGCCTCCTGCGTGGTGTTCAGAATGTTGACGCCCTTGAAGAGGGCGGACGGGCACCCGTGGGACACGGAGGCGACCTGTCCGGGCTGGGCCTTTCCGCAGTTGAAAGCCCCTCCTAGTACGTAGGTCTGGGGTCCTCCGACAGCTTCCATGGAGCCCCAGAACTGGGGGGTGACCCCCTGATATGCAAAGTCCTTGACCTGCCCCTCAAGGCGGCCGTTCCGGATCATGTATGCCCTCTGACCCGTAAATTGGAAGTTGTACCGCTGCATGTCGATCGACCAGGACCGGTCGCCGACGACGTAGATGCCCCGGTCGACCCCGCCGATCAGGCCCTCCGTGGACAGTCCGGCCGGGTCCGGCTGCAGGGACACGTTGGCCATGCGCTGCACCGGCACATGGGCGGGGGAGTCGGCGTACGCGCACCCGTTGGACCGGTCGAACCCGGTGAGCCGCGCGATCCTCCGGTCCAGCTGGTAGCCGACCAGCGTGCCGTCCTTCACCAGGTCCCAGGACTGCGCCGCGACGCCCTCGTCGTCGTACCCGATGGTCGCGAGGCCGTGCTCGGCGGTGCGGTCCCCGGTGACGTTCATCAGCTCGGAGCCGTACCTCAGCTTGCCCAGCTGGTCGAAGGTGGCGAAGGAGGTGCCGGCGTACGCGGCCTCGTAGCCCAGTGCGCGGTCCAGCTCGGTGGCGTGACCGATGGACTCGTGGATGGTCAGCCACAGGTTGGACGGGTCGACCACCAGGTCGTACAGGCCCGGCTCCACGCTCGGCGCCCGCATCTTCTCGGCGAGCAGTTCCGGGAGCCGCTCCAACTCGCCGTCCCAGTCCCAGCCGGTGCCGGTCAGATACTCCCAGCCGCGCCCCGCCGGCGGCGCGATGGTCCGCATGGAGTCGAACTCCCCGCTCGACTCGTCGACCGACACGGCGGTCAGCTCCGGATGCAGCCGCACCCGCTGCTGGGTCGTCACGGTCCCCGCGGTGTCGGCGTAGAACTTGTTCTCGTGCACGGTGAGCAGCGAGGCGTCCACGTGAGTGACGCCGTTCGCGGCCAGCAGCCGCGTGCTCCACTCCGCGAGCAGTGCCGCCTTCTCCTCGTCGGGCACGGAGAACGGGTCGATCTCGTACGACGAGATCCACGTCTTGTCGGCGTGCACCGGCTCGTCGGCCAGTTCCACCCGCTCGTCGGACCCGGCGGCCTTGATCACCCGCGCGGACAGCTTGGCCATGGCCACCGCCTGGGAGGCGACCTTGGCCGCCGCGTCGAGGGTCAGGTCCACCCCGGACGCGAAGCCCCACGTACCGCCGTGCACGACCCGCACCGCGTATCCGAGATCGGTGGTGTCCGACGATCCGGCGGGCTTGGCGTCGCGCAGCCGCCAGGACGCGCTGCGCACCCGCTCGAGACGGAAGTCCGCGTGCTCGGCCCCGAGCGCACGCGCGCGTGCCAGCGCGGCGTCGGCGAGGGCGCGTAGCGGAAGCGCGGTGAAGGCTTCGTCGATGGAATGGGGCACGGAGGTCTCCCTGCTGTCGTGGCCTGTCGGGTCCGATCATGTCGTGGGAGCGGCCCGGCGGACCACATGTTTCAGGCCCGGACCCGGGGTGTTCTGTAGGGATCCGACAGTGACACTCCCGCGCCACTGTCGGTGCCCGATTGCCCACGCGCGCGGTGCGACCGATAGGTTTTCGATGAAGCCGCCTGTCATCCAGGTGTTCGGGCGGGTTGTCGGACATCTGCAGACCGCTATCGAAAGGGTGATCCGTTGAGCCGCTCGGTTCTCGTCACCGGAGGCAACCGGGGCATCGGCCTCGCCATCGCCCGCGCATTCGCCGACGCCGGCGACAAGGTCGCGATCACGTACCGCTCGGGTGAGCCGCCGGCCGGCTTCCTGGCCGTCAAGTGCGACATCACCGACCCGGAGCAGGTGGAGCAGGCCTACAAGGAGATCGAGGACCAGCACGGTCCGGTCGAGGTTCTGATCGCCAACGCCGGCGTGACCAGGGACCAGCTCCTGATGCGCATGTCCGAGGAGGACTTCACCTCGGTCATCGACACCAACCTGACCGGCACCTTCCGTGTCGTCAAGCGCGCCAACCGCGGCATGCTGCGCGCCAAGAAGGGCCGCGTCATCCTGATCTCGTCCGTGGTCGGCCTGCTCGGCTCGGCGGGCCAGGCGAACTACGCCGCCTCCAAGGCCGCCCTGGTCGGCTTCGCGCGCTCCCTCGCCCGTGAGCTGGGCTCGCGCAACCTCACCTTCAACGTCGTCGCGCCCGGTTTCGTCGACACCGACATGACCAAGGCGCTCACCGACGAGCAGCGCCAGAACATCGTCTCGCAGGTGCCGCTCGGCCGTTACGCGCAGCCCGAGGAGATCGCCGCGACGGTGCGGTTCCTCGCCTCGGACGACGCCTCGTACATCACTGGAGCCGTCATTCCCGTTGACGGCGGACTGGGAATGGGTCACTGATCACCATGAGCGGAATCCTCGAGGGCAAGCGCGTCCTGATCACCGGCGTGCTGATGGAGTCCTCCATCGCCTTCCACGCGGCCAAGCTGGCCCAGGAGCAGGGCGCGGAGATCATCCTGACCGCGTTCCCGCGGCCCACCCTGACCGAGCGCATCGCGAAGAAGCTGCCGAAGCCCACCAAGGTCATCGAGCTGGACGTCACCAACGACGAGCACCTCGGGCGGCTGGCCGACATCGTCGGCGAGGAGCTGGGCGGCCTGGACGGCGTCGTGCACTCCATCGGCTTCGCGCCGCAGGACGCGCTCGGCGGCAACTTCCTCAACACGCCGTTCGAGTCGGTGGCCACCGCCATGCACGTCTCGGCGTACTCCCTGAAGTCGCTCACCATGGCCTGCCTGCCGCTGATGCAGAACGGCGGCTCGGTCGTCGGCCTCACCTTCGACGCGCAGTACGCCTGGCCGCAGTACGACTGGATGGGCCCGGCCAAGGCCGCCCTGGAGGCGACCAGCCGCTACATCGCGCGCGACCTGGGCAAGCAGAACATCCGCTGCAACCTCATCTCGGCGGGTCCGATCGGCTCCATGGCCGCCAAGTCCATCCCGGGCTTCGGCGAGCTGGCCTCCGTGTGGGACTCCCGTTCCCCGCTGGAGTGGGACCTGAAGGACCCGGAGCCGGCCGGCAAGGGCATCGTCGCCCTGCTGAGCGACTGGTTCCCGAAGACCACCGGCGAGATCATCCACGTGGACGGCGGTCTGCACGCGATCGGCGCGTGACCGCTGCCGCTCCGGCGTGACCTGCGGCCGGGGGCCGCCCCGCGTGGGGGGGGCGGGCCCCCGCCCCGGCGGGGTGCAAAGCGGGGGGGGGGACCCCGTGGGCCCCCCCGCCGGGCGCCCCCCCGGGCGG
>NZ_JBEYEW010000016.1:168170-174944 GCF_040634095.1 Streptomyces sp. NPDC007205
GGTCTCCCTGGCCTGGGGGGCGCGCCGGCGGCGGCCGGGGGGTCCCGGGGGGGGGGCCCCCCACCTTTGGGGGGGCCGCGCCCCCCGGCCGCGGCGGTGACCAAGGCGTGGGGCGTCACCCGTTCGGCCCACCGGCCGGGCGCCCACCGGTCCGGGCGGCGCACCCTGGATTACGCGTCACCACGCGTCCCTCCGCAGCCCGGCCGAGGAGGTCCCCTTGTGCGCCTGTCCCGCAGCCTGGCCCCGGTGACCGTGGCCGTGGCCCTCGTGCTCTCCCTGCCGTACGAGGCGATGCCGTACGCGCGCGTGGACGACGGAAAGCCACCCGCGCCGAACCTCTTCGGGGCCGCCTGCCGGACGACCGTCCATGGTTCCCATGTGGTGGCCTACTGCCACAACCCCTATGTCGACACCGATCGCGTGCGGCTGCACATCGAGTGCGCCCGCTGGTGGGACATCGACACCGACAGCGCTCCGGTGGACGCCGAGCCCGCCATGACCGTACGGCTCGCCGGGCGGTGCTGGAAGGAAGTCCGGTCGGTCTGGATCAGCCACCAGAGGGAGCGCTGAACCGGTCCGGGCGGCACAGAAACGGATAGCTCGCGGCCTCGGCTGCCGCGGTCTCGGCGTCCCCGGTGCGGATCGCGTCCAGCAGGCGCGTGTGCTCCATGTGCGTCTCCGGTGTCAGCTCCGCCCCCACGTCCGCGCGCAGCCAGTCCCGCAGCACCTCGCCCAGATCGGCGTACATCGCCGTCATCACGTCGTTGTGCGAGGCGGCCACCACGGCCAGGTGGAAGGTGGCGTCGGCGGTGACGAAGGCCTCCGCCTCGCCCGCCTCCCAGGCCACCTCGCGCCGCTCCAGCAGCGTGTCCAGCTGCTTGAGGTCCTTCTCGGTGCGCCGCTCGGCGGCCAGCCTCGCCGCCGCCGACTCCAGCGCGGCGCGCAGCTCCGCGATGTGCCGGGGGTCGGCACCGGCGAACCGGCGGTGCATCACGCCGGCCAGTTCGCTCGTCGCCACCACATAGGTGCCCGAGCCCTGCCGGATGTCCAGCAGGCCGTTGTGGGCGAGCGCGCGGACGGCCTCGCGGACCGTGTTGCGGGCGACGCCGAGCTGCTCGACCAGTTCCGGCTCCGTCGGGATGCGCGAGCCGACCGGCCACTCACCGGAGGTGATCTGGTTGCGCAGTTCCGCGATGACCTGCTCGGACAGCGCCGAACGGCGCGGGTGGCTCAGGGGCATGGCCCACCTTCGCACGACGGTCCCGGGCTCGGACCTCCCGGGAGTGGACAACCAATCATCCCATGATTCTATGATGGCTCTCATGGCACGTGAGGAAACCCGGACAGTGGAGACCCGTACGGCGATGTCACCGACCGGACGCGGTACGGCCGCCGCCACGAGCACCCCCGAGACGCCCCCCGGCGCGGGCCGCACGCGCGCGTGGGCGACCCGCCTGGTCGTGGTCGGCATCGTGCTGTCCGCGCTGAACCTCCGCCCGGCCATCACGAGCCTCGGCGCGCTCCTGGAGGAGGTCCGCGACGGGCTCGGCATGAGCGGCAGCGTGGCCGGCCTGCTCACCTCCGTACCCCCGCTGTGCTTCGCGGTCTTCGGTGTCACCGCCCCCCGCCTGGCCCGCCGCTTCGGACCGGCCGCGGTGGTGTGCGCCGGGATGGCCGCCATCACCGCGGGCCTGCTGATACGGCCGTATCTCGGCGGCACGGCCGGCTTCCTGGCCGCCAGCGCGCTCGCCCTGATGGGCATCGCCGTCAGCAACGTGCTCATGCCGGTCATCGTCAAGCGCTGGTTCCCCGACCGGGTCGGCTCCATGACCGGCCTCTACTCGATGGCCCTCGCCCTCGGCACCTCCCTGGCCGCCGCGGTGACCGTGCCCCTCACGGACGCCATGGGCGGCAGCTGGCAGTCCGGCCTCGCCGTGTGGGCCGCCGTCGCCGGCGCCGCCGTCCTGCCCTGGCTGCCGCTCGTACGGGATCGCGGCACCGCGCCCGCACAGCCGCGGGAGCAGGAGCGGGAGCGTGCGGCGGCGGAGCGGCACGCGCCGCTGCGCATCACCCGCAGCCGCACCGCCTGGGCACTCGCGGTCTTCTTCGGCCTGCAGGCCACCGCCGCCTACATCACCATGGGCTGGATGCCGCAGATCTTCCGGGACGCCGGCGTTCCGGCCGGCACCGCGGGCGTGCTGCTCGCCGTCACCATGGTGATGGGCGTGCCGCTGGCCTTCGTCATCCCGCGGGTCGCCACCCGGCTGCCCCACCAGGGACCGATCGCGCTGGTCCTGGGCGTGTGCGGCCTCGCCGGATACGCCGGCCTGTACGTCGCGCCGGCGGCCGGAGCCTGGGCCTGGGCGCTGCTGCTCGGCGTCTCCAACTGCGCCTTTCCGCTGGCCCTCACGATGGTCGGCATGCGGGCCAGGAGCGGCCAGGGAGTGGTCCAGCTGTCCGCGTTCGCGCAGAGCACCGGCTATCTGATCTCCATTCCCGGCCCGCTGCTGGTCGGCGTGCTCTACCAGCACAGCGGCGGCTGGGGACTGCCGATCGCCCTCATGGCGGGCCTGATGGTGCCGCAGATGGTGGTGGGCTTCCTGGCGGGCCGCGACCGCACGGTCGAGGACGAGGCGACCAGCTAGCGCGCCCGGGTGCATCAGCCTCTCCCGGTCCAGCGGGCTCGCTGCACGCCCGGCCCCGGGCCGGTTGGCGGGAGCGGGGCAGCAGAGCCGCCCCGCGGACCACGCGGCCGGGTGGTGCTGCCTGCGTCCGCAGGCCGGGCCGGGCCGGGCGGACTGGCCGACTCCCCGCAGGTATGTGTGCGACGGCCGGTATTCACCGGCCCCCGCCGGGCGTGCGTGCCAGGGGTCGCCGGGCAGGCGCGAATGTGACGACAGGGCTCAGGGCCGGGCGGATCCGCCGTTCGGCTGTCCGTCTGCTGCGGCACCTGCCCCGGCCGACCCTCGCGGCGCGCAGGGTGCGAGACTGGGGGCATGCAGCCTGTGCTCGACCCGAACCCGCAGAACGGCCAGAAGAAGATGCTGCTCGTCTTCGGCGCGTTCTTCGCCGTCATCGCCGTCATCGCCGTCATCGCGACCATCCTCTCCCCCTGACGGGCGCCGCCGGGCGGTGTCCCGGCCCGCGTCCGACG
This sequence comes from Streptomyces sp. NPDC007205, assembly GCF_040634095.1. NCBI lineage: Bacteria > Bacillati > Actinomycetota > Actinomycetes > Kitasatosporales > Streptomycetaceae > Streptomyces > Streptomyces sp. NPDC007205. The sequence continues at coordinate 171,325 of NZ_JBEYEW010000016.1, forward strand.
GCGGATGGTGGGGGTAGCCCCCCATCCCCTAGGGGGCAAGGGTCAGGGTCAACTGGGTGGAAGTCCGGATGGGTTGACGGCCCCGGATTCCGTAGCTTCGAGACGTGACCGCACGACACGGCCACGGACCCGCTCGAAGACCCACGGAGGCGATCATGCCGGCCCGCACCCCCTCCCGGCCCCACCCGGCGTCCACGGGCGGCGTCGACATCCGGCTGCCCTGGTGGGCCCTCGCCCTGCCCGCGCTCGCCTTCATCGCGCTCCTCGCCCTGATACTGAACCCGTCGGACGCGCACGCGGCGAGCAGCGACCCGGCGATCACGCACCTCTTCGAGCGCGCCCAGCACCTCCTCACGCGCTGACCGGGAGCCTCAGCGCGCGGCGAATCCGCATGTCAACTCCCTGCGCCCCCTGGCGTGTTTCATGCGAAGCTGGGTCCCATGAGCGCCGCAGAACCTCGCAGGATCATCCTCCTCCGGCATGCGAAAGCCGACTGGCCACAGGTGTCCGACCATGAGCGCCCGCTCGCCGAGCGGGGCCGCAAGGACGCCGCGGTCGCCGGACGAAAGCTGGCCGACACCGGTATCACCTTCGACCTGGCCGTGTGCTCCACCGCGACCCGGACCCGCGAGACCTGGAAGCTCGCCGTCCACGAGCTGGCACACCGGCCGAAGACCGTCTACGAGGAGCGGCTCTACGAGGCCTCGCCCGGCGAACTGATCGCCGTGCTCAACGAGACTCCGGAGGACGTGCGGAACGTGATCCTGATCGGCCACAACCCGGGCGTCCATGGCCTGGCCGACATCCTGTCCGGCGCGGCCGAGGGCGACGCCCGCGAGCGGATGAACCGCCGCGGCTTCCCGGCGGCCGGCTTCGCGGTGCTGTCCTTCGACGGCTCCTGGAAGACCCTGGAGCCGGGCGTGGCCACCCTCATGGACTACTGGGCGCCCGCCGAGTGACCTCACACAGACGCGTGGGCCCGGCACCCGCGCGGTGCCGGGCCCTGCCGCATCCGGGCCGGCCGGACCGGCTCACCCCTCGTCGTGCGTGTCGGCCGCCTCGACCTCTTCGCGGGTGACGCCCAGCAGATAGAGCACCGTGTCGAGGAAGGGGAAGTTCACCGCCGTGTGCGCCGCCTCGCGGACCACCGGCTTGGCGTTGAAGGCGACGCCCAGACCGGCCGCGTTCAGCATGTCCAGGTCGTTGGCGCCGTCGCCGATCGCCACCGTCTGCGACAGCGGCACTCCGGCCTCCGCGGCGAACCGGCGCAGCAGCCGCGCCTTGCCGGCGCGGTCCACGATCTCGCCGGTGACCCGGCCGGTGAGCTTGCCGTCAACGATCTCCAGCGTGTTGGCCTGCGCGAAGTCCAGGCCCAACCGTTCCCTCAGATCGTCCGTGACCTGCGTGAAGCCACCGGAGACGACACCGACCTGGTAACCGAGCCGCTTCAGCGTGCGGATCAGGGTGCGCGCGCCCGGCGTCAGCCGGACCTCGTTGCGCACCTTGTCCACCACGGAGGCGTCCAGCCCCTCCAGCAGCGCCACGCGCGCGTGCAGCGACTGCTCGAAGTCCAGCTCCCCGCGCATCGCCGCCGCCGTCACCTCGGCGACCTTGTCCTCGCAGCCGGCGTGCGCGGCGAACAGTTCGATGACCTCGTCCTGGATCAGCGTGGAGTCCACGTCCATGACCACCAGACGCTGAGCGCGCCGGTGCAGACCCGCCGAGACGACCGCGACGTCGACACCCAGTGCCGCCGCATCGGAGGCCAGGGCCGTGCGCAACGGCTCGGTCTCCACTCCGGAGACGGCGAACTCCACTGCTGTCACCGGGTACTTGGCGAGCCGGAAGATACGGTCGATGTTGCCGCCGGACTTCGCGATCCGGGCGGCGATGGCGGCCGTCGACTCCGCGGTCAGCGGGTGACCGAGGACGGTCACCAGAGAACGCCCGAGGCCGCGCGGCCGGTTGTCGCCGCGCCCCGAGATGATCTCCGCCTGCATCTTCATCGACTCGGCCCAGCTGTGCACGGTGGCCCGCAGGTCGCCCTCCAGGCCGGCCGGCGGCTGGGTGACCAGCGCGCACAGCACCAGGCGGCCCCGGGTGACGACCTGCTCGATGTCGACCACGTCGACGAGGTAGGCGGCCAGGGTGTCGAAGAGGCCGGCCGTGATGCCCGGCCTGTCCTTGCCGAAGATCTTGACAAGGAGAGTGGGGACCTCGGGGGTCTGTGAAGCGGAGGTCTGCGAAGCGCTCATGGTGTCACCACCGTATCCGGCACCCAGTGCCGTCCGCCGCCGAGGTCCGCCTGACGGACACGGAACAATGGATGACGTGCCGGTGTCAGGGATCTTGCCACCGGGAGACACCCTGCCCCCGCACACGGCAGCCCCGGCTCCACCTCGACTGTGCCACGAGATGCCCTGCCGGGCAGGGCCGGGGTCCGCCGACTCAGGTTCCGTGCAGGAAGCCGTCCCCGTGAGCGGAGATGTGGGCTTCCAGAGCGGACAGGGCCTGCTGAGTGGCCTCCGCCGACCCGGAACCGCGCCGCTCGGCGTAGTACGCCGCCCCGAGCTGCTTCAGCAGATCGTTTCCGGCCCGCTGCTGCTGGAGCTCGTCCACCTTCTGCTTGCCCTGGTTCAGGGCGCTCTGCGCCTGCTCCCTGGCCCGGTCGAGAAAGTTCGCCATCAGTGCCTCCCATCGCCTAGCGCCATCACTTCCCGATTCCCGGCCCCGCATACCCACCCGAAGGGCGGCATGGCCGACTGCGTCTCTTGGTCCGGGGCGGGGCCCGACGGCTGGTGGCTGGTTCTGAGGGGATCGCGGCGGCGCCCATGCCGCTGATCTTTGCGCGGGGCCCGACGAACCTCAGCGGGCCCGGCCAACCTCATGCGATGCTTTCGGCTTCCCAGGGTGGTGGGGGGCGGGGGAGCGGGGCGGACGGCGCGGTGACGGCCGGGCGCGGTGCACGTCGTCGCCGGTGGCCGTCGGGCCGGTGTCCGTCGGCTCCTCGCAGGGACCTCCGGTACCGGAGAGGGATGGGTGTCCGCGTTCGGCCGGCCGGCCTCGTCGCCGTGTCCCGGTGGGCCCGGCGTTCCGAGCACCAGGTCCGCCGTGCGGGGAGGGCGGCACAGACCCGGTCCTGGCCCGCACCCCCGTACGGCGGCCCCGGCCTACGGTTCAGCAGGAGGCCGGGCCCGCGGAGCACGCCGGAGGCCGTGGCTGTTCCCAGGGGACGAACAGGCCGCGCGGAGGCCCGAGCGAGAGCCCGTACGACACAGCACACATGCCCGCGTGGGTGCTCCGCCCCGGCCGCTCGGCGCCGAGCGCCGCGTACGCCGTCGCCAGGAGCTTCCGTCGCCGTGGCCACCGTCATCCGGATCCGGGTCACGCGCGTCGAGACCGCGCGCCGTAGGACTGGTGCGTGCGCGGCGGGTCGGCCGGGTGGCAGGGGAGTGTGGCGGGGGCGGGCAGGGTGATCGGCTCGCGTGGGTGCTCCGCCCCGGATGGTCGGCGCCGAGCGCCGCCTACGCCGTCGCCAGGAGCTTCCGTCGCCGTGGCCACCGTCATCCGGATCCGGGTCACGCGCGTCGAGACCGCGCGCCGTAGGACTGGTGCGTGCG